>NZ_CP023009.1:617779-926669 GCF_003515985.1 Lonsdalea britannica | reverse complement strand
GTGTTCAGCGCGGATCCGCGCAAAGTCAAAGATGCCTGTCTGCTGCCGTTGCTGCGGTTGGACGAGGCCAGCGAACTGGCGCGTTTAGCCGCTCCTGTTCTGCATACCCGCACGTTGCAGCCGGTGTCCGGTAGCGATATCAATCTTGAGCTGCGCTGCAGCTATCAACCCGAACAGGGGTCGACCCGTATCGAACGCGTACTGGCCTCCGGAACCGGCGCCAAGATCGTCACCAGCCATGATGATGTTTGTCTGATTGAGGTGACGGTACAAGATGGACACGATTTTCAACGTGTGCAGCAAGACGCCGGACAATTGCTTCAGCGCGCGCAGATAAAAGCGCTGGCGACAGGCATCCATCCTGACCGTAATTTGCTGCAGTTCTGCTACACCTCGGAAGTGGTCGACAGCGCCTGGTCGCTGCTGGAGCAGTCGGCGCTGCCGATTCAGCTTCAACTGCGTGAAGGTCTGGCGATTGTCGCGGTCGTAGGGGCTGGCGTCGGCAATAACCCGCTTCATAGCCACCGTTTTTATCAGCAGCTTAAAGACCAGCCAGTCGAATTCGTCTGTGAATCGGACGATAGCATCAGCCTTGCGGCGGTGCTGCGCGTCGGGCCGACAGAGCATCTGGTGCGTGGTCTACATCATTCTTTATTCCGAGCGGAAAAGCGCATCGGACTGGTGCTGTTCGGTAAAGGAAACATTGGTTCCCGCTGGCTGGAGCTGTTCGCTCGCGAACAAACTCATCTGTCAGCACGTACCGGTTTTGAATTTGTTCTGGCCGGTGTCGTCGACAGCCGCCGCAGCTTGCTGAATCACGATGGCTTAGATGCGGGGCATGTGCTGGCCTATTTCGACGACGAAGCTCAGGAACGAGACGAAGATGAATTGTTCCTGTGGATGCGCGCGCATCCCTATGATGATTTGGTGGTGCTGGATGTGACCGCCAGCGGGGCTGTGGCCGATCTGTATCTGGATTTCGCGAGCTACGGTTTTCATGTCATCAGCGCGAATAAACAGGCGGGAGCCTCCGGCGGCGACAATTATCGCCAAATCCGCGATGCGTTCGCGAAAACCGGCGGCCATTGGTTATATAACGCCACCGTCGGCGCCGGATTGCCGGTGAACTATGCGGTCCGCGACCTGTGTGAAAGCGGAGACAGCATCCTGGCCATTAGCGGGATCTTTTCCGGCACGCTGTCTTGGCTATTCCTGCAGTTCGACGGCACGGTGCCGTTCACCGAGCTGGTGGATCAGGCATGGCAGCAAGGTTTGACCGAGCCTGACCCGCGCGACGATCTGTCCGGTCAGGACGTGATGCGTAAACTGGTGATTCTGGCGCGCGAAGCCGGCCATGACATAGAGCCGTCGCAGGTGCGTGTCGAGTCGCTGGTCCCCGCAGGCTGTGAACAGGGTTCCGTCGACCAGTTCTTCGAGGACGGCGAGTCGCTGGACGACCAAATGCTACAGCGGCTGGAAGCGGCCAATGAAATGGGATTGGTGCTGCGCTATGTGGCGCGCTTCGATGCCAGCGGTAAGGCGCGCGTCGGGGTGGAAGCCGTCCGTCCGGATCACCCTCTGGCCGCGTTGCTGCCGTGCGACAACGTCTTCGCGATCGAAAGCCGTTGGTATCGTGATAACCCGCTGGTTATCCGAGGTCCGGGGGCGGGTCGTGATGTGACCTCCGGAGCTATCCAATCCGATCTGAACCGGTTGGCTCAACTGCTCTGATCGCGAGGATGTCGGCGACATCTTCGTGAAAAATCGCCGTGATCCAACTCCGCCCGAAGCGTTCTGCTTCGGGTTTTTTTATACTTAAAATCAACGTGTTGTGTCGTTGTTAAAGCAACATGAATCCTCCTCACATTGCATGAATAAACATCAGCTCCCAAAGCGTTGACTACGGATACCGATTCGGCCATTTTTATATAGACGTCTAAACGTATAGACGTTTGCATGGTGGCAATGACAACGGCTAATTGAGGTAAGGATATGAGTTTTTTCCACGCGAATCATCAGGAGGCGCTGAATCAGAGCCTGGCGGAATTGCAGGGGCACATTAATGTTTCTTTCGAGTTTTTCCCGCCGCGCACCAGTGAGATGGAAGGGACGCTGTGGAGTTCAATTGACCGTTTGAGCAGCCTGAAACCCAAGTTTGTGTCGGTGACTTATGGCGCTAACTCCGGCGAACGCGACCGCACGCATAGCATCATTAAAGCCATTAAGGAACGTATCGGCGTTGATGCGGCGCCACATCTGACCTGTATCGACGCAAGTCGTGATGAGCTGAAAGCGATTGCACAGGATTATTGGCAAAGCGGTATTCGTCACATCGTCGCGCTGCGAGGCGATCTCCCCCCCGAAGGTGGCAAACCTGAGCTTTATGCGGCGGATTTGGTGACCCTGCTGAAAGAAGTAGGCGACTTCGATATTTCTGTGGCGGCCTACCCTGAAGTGCATCCTGAGGCCAAAAGTGCTCAGGCAGATTTGATCAATTTGAAACGCAAAGTCGATGCGGGTGCTAATCGCGCCATCACCCAGTTCTTTTTCGACGTAGAAAGCTATCTGCGCTTTCGTGACCGTTGTGTCTCCACGGGGATCGACGTGGAAATTGTGCCGGGCATTTTGCCTGTTTCTAACTTCCGACAGCTGCAGCGTTTTGCCACGATGACTAACGTACGCGTACCAAATTGGATGACAGCGATGTTTGACGGGCTGGATCACGATCCGGAAACGCGCAAGATGGTGGGCGCTTCCATTGCGATGGATATGGTAAAAATCCTGCGACGGGAAGGGGTGAAAGACTTCCACTTCTATACCCTGAATCGCGCGGAGCTGAGTTATGCAATTTGCCATACGTTAGGGGTTCGTCCCGCCATCGCGGCCTGATTGCCGTTGCGACATCATGCAGCGGCATCCATATCGGCATTTCCTACTGACGGGGATGCCTTCACATTCCTTCTGACTACGGGCACGTAGCTCCCGACAGTTTCTCTGTAACTCTTATCAATAGACAAAAAAAGGCGGGCCTGAGGCCCGCCAAAGTATCGTTGGCTTTCTTTTTACTTGTCTGCTTTTCAGGATGATATCGGCGTGATTCTGTACCGTTAGTGAATATCAGGTGCCGATAGCCCGCATGGGTTAGCCTCGGCCTGCCAGAAATTCACTGATCCTGAATGCCACAATCCCGTTGTAGCTTCTCTGCCCTGGTGGTGGCGTTGAATAAGTTCACCTTCATGTTCGGTAGCGTACAAAAAGAGAGCTGTTTGCTTAACTTGGAAGTATTATTGCTCACAGAGGTTGATAGGGCTAATCGTTCATTGCTATTCTATCTATCGTTATGGGCTATCGTGTTTAAGGAGAATTGAGGCATGAACATCCGGGATTTAGAATATCTTGTGGCGTTAGCGGAGCACCGGCATTTCCGCCGAGCCGCTGATTCTTGCCACGTTAGCCAACCTACGCTGAGCGGGCAGATTCGCAAGCTCGAAGACGAACTGGGCGTGATGTTGCTGGAGCGTACCAGCCGCAAAGTGCTGTTTACACAAGCCGGTTTGCTGTTGGTCGAACAGGCCCGAACGGTGCTGCGCGAAGTCAAAGTGCTGAAAGAGATGGCGAGCCAGCAAGGTGAAAGCATGTCTGGTCCGTTGCATATCGGACTGATCCCGACCGTAGGCCCTTATCTCCTTCCTCACATCATCCCCATGCTACACAAAACGTTTCCAAAATTGGAAATGTATTTGCACGAAGCGCAGACCCATCAACTGCTGGCTCAGCTGGATAGCGGTAAACTGGACTGCGCCATTCTTGCCATGGTGAAAGAGTCGGAAGCCTTTATCGAAGTGCCGCTGTTCGACGAACCGATGAAACTGGCAATTTATCAGGATCATCCCTGGGCCAATCGCGAGCGGGTCGCCATGTCGGATCTGGCCGGGGAGAAACTGTTGATGCTGGAAGACGGCCACTGCCTGCGCGATCAGGCGATGGGCTTCTGTTTCCAGGCCGGTGCGGATGAAGACACGCATTTTCGGGCGACCAGTCTGGAGACGCTGAGAAACATGGTGGCGGCGGGTAGTGGGATTACGTTATTGCCTTCCCTGTCGGTTCCGAAAGAAAGAACGCGTGACGGCGTGTCATACCTCCAGTGTTACAAACCGGAACCGAAGCGCACGGTCGCACTGGTTTATCGCCCAGGCTCGCCGCTGCGCAGCCGGTATGAGCAGCTGGCCGACGCTGTTCGCGAGCACATGCAGTTGTATCTGGACAATCAGGCAAAGCAGGCTGTTTAAATGGTTCGAGAGGATGGTTGCTGATTGAGCGTCTCCGCGGTCTGGGCGCAAATTATTACTTATGCGAATGGATTGCTGATCGCGCCATCCGAGAACAACCTCGCATAGTGCCTTGGACAGGGTTGAGCCTGTGGGCGTAAACCCCTTCTCAGGCTTCATCTCGATGTGTGTCGAGACGAGAACAATCGCGACTTTCCCTAAATCGTCGGTGTACAGGCCGGCATCAGTTGCTTAATTGCGGATATTGGCCTTTTGACCATCCACGAAGATTTCCCGAGTAAACCACGCTATTGTCACTTTTTATACGGACAAACTTTGACGCACTTTGTAGTGAGCAAAGTTTGCTATAGTGCCTCTCTAAGTAAGGAGAGCAAATCACTTTGAGCAAGACTACGGGTGTTAGAGCACAACAAAAAGAACGGACGCGTCGTTCCCTTATTGAAGCTGCATTTAGCCAACTGAGCGCTGAACGCAGTTTTGCCAGCCTTAGCCTGCGTGAGGTAGCCCGCGAGGCGGGTATCGCCCCCACTTCCTTCTATCGTCATTTTCGTGATGTTGATGAACTCGGTCTGACGATGGTCGATGAGAGCGGACTGATGCTCCGCCAACTGATGCGGCAGGCTCGCCAGCGTATCGTCAAGAGCGGCGGCAGCGTCATCAGAACGTCTGTATCCACCTTTATGGAGTTCATCGGCAACAACCCGAACGCTTTTCGCCTTTTGCTGCGTGAACGTTCCGGTACTTCCGCCGCATTTCGTGCCGCCGTTGTCCGGGAAATTCAGCATTTCATTGCCGAACTGGCGGATTACCTTGAAGTCGAAAATCATATCCCGCGTAGTTTCGCCGAGGCGCAGTCGGAAGCGATGGTGACGATTGTTTTCAGCGCGGGCGCGGAAGCGTTAGACATCGGCGCTGAACAGCGAAGCCAGCTGGAAGAACGCCTGGTATTACAACTGCGGATGATTGCGAAAGGGGCGTATTACTGGTATCGAAGAGAGCTGAGCAAAGGATTTACTACGCCGTAGTCTTTCAGACTCGTTGAGGAACATCATGGCAAAACTGAAAAATGCAGAGAAAGGGACGTTGTTGCTGTCGATGATTGCCGGTTTGTCCGTCAATGGCTCGTTCGCTGCTTTGTTTAGCGCCGTTGTTCCGTTTTCCATTTTTCCGCTCATCGCATTGGCGCTATCGGTTTGGTGTCTACATCAGCGCTATCGACGCCTGAATATGTCGCCTGGGCTGCCGAAGTTGGTTGCAGGCTGCTTTTTATTCGGCCTATTGCTCTTCAGTGCGATGATTCGGGCTGAGTATCCCCAAATCGGCTCCAACTTCGTGCCGTCTATTCTCTGCGTTTTGCTGGCTTTGTGGCTGATCATCAAGCGGCGTGACCGCCCATAGGCCAAAGACCATGCCTCTTAATCGATCAAGCTGGCAGCCGGGAAATCCGGCTGCGAAGGCGTTAGGCGAACTTTTCCAGTAAAACGCCGCATTCCATGTGATGGGTGTAGGGGAACTGATCAAATAGCGCCAGTTGGCTGACTTTGTGTGTCTGACTCAGGGTTTCCAAATTCGCGCACAAGGTTTCCGGGTTGCAGGATATGTACATAATCCGTGGGTATTCTTGAACCAAACGAACGGTATCTTCATCCAAACCGCTGCGCGGCGGGTCGACAAAGATGGTTTCGCATTGATAGCTGCTAAGATCGATGCCCTTAAGCCGATTGAACTGGCGGACGCCACGCATGGCTTGGGTGAACTCCTCCGCGGCCATGCGAATAATTTGCACATTATCAATCTGGTTCGCGGCAATGTTGTATTGCGCGGCAGCCACAGACGGCTTAGCTATCTCGGTCGCCAATACGTTTTCGAAATTACGCGCCAGCGCTAATGAGAAGTTGCCATTGCCGCAGTAGAGCTCCAGCAGGTCTCCTTTTGAACCGGCTGTCACGTTCAGCGCCCATTCCAGCATTTGCACATTCATGGCGGCATTGGGTTGGGTAAAGCTGTTCTCCACCTGGCGATAAATGATGTCTTTGCCGGCAACCGGCAGCACTTCATCAACGTAATCCCGATCGAGACAGATTTTAGTCTTGGTCGCTCGTCCTATTAATTGCAGATTAAAACCTTGAGCTCGCAGTTGGTCGCGCAATTCGCGAGCCTGTTGCTGCCATTCCTCATCTAATGGACGGTGGTACAGCAACGAGACTACGATTTCTCCACTCACCGTGGAAAGATAATCAATCTGGAACAGCTTGCGGCGTAATACAGGTTGCGGACGAATGGCCGCCAGTAATAGCGGCATGAGTGCGTTAATCAGCTCGCTGGCGGCGGGGAACTTGTCGACCCGAATGCGCTGTTTAGTGTGCTGATCGAACATGATGTGGAAAAGGTCGTCGCCTTCGTGCCAGACGCGGAACTCGGCCCGCATCCGATAGTGGCTAACCGGAGAACGGAATACGGCGGGTTTCGGAGCGGAAAATGGTGCCATCATCGCCTCTAGACGTGTGCGCTTTTCTTCTAGCTGAGCGTCGTAGTTTTCGATGGGCAGGATTTCTGGCGTCATAGTGTTCTCGTTTAAAGGCGGCTAGGTGACTTTACTGGCGGCGATTGTAGGGGATTGGGAAGGGATAGCCAACCTTGTCATAGGGAATCAGTTTACTGGTCGTAACGTGTGCTGGTGATAGATTACTTCCTCTCGAACAACTCGCTTCATGGTAAAATCGCGGTCTATTTATTGAGATGAAGAGGGGTGTATGGCTACCGATTGGCAGAGCGAGAACCCGGTCTCGCCGGAAGCTATTCCTTCTGTTTCCGGGCGTCCCACCGTACTGATTCTGGATTCCGGCGTGGGTGGTTTGTCGGTTTATGGTGAAGTTCGCAAGTTGCTTCCGGAATTGCACTATATCTACGCATTCGATAATGAAGCGTTTCCTTATGGCGAGAAACCGGAGCAGTTTGTCATTCAGCGGGTAGTTGCCATCGTTGAAGCGGTTCAGCAACGGTATCCGCTTTCCATGGTTATCGTCGCCTGTAACACGGCGAGTACGATTTCCCTTCCCGCCTTACGTGCTCGTTTCTCTTTTCCTGTTGTGGGTGTCGTGCCTGCCGTCAAGCCGGCAGCAAAACTCACACGCAACGGCGTGGTTGGGCTGCTGGCGACTCGTGGCACAGTGCAACGTACTTATACCCATGAACTGATTGCGCGCTTTGCTAATGACTGCAAGATTCTGCTGCTGGGATCGTCGGAACTGGTAGAGCTGGGGGAAGCTAAGCTGAGGGGAGAACGTGTTCCGACAGATGCACTGGTGCATATATTAAAACCCTGGCTCAAACTACCAGAACCGCCAGATACCGTAGTGCTGGGATGTACCCACTTTCCTCTACTGACGGAAGAGTTACAGCAGGTTCTGCCGGATGGGACTCGTTTGGTGGATTCCGGAGCGGCGATTGCGCGAAGAGCGTTATGGCTGATTGAACATATAGAAAAGCCAGCGCTATCTATTCAGAAAAATATCGCCTTCTGCCTTAACATTACGCCGCAGGTTGCCATGCTACAGCCGGTATTAGCTCGTTTTGGCTTCGATTCGCTGGAGAAATTGCCACTCCATCCTGTTTTTGAGTGAATTCTGAACGGTTGAAAATGTTTTTGTATTTAGCGCTTGTCAGCCCGAAATAACTCCCTATAATGCGCTCCCACTGACACGGCAAAGCGGACAACGCATCGCAGTGACAGTCGGAGAAAAACGAAAAAAGTCGTTGACTCTGAATGAGGTAAGCGTAATATACGCGGCCTCACGTTAGTCGCCTCGGCGGCAACGAAACGCTCTTTAACAATTTAATCAGACAATCTGTGTGGGCACTCACAAGACACTATCGCAACTAGATACGAAAAAGTCTTGAAGAGTGAACAACAGTTAATTCATTACGAATGAACAGTAAATTCTTTGAGCATCGCTATTAACTTAGCAAATCAAGCTTTTAATTGAAGAGTTTGATCATGGCTCAGATTGAACGCTGGCGGCAGGCCTAACACATGCAAGTCGAGCGGCAGCGGAAAGTAGCTTGCTACTTTGCCGGCGAGCGGCGGACGGGTGAGTAATGTCTGGGGATCTGCCCGATGGAGGGGGATAACTACTGGAAACGGTAGCTAATACCGCATAACGTCGCAAGACCAAAGTGGGGGACCTTCGGGCCTCACACCATCGGATGAACCCAGATGGGATTAGCTAGTAGGCGGGGTAAAGGCCCACCTAGGCGACGATCTCTAGCTGGTCTGAGAGGATGACCAGCCACACTGGAACTGAGACACGGTCCAGACTCCTACGGGAGGCAGCAGTGGGGAATATTGCACAATGGGGGAAACCCTGATGCAGCCATGCCGCGTGTATGAAGAAGGCCTTCGGGTTGTAAAGTACTTTCAGCGGGGAGGAAGGGAGTAAGGTTAATAGCCTTATTCATTGACGTTACCCGCAGAAGAAGCACCGGCTAACTCCGTGCCAGCAGCCGCGGTAATACGGAGGGTGCAAGCGTTAATCGGAATGACTGGGCGTAAAGCGCACGCAGGCGGTTTGTTAAGTCAGATGTGAAATCCCCGAGCTTAACTTGGGAACTGCATTTGAAACTGGCAAGCTAGAGTCTTGTAGAGGGGGGTAGAATTCCAGGTGTAGCGGTGAAATGCGTAGAGATCTGGAGGAATACCGGTGGCGAAGGCGGCCCCCTGGACAAAGACTGACGCTCAGGTGCGAAAGCGTGGGGAGCAAACAGGATTAGATACCCTGGTAGTCCACGCTGTAAACGATGTCGACTTGGAGGTTGCGGTCTTGAACTGTGGCTTCCGGAGCTAACGCGTTAAGTCGACCGCCTGGGGAGTACGGCCGCAAGGTTAAAACTCAAATGAATTGACGGGGGCCCGCACAAGCGGTGGAGCATGTGGTTTAATTCGATGCAACGCGAAGAACCTTACCTACTCTTGACATCCAGAGAATTTAGCAGAGATGCTTTAGTGCCTTCGGGAACTCTGAGACAGGTGCTGCATGGCTGTCGTCAGCTCGTGTTGTGAAATGTTGGGTTAAGTCCCGCAACGAGCGCAACCCTTATCCTTTGTTGCCAGCACATAATGGTGGGAACTCAAAGGAGACTGCCGGTGATAAACCGGAGGAAGGTGGGGATGACGTCAAGTCATCATGGCCCTTACGAGTAGGGCTACACACGTGCTACAATGGCGCATACAAAGAGAAGCGAACTTGCGAGAGTAAGCGGACCTCATAAAGTGCGTCGTAGTCCGGATTGGAGTCTGCAACTCGACTCCATGAAGTCGGAATCGCTAGTAATCGTAGATCAGAATGCTACGGTGAATACGTTCCCGGGCCTTGTACACACCGCCCGTCACACCATGGGAGTGGGTTGCAAAAGAAGTAGGTAGCTTAACCTTCGGGAGGGCGCTTACCACTTTGTGATTCATGACTGGGGTGAAGTCGTAACAAGGTAACCGTAGGGGAACCTGCGGTTGGATCACCTCCTTACCAAAGTGAAGTGCTAGTGAAGTGCTCACACAGATTGTCTGATGAAAAAGCAAGAGCAAAAAGCGCACCTGTTGATGATGAGTCTCTGACTCATGCTGATGCGGAACGATTAAGCCTGAGGTTTAGTCGGATTTCGTGTCCCCATCGTCTAGAGGCCTAGGACACCGCCCTTTCACGGCGGTAACAGGGGTTCGAATCCCCTTGGGGACGCCATACCGATAATGAGTGAAAGGCATTATCAACCGAATATCTTAAAGATGACTTTAACGAGTCGTGTTTAAGATATTGCTCTTTAACAATCTGGAACAAGCTGAAATTTGAAACGATGCAGCTGAACATATCTCTCCGTGCAGTACTGAGATGTGATTTGGTTGTATCAGAGTCTCTCAAATAATCGCAGCGCGAAGTGTTTTACGAAACACCTTCGGGTTGTGAGGTTAAGTGACTAAGCGTACACGGTGGATGCCTAGGCAGTCAGAGGCGATGAAGGGCGTGCTAATCTGCGATAAGCGTCGGTAAGGTGATATGAACCGTTATACCCGACGATACCCGAATGGGGAAACCCAGTGCAATCCGTTGCACTATCATGTCATGAATACATAGTGACATGAGGCGAACCGGGGGAACTGAAACATCTCAGTACCCCGAGGAAAAGAAATCAACCGAGATTCCCCTAGTAGCGGCGAGCGAACGGGGAGGAGCCCAGAACCTGAATCAGTTTGTGTCTTAGTGGAAGCGTCTGGAAAGTCGCACGACAGAGGGTGATAGTCCCGTACACGAAGAGGCATGAGTTGTGAGTTCGATGAGTAGGGCGGGACACGTGTTATCCTGTCTGAATATGGGGGGACCATCCTCCAAGGCTAAATACTCCTGACTGACCGATAGTGAACCAGTACCGTGAGGGAAAGGCGAAAAGAACCCCGGCGAGGGGAGTGAAATAGAACCTGAAACCGTGTACGTACAAGCAGTGGGAGCCTTGATTTATCAGGGTGACTGCGTACCTTTTGTATAATGGGTCAGCGACTTATATTCTGTAGCAAGGTTAACCGAATAGGGGAGCCGCAGGGAAACCGAGTCTTAACTGGGCGTTAAGTTGCAGGGTATAGACCCGAAACCCGGTGATCTAGCCATGGGCAGGTTGAAGGTTGGGTAACACTAACTGGAGGACCGAACCGACTAATGTTGAAAAATTAGCGGATGACTTGTGGCTGGGGGTGAAAGGCCAATCAAACCGGGAGATAGCTGGTTCTCCCCGAAAGCTATTTAGGTAGCGCCTCGTGAACTCATCTTCGGGGGTAGAGCACTGTTTCGACTAGGGGGCCATCCCGGCTTACCAACTCGATGCAAACTACGAATACCGAAGAATGTTATCACGGGAGACACACGGCGGGTGCTAACGTCCGTCGTGAAGAGGGAAACAACCCAGACCGCCAGCTAAGGTCCCAAAGTCATGGTTAAGTGGGAAACGATGTGGGAAGGCCCAGACAGCCAGGATGTTGGCTTAGAAGCAGCCATCATTTAAAGAAAGCGTAATAGCTCACTGGTCGAGTCGGCCTGCGCGGAAGATGTAACGGGGCTAAACCATGCACCGAAGCTGCGGCAGCGACACTTAGGTGTTGTTGGGTAGGGGAGCGTTCTGTAAGCCTGCGAAGGTGGCCTGTGAGGGTTGCTGGAGGTATCAGAAGTGCGAATGCTGACATAAGTAACGATAATGCGGGTGAAAAACCCGCACGCCGGAAGACCAAGGGTTCCTGTCCAACGTTAATCGGGGCAGGGTGAGTCGACCCCTAAGGCGAGGCCGAAAGGCGTAGTCGATGGGAAACAGGTTAATATTCCTGTACTTGGTGTTACTGCGAAGGGGGGACGGAGAAGGCTAGGTTATCCGGGCGACGGTTGTCCCGGTTTAAGCGTGTAGGTGGATGTTTTTGGTAAATCCGGAACATCATTAACACTGAGGCGTGATGACGAGTCACTACGGTGATGAAGTAGCCGATGCCAAGCTTCCAGGAAAAGCCTCTAAGCTCCAGGTAACACGAAATCGTACCCCAAACCGACACAGGTGGTCAGGTAGAGAATACCAAGGCGCTTGAGAGAACTCGGGTGAAGGAACTAGGCAAAATGGTGCCGTAACTTCGGGAGAAGGCACGCTGGTGTTGGTGAAGGGACTTGCTCCCGGAGCTGATACCAGTCGCAGATACCAGCTGGCTGCAACTGTTTAATAAAAACACAGCACTGTGCAAACACGAAAGTGGACGTATACGGTGTGACGCCTGCCCGGTGCCGGAAGGTTAATTGATGGGGTCAGCCGCAAGGCGAAGCTCTTGATCGAAGCCCCGGTAAACGGCGGCCGTAACTATAACGGTCCTAAGGTAGCGAAATTCCTTGTCGGGTAAGTTCCGACCTGCACGAATGGCGTAATGATGGCCAGGCTGTCTCCACCCGAGACTCAGTGAAATTGAACTCGCTGTGAAGATGCAGTGTACCCGCGGCAAGACGGAAAGACCCCGTGAACCTTTACTATAGCTTGACACTGAACCTTGAGCCTTGATGTGTAGGATAGGTGGGAGGCTTTGAAGTGTGGACGCCAGTCTGCATGGAGCCAACCTTGAAATACCACCCTTTAATGTTTGATGTTCTAACGTGGGCCCCTAATCGGGGTTGCGGACAGTGTCTGGTGGGTAGTTTGACTGGGGCGGTCTCCTCCCAAAGAGTAACGGAGGAGCACGAAGGTTAGCTAATCCTGGTCGGACATCAGGAGGTTAGTGCAAAGGCATAAGCTAGCTTGACTGCGAGAGTGACGGCTCGAGCAGGTGCGAAAGCAGGTCTTAGTGATCCGGTGGTTCTGAATGGAAGGGCCATCGCTCAACGGATAAAAGGTACTCCGGGGATAACAGGCTGATACCGCCCAAGAGTTCATATCGACGGCGGTGTTTGGCACCTCGATGTCGGCTCATCACATCCTGGGGCTGAAGTAGGTCCCAAGGGTACGGCTGTTCGCCGTTTAAAGTGGTACGCGAGCTGGGTTTAGAACGTCGTGAGACAGTTCGGTCCCTATCTGCCGTGGGCGTTGGAAGATTGAGGGGGGTTGCTCCTAGTACGAGAGGACCGGAGTGAACGCACCACTGGTGTTCGGGTTGTCATGCCAATGGCATTGCCCGGTAGCTAAGTGCGGAAGAGATAACCGCTGAAAGCATCTAAGCGGGAAACTTGCCCCGAGATGAGTCTTCCCTGGGACCTTGAGTCCCCTGAAGGGCCGTTGAAGACGACGACGTAGATAGGCTGGATGTGTAAGCGTAGCGATACGTTGAGCTAACCAGTACTAATGACCCGAGAGGCTTAACCTTACAACACCGAAGGTGTTTTTAGAGAGACGTATTCAGCTTGTTCGAAGATTGGTTCTGATGGTTGCGTGGAAGTAGGACGTAACGGTTGGGATGAAACAGAATTTGCCTGGCGGCGATAGCGCGGTGGTCCCACCTGACCCCATGCCGAACTCAGCAGTGAAACGCCGTAGCGCCGATGGTAGTGTGGGGTCTCCCCATGTGAGAGTAGGGAACTGCCAGGCATTAATTTAAGGTGCATAGCACCGGTTACTGGAAAGAATGTATCCGGTAACGATACAGAATCGGTGGAGCGGTAGTTCAGTTGGTTAGAATACCTGCCTGTCACGCAGGGGGTCGCGGGTTCGAGTCCCGTCCGTTCCGCCACCCTATTTAGGGGCGTAGTTCAATTGGTAGAGCACCGGTCTCCAAAACCGGGTGTTGGGAGTTCGAGTCTCTCCGCCCCTGCCAAGAAACAACCCTTCACATTATGTGAAGGGTTTTTTTTGTCTTTTTTACACCCATTCCATGAACGATCTCAACGCCTCAGCGACATCTTCCTTCTTGCGTTAAATCGCGCTCCATATCCTCGATGTTAAGTCATTCGCGGATCACAAAAATGTATTTGCTCACCGCGTTTCTGCCTTCGACTGACTAAGACGTGGTGGTATCCAATGGCGTAATCGAGACTTTCAGCAACTGCCGTATTAATGCCTGTTGATCGCTGTTTTGGAGCCAAACGGCATAAAAAGAGCGGCTAATGACAGGTGCGTCATCGATAATTTGCAGCTCTTCATACTGCTGTTGCCAGTGGTTAGGTAGGAATGCACACCCTCTCAATGTCGATATCAACTGACGCGTTAGCTGCGCAGACGTGGTTGTCAGCACGGGGGTATGGTCGCTCGGAAATAATCGGTTTTCCTGTTGATGAAAATCGGCGCCCCATTCGAGTCTGATATAGGGGAGATCTTCTTTTGATTGCTCTCCCTTCACTGTGAAAAGCGATAACGAGAAGTTTCCCAGTAATTGGCTGGCAAGCTCTTCCATCTTTGGGGCTTCAGTAGTAATGAGGAGATCCAGTTGTCTCTCCAGCAGCTGTTGTACCAGAGATTGCCGTAGCGCGATTCTGGCTTCCAACTGGAGGAGCGGCCGTTGCAGATAGAGTTCGTTCAGCCATGACGCTAAATAGGTCTCCCACAAAGAGGCGGTAGCACCGATAGAGAGAAGGCTATGTTGTTGCGAACGAGCAACCTCTTTCTTCGCGATAGACCAGGTTCCAATTAGATTCTCGGCATAGGGCAACAGCCTCTCTCCTGCCGGCGTCAGGCGGATATTGTTGCGATGGCGAGTAAACAGATTTGCGCCAAGTTGGTTCTCAAGTTGACGGATACGAAAGCTAACTGCCGACTGTGTCAGATAGAGTGATTCCGCAGCACGGCCGAAGTGCCTGGTTCTGCTCACTTCCAGGAAGGTTTTCAATAAGTCGGTGTCCATGCCTTTCTCCAAAAAAATTTGTCGTGATGATTTAAATGTTTTGTTTTACAGGAAGTCAAGCCTATCTAATACTCCGCGCCATAAAGGGCACGACCATAAAGCATTAGGAGCGTGTAAAATGGCAGAAAGCTTCTCTACAACCAGTCGTTTTTTTGATAACAAATTCTATCCACGTGGTTTTTCTCGACACGGTGACTTTACGATTAAAGAAGCTCAACTGCTGGAGCGTCATGGCCATGCGTTGAACGAGCTTGATATCGGTAAACGTCAGCCGGCCACGGATGAAGAAATCCAGTTTTTGGCTATGTGTCACGGCGAACGTAAACCTGAAACAGAGTTGGAAAAAATCTGGGCCAAATATACGGCACGTGTGCGCCGTCCCAAACGTTTTCACACTTTATCGGGTGGAAAACCGCAGATGGACACGGTTGAAGAATTCACTGAAAGCGATGATTGATAAAATGGGGACTCGGTCCCCATTTTGCCTTTCTACTGTCTCTATTTCTCTTTATGCCAAATTCTTATGCAGTTGAATCAATAATCGATCCATACAACGATAGCTCAGTGCTTCCGCGAGATGGTTTCGCTTGAGACTGTCTTCCTCAGACAGGTCTGCAATGGTACGGGCAACCTTTAAAATCCGATGCCATGCGCGTACTGAAAGTCCCAGCTTACTCATCACCTCCTCGAGATACTGCGCATCTTCGGATGTCAGATGACAGTGCGTTTCAATTTCCCGGGGACTGAGGTAGGCGTTTATTTTGTCCGCACGCGCTAATTGCCGCTGCCGGGCTGCCAGTACACGTGCACGCACTGTAGCGCTATTTTCTCCCTGGCTACGCTGTTTACGCAGAATACCCGGCGGTAACAACGGCACTTCGATAGAAATATCGAACCTGTCCAGAAAAGGACCCGAGAGGCGATTGAGATAACGGAGAATTTGCTGTGCCGGCATGCGGTTGTGGATGCCCTGATAGTGTCCGGATGGGCTCGGATTCATCGCTGCGACCAGTTGAAATCGTGCGGGATAGCAAACTTTCGCTCTGGCTCGCGAGATAACGATTTCTCCCGACTCGAGCGGCTCTCGAAGCGAATCGAGCACGCGCCGTTCAAATTCCGGCAATTCATCAAGAAACAGAATGCCGTTGTGAGCGAGAGAAATTTCCCCTGGCTTCGGTAACGAGCCACCGCCAACCAGCGCTGCTATGGACGACGTGTGATGAGGCGCGCGAAACGGCCTGCTACGCCACTTATCCGGTTCGTTATAGCAGTTCACCAGACTATTTATCGCCGCGCTTTCCAGCGCCTCTGAGTCGTTGAGCGGCGGCATCAATCCAGCTAACCGACTCGCAAGCATGGTTTTCCCCGTACCCGGCGGGCCGAGGAATAACAGGTTATGGCCTCCAGCCGCGGCTATTTCCAGCGCCCGCTTGGCTTGTTCCTGGCCCACGATATCCTGTAGATCAAGCTCTGAGGCTGAATGGTGTGATTCCGATGGCAAAAGCCGGTTGCATGACAGGGTTACCTTGCCATGCAAAAAAGCGCATACCTGCAGCAAATGATTCGCCAGCAGAGCTTCACCCTCTGGAATGAGCGCCATTTCTCGCTGGTTATCCTCGGGGACGATCACGTGTCTGCCCGCTTTCTGCGCCTCTAATGCTGCCGAAATAGTGCCGTTAACGCCACGTAGCGCTCCTGAGAGGCCCAACTCACCCAGGAATTCATACTCGCTCAGTTTGTTACCGGGAATTTGTTCAGAGGCCGCTAAAATCGCTAAAGCGATGGGGAGATCGTAGCGTCCGCCTTCTTTGGGAAGATCCGCAGGCGCCAAATTGACGGTAATACGTTTGGCGGGGAAGGTGAAACCGCAGTTAAGCAGGGCGCTTCGTACCCGATCGCGCGCCTCCTTGACGGTGGTTTCCGGCAGGCCAACCAGTGTGAGTGCAGGCAACCCATTGCTGATGTGTACTTCGATGGAGACCTCTGGCGCCTGCATGCCGATGGTTGCTCGAGTAAAGGCTATGGCGAGTGTCATCGTGTTTCCTCCTTTTGCGGAGGATTATGCCCGTCATTTTTCGTGGCAAAAGAAAGTCCACATGATTTTGCGAAGCGATGCGAGGAAATTAATCGGGGTAGTCATGCCCGTTTGGAAAACTTCTCTACAAGGTATTCATTCCACGCCGAGTAAAAAAGTGAAATGGGCTATTGAAGTCCTTTATTAAATTTAATAATTGAATAATAAGAATTTTATTTGGCTTAGGACTGAAGCAATCAAATAATCACGGAAAAAAAATGTTGTCAGTCCGCGTCTGACTATGGTAACTCTGTAGTCATTCGTTCGACACTGATTAATGAATAAACCGAAAAATGAAAGCGTTTGCCCTCGTGATTAGCCTAGTCGTCATTAGCGTGGTGGTGATTATTAACCTACCGTGCGGGGCAGCACTTGGACGACGAATGGCTTAAAAATCAAAGCCGAATTCAAGAAAAACCCCCGCACCAAATGGTCGGGGGTTTTTTTATGGGGTCGGTATTCGTAACAAGGGAGCAGAGAATGTTCATCAGCATAAAATTCTGCCATACCCGAAAGAAGTTGGGGAAATGACTATGAATGGGGCTCAGTGGGTGGTACAAGCGTTGCGAGCGCAGGGAGTGGATAGTGTATTTGGCTATCCTGGTGGCGCAATCATGCCAGTTTATGATGCATTGTATGACGGGGGGGTCGATCACCTGCTATGCCGCCATGAACAAGGCGCTGCGATGGCCGCTATCGGCTATGCCCGTGCCACGGGTAGAGTCGGCGTCTGCATCGCGACTTCCGGTCCGGGCGCAACCAATCTGATTACTGGTCTGGCGGACGCACTGTTGGACTCGGTACCGATTGTGGCGATCACTGGTCAGGTCGGATCTTCACTGATTGGGACCGACGCCTTCCAGGAAATAGATGTCCTTGGCCTCTCGCTGGCGTGTACTAAACATAGCTTTCTTGTCGACTCCCTTGAATCCTTGCCGGAAATCATGGCGGAAGCCTTTGCGATTGCTCAAAGTGGGCGTCCGGGACCGGTACTGGTCGATATTCCCAAAGACATACAGCTGGCCGAAGGCGGCGAATTTACCCCTTACGTTTTCTCTCCGGCAGAGACCGGCAGCCTGCCGACGCAGGCGCTGACGGATGCCAATACGTTGCTGGCTCATGCCAAACAGCCCATTCTGTATATCGGCGGCGGCGTGGGAATGGCTCAGGCAGTTCCCGCTTTGCGCGAGTTTCTGGATACTACGCACATCCCCTGTGTCGCCACCTTGAAAGGGCTTGGCGCAGTGGACACGAATTATCCCTACTACCTCGGTATGATTGGGATGCACGGAACTAAAGCGGCAAACCTCATGGTGCAGCAGTGCGACCTGCTCATCGCAGTAGGCGCGCGCTTCGACGACCGCGTAACCGGCAAACTGAATACATTTGCCCCGAATGCCAGCGTGATCCACATGGATATTGACCCGGCTGAACTGAACAAACTGCGTCAGGCGCATGTGGCGTTGCAGGGGGATTTAAACCACCTGTTGCCAGCATTAAAACAGCCGCTGCGTATTGATGCCTGGCGTCAGCAAGCCACGTTGATGAAAGCCGAATATCCGTCGCGCTACGATCATCCGGGTGATGCCATTTATGCCCCGGCACTCCTGAAAACCTTGTCTGAGCGGATGCCGGCTAACACCGTCATCACTACGGATGTAGGGCAGCATCAGATGTGGGCGGCCCAGCATATGCAGGTCAATCGTCCGGAAAATTTCATTACGTCCAGCGGCCTCGGCACGATGGGTTTTGGAATTCCGGCTGCCGTCGGCGCTCAGGTGGCGCGGCCTGATGATACGGTCATTTGTATCTCGGGTGACGGTTCCTTCATGATGAACATCCAGGAGCTGGGTACGATCAAACGCAAGCGTCTGCCGATGAAAATTGTGCTGTTGGATAATCAACGATTAGGCATGGTCAGGCAGTGGCAGGAGTTGTTCTTCGAAGAACGTTATAGCGAAACGACGCTCACCGACAACCCTGACTTCCTGATGCTGGCCAGCGCATTCGGCATCCCCGGCCAAAGCATTACACGTAAAGACCAGATTGATTCCGCTTTGAATGCACTGTTAACCAGTGACGGGCCGTACCTGTTGCATGTCTCCATCGATTCGTACGAAAACGTCTGGCCGCTGGTGCCGCCCGGTGCCGGCAATGAAACTATGTTGGAGGAGAGCGAATGAAACGCCATCAGATTTCCATTCAAGCCCGTTTTCGGCCAGAAACGCTGGAGCGTGTGCTACGCGTCGCTCGCCATCGCGGGTTTCAGGTTTCCGCCATGAATATGACGTCGCAGGATGACGGCGCGCAGGTCCATATCGAACTGACCGTTGCGAGTCAGCGGCCGGTCGATTTACTGTCAACGCAATTAAGCAAACTGCTGGACATCTCGCGCGTTGAGATCCAGTCACTGAGAGCATAATAGATACGTGCCTGAGGCACCGAGAAGGAAATTAACGATGACAAAGAAAGCTGACTATATCTGGTTCAACGGCGAAATGGTTCCTTGGGCAGATGCGAAAGTTCACGTGATGTCTCACGCCTTGCACTACGGGACTTCCGTGTTCGAAGGCGTCCGTTGCTATAACTCTCACCGTGGCCCGGTCGTGTTCCGCCACCGCGAGCATATGCAGCGTTTGCATGACTCCGCCAAGATCTACCGTATGCCGCTGTCTCAGAGCGTCGACGAACTGATGGAAGCGTGCCGCGAAACGCTGCGCAAAAACAACTTATCGAGCGCTTATATCCGTCCGTTGGTGTTCGTCGGCGATGTCGGCATGGGCGTGAATCCGCCTGAGGGTTATAAAACGGATGTGATCATCGCCGCCTTCCCGTGGGGCGCCTATCTGGGCGAAGAAGCGCTGGATCAGGGCATCGATGCGATGGTTTCATCATGGAACCGCGCGGCGGCCAACACGATCCCTACTGCGGCCAAAGCCGGCGGTAACTATCTGTCTTCGCTGCTGGTAGGGAGTGAAGCCCGTCGTCATGGCTATCAGGAAGGTATTGCGCTGGATGTTCACGGTTACGTTTCCGAAGGCGCTGGCGAAAACCTGTTCGAAGTGAAAAACGGCATCATCTTCACGCCGCCGTTCACCTCTTCGGCGCTGCCGGGAATTACCCGTGATGCCATCATCACGCTGGCGAAAAAGAAAGGATACGAAGTTCGCGAACAGGTGCTGTCCCGCGAATCGCTCTATCTGGCTGACGAAGTCTTTATGTCCGGCACCGCGGCGGAAATCACGCCGGTGCGTAGCGTTGACGGCATTCAGGTGGGTATCGGCAAATGTGGTCCTGTCACCAAGCAGCTGCAGCAGGCATTCTTCGGGCTGTTTACGGGTGAAACAGAAGATAAATGGGGCTGGCTGGATCCGGTTAACCGTTAATCACATCACCAACATTCTTTTCTTACCGGCAGCGCGTTTTGCTGCCGGTCATCTGTTTTAAACTGGAGTAATCAGAGTATGCCTAAGTACCGTTCAGCCACCACCACGCATGGTCGTAATATGGCTGGAGCGCGAGCCTTGTGGCGCGCCACAGGGATGACCGACGCCGATTTTGGCAAGCCTATCATTGCCGTTGTTAACTCGTTCACGCAATTCGTTCCCGGCCACGTACATCTGCGCGATCTGGGCAAGCTAGTCGCGGAACAGATCGAAGCTTCAGGCGGCGTAGCCAAAGAGTTCAATACCATTGCGGTCGATGACGGCATCGCGATGGGTCACGGCGGTATGCTCTACTCTCTGCCTTCCCGCGAACTGATCGCGGATTCCGTGGAGTACATGGTGAACGCACACTGCGCGGACGCCATGGTCTGCATTTCCAACTGTGACAAAATCACCCCGGGGATGATGATGGCGGCTCTGCGCCTCAACATCCCGGTCATTTTTGTTTCCGGCGGTCCGATGGAAGCCGGTAAAACCAAACTGTCCGACCAGCTGATCAAGCTGGATCTGGTCGACGCCATGATTCAGGGCGCCAACCCGAAAGTCAGCGATGAAGACAGCCTGCAGATTGAGCGTTCCGCCTGTCCGACCTGCGGCTCCTGCTCCGGTATGTTTACCGCCAACTCGATGAACTGTCTGACGGAAGCGCTGGGTCTGTCACAGCCGGGCAATGGTTCTCTGCTGGCGACGCATGCCGACCGTAAGCAGCTGTTCCTCAATGCCGGTAAGCGCATTGTCGAACTGACCAAACGTTACTACGAGCAGGACGACGATAGCGCGCTGCCGCGTAACATCGCCAACAAACATGCATTCGAAAACGCGATGACGCTGGATATCGCGATGGGCGGTTCCACCAACACCGTTCTCCACCTGCTGGCTTCTGCGCAGGAAGGCGAAGTCGACTTCACGATGGAAGACATCGATCGCCTGTCGCGTAAAGTGCCGCATCTGTGCAAAGTCGCGCCGAGCACGCAGAAATACCACATGGAAGACGTTCACCGTGCGGGCGGCGTGCTGGGTATTTTAGGCGAGCTGGATCGCGCGGGTCTGCTGCATCGCGACGTGACCAACATTTTGGGTATGTCGCTGCAGGAAACGCTGGCGGCCTACGATGTCATGCAGACACAAGATGAAAGCGTGAAGAAAATGTATGCGGCGGGCCCGGCGGGTATTCGCACCACGCAGGCTTTCTCTCAGGATTGTCGTTGGGATTCGCTGGATACCGACCGCAAAGAAGGGTGCATTCGCACCAAGGAATTTGCCTACAGTCAGGACGGTGGTCTGGCCGTGCTGTACGGCAACCTGGCGGAAGATGGCTGTATCGTCAAAACGGCGGGCGTGGATAAAAACAGCCTGGTGTTCCGTGGTCCCGCCAAAGTTTATGAGAGTCAGGATGACGCGGTAGACGCGATCCTGAACAGTAAAGTGGAAGCGGGCGACGTCGTGGTCATCCGTTACGAAGGCCCGAAAGGCGGTCCGGGTATGCAGGAGATGCTGTATCCAACCAGCTTCCTGAAATCGATGGGACTGGGCAAGGCCTGCGCGCTGATCACCGATGGCCGTTTCTCGGGCGGAACGTCCGGTCTGTCCATCGGTCATGCTTCACCGGAAGCCGCCAACGGCGGACTGATTGGGCTGGTGGAAGACGGCGACACCATCGCTATCGACATTCCAAACCGAGGTATTGTACTGGATGTGACCGAAGGTGAGCTGGCTCAGCGCCGGGAAGCGCAGCTGGCTCGTGGAGACGCGGCCTGGACGCCGAAGAAACGTGATCGTCAGGTTTCATTTGCATTACGCGCCTACGCCAGTCTGGCGACCAGCGCTGACAAAGGTGCCGTCCGGGACAAAAGCAAGCTGGGAGGCTAAAGCTGATGGCAGTTTCACAACCCCTTTCCGACGCCCCCTGCGGCGCGGAATACCTGCGGGCGGTTCTCCGCTCGCCGGTGTATGAAGTCGCGCAGGTCACGCCGCTGGAGCGAATGGATAAGCTATCCGCCCGCCTCGGCAACGATATTCTGGTGAAGCGGGAAGATCGCCAGGCCGTACACAGTTTCAAGCTGCGCGGCGCTTACGCCATGATGGCCGGGCTGAGCGACGAACAGAAGTCCCACGGCGTGGTCACGGCGTCGGCTGGCAACCATGCGCAGGGCGTGGCGCTCTCCGCCAATCGTCTGGGCATCAAGGCGCTGATCGTCATGCCGGTCGCGACGGCGGATATCAAAGTCGATGCCGTACGCGGTTTCGGCGGTGAAGTGCTGCTGCACGGCGCTAACTTTGATGAGGCTAAAGCCAAAGCCATTGAACTGTCAGAATGTCAAAAAATGACGTTCGTCCCGCCGTTTGACCATCCGGCCGTTATCGCCGGACAGGGCACGCTGGCGATGGAACTATTGCAGCAGGATGCGCATCTCGACCGGGTGTTTGTCCCGGTCGGCGGCGGTGGTCTGGCTGCGGGTGTCGCGGTGCTGATCAAGCAGCTGATGCCGCAAATCCAAGTCATCGGCGTTGAAGCGGAAGATTCTGCCTGCCTGCGCGCCGCGTTGGATGCGGGTGAGCCGGTGGATTTGGCTCGCGTCGGTCTGTTTGCGGAGGGCGTGGCGGTCAAACGTATCGGCAACGAGACTTTCCGCCTGTGCCGGGAGTATCTGGATGACGTCATCACGGTCGACAGCGACTCTATCTGCGCCGCCGTCAAAGACCTGTTTGAAGACGTGCGTGCGGTGGCTGAGCCGTCTGGCGCCTTGGCGCTGGCCGGGATGAAAAAATATATCCAGCAGCACAACATTCAGGGCGAGCGCCTGGCGCACGTGCTGTCCGGGGCTAACGTCAATTTCCACGGGTTGCGCTACGTGTCCGAACGTTGCGAGCTGGGTGAACAGCGGGAAGCGTTGATGGCGGTGACTATCCCCGAGCAGAAAGGCAGCTTCCTGAAGCTGTGCCAACTGCTGGGCGGTCGCGCCATCACCGAATTCAACTATCGCTACTCCAGCGACGACGACGCCTGCATCTTCATGGGGGTACGCCTGACGCGCGGTCACGAAGAACGGCAGGAAATTCTGTCCGATTTACAGGCGGGCGGTTATCAGGTGGTCGATCTGTCTGATGATGAAATGGCGAAGCTGCACGTGCGTTACATGGTGGGTGGTCGACCGTCGAAGCCGCTGGAGGAAAAACTCTATAGCTTTGAGTTCCCTGAATCACCGGGCGCATTGCTGAAATTCCTCGTTACGCTGGGAACGCACTGGAATATCTCTCTGTTCCATTATCGTAGTCACGGAACGGACTACGGTCGCGTATTGGCCGCCTTCGAACTCGCTGAGCGTGATGAAGCGTTTGAGCGCCATCTGCATGATCTGGGTTATGAGTGTCACGAAGAAACCCAAAATCCAGCTTTTCGGTTTTTTATGAAAGGCTAACGCGCCACTAAGTGTTGCGTCTGGAAAGACCCTCTCGCGCCCGCTGGATGTTATTCAGCGGGCGCGTTATCGTTTAGAGGAAAACCGGGCGAGCGTCGCCCGTTGCCCCTCATTTTTCTAGGGTGTTCATGAGCCATGACGACAGGATTCCACGGATTTTCACAACAAGGCCTCACCTTTTTGCAGCAGGTGCGCCAGCACAACAGCAAAGAATGGTTCGAAGAACATCGAGCTGGCTATGAGGCTACCCTGTTGACACCGTTTCGCGCGCTGGTGGAATCGCTTGGCATCACAATGCTGCACATTGATGAACTTTTTGAAACGCGCCCAACGAAAACCCTCTCGCGTATTCATCGGGATACCCGTTTTTCTCGCGATAAATCCCGTTATCGCAGCAGCATGTGGCTGACCTTCAAGCGCAGCCGTAAAAACTGGACTGATGCACCGGCCTATTTCTTCGAAATCAGGCCAGACAGCTGGCACTACGGGTTGGGCTACTACAGCGCCAGTCAACCCACGATGGCGCTGTTTCGGCAGACGTTACTCGAAGATCCGCCGCGTTTTCTCAAGATTGCAGACTGTCTGGGCGATGAATTTGTGCTGGAGGGCGAGAGCTATCGCAGGCCGCTCATCAAAGACCAGTCCGAGGCGTTGGCGCACTGGTATAACCGTAAATCATTTGCGGCAATGGCTATCCGTCAGGATATGTCCGCGCTGTTCAGCGGCGAATTGGTGACGGTGCTGGCCGAAGGCTTCACCCGGCTGGAGCCGTTATACCGCTATCTGATGGATATTGAGACGATGAAACGGGCCGAGCAGGCCAGAGCGTTCGACGCCCTGTCCGATCGGTCGCTGCCGTCGCAGCGTTGATTGCTTCGCTGAAACCGCCGCGCTATTGCGTCTCCTGTAGCGTCTCCCAGAAGGCGGCAATCAGGGGCTCGCTCAGGCGTTTTTTCTGCATACAGATCCCAAGCGGGATGGGCTCCAGAATTTGCTCTTGCAGCACGAACACGCGATTGCGTACGGGCTCAGGGCTGTTTTCCAGCACGACGTCGGGGACCAGCGCCACGCCACACCCTACCGCCACCATAGATACCATGGCTTCATGTCCGGAAACGGTCGCATAGATCAGCGGACTGGCGATTTTCTGATGGCGGAACCAGCGCTCGGTGAGCTTTCTGACCGGCCCGTACTGCGGCAAAATAAAGGGAACCTGGCTCCAGTCAACGTGGGGATCCTGCATTTGGACTTGGACAGGACAAGGCATCGTCGGGATGACCAACGCAATGCGAATGTTGCCGATAGGGATGAACACCATGCTGGGCGGCAGCAATTCCGGATGACCCGCGATGCTGAGGTCGGCGACGTTCGAACGGACTTTGTCGACCGCGTCGGCGGCATCGCCCGTTGTCAGCTTGATCTCGACCAGCGGATGGCGAGCGCGAAAACGATCCAGAATCGTCGGCAAATGACTATAAGCGCCCGTTACCGAGCAAAAGACCCGCAGTTCGCCGCTGAGCGACTGGCCGTGCTGGGACATCGCTAACTGCATCTGCTGATACTGCAACAGCGTTTGTTGGGCGAAGATTTTTAGATGTTCGCCGGCATCGGTCAGTCGCACCGTACGGTTATCCCGTAAAAACAGCGCCTGCCCAATGTCTTCCTCCATGCGCTGTATCTGGCGCGACAGCGTTGACGGGCTGATATGCATAGCCTTGGCAGTGTGACCAAAGTGGTGACTTTCCACCAGGTGCAGGAATAATTTGAGATCGCGTAAATCCATCGAATGCAGACCCTATTTTCACGTTGCATATTATGCAATGACACGTTGTTAATATATCAATTTAAGCAATGCAATTCCTGTCATATGATGTGTCTATTGCGGGGCCGCCGAGGCGGCAACCCAAAGAGACAACGGCAACTAACACATCATTATGGAGCATCTCCACATGGCTAACTACTTCGATACCTTGAACCTGCGTCAGAAGCTGGCGCAATTGGGCAAATGTCGCTTTATGAACCGCGACGAATTTGCTGATGAAGCTAACTACCTCAAGGGCAAGAAAGTCGTGATCGTGGGATGTGGCGCTCAGGGGCTAAACCAGGGTCTGAACATGCGCGATTCCGGTCTGGACATCGCTTATGCCTTGCGTAAAGAAGCCATCGCCGAGAAGCGTGCTTCATGGCGCAAAGCGACCGAAAACGGCTTCACCGTTGGCACTTACGAAGACCTGATCCCGCAGGCGGATCTGGTGGTTAACCTGACGCCGGACAAACAGCATTCCGCCGTGGTACAGGCCGTACAGCCGCTGATGAAACAGGGCGCTGCGCTGGGTTACTCTCACGGTTTCAATATCGTAGAAGTGGGCGAGCAAGTGCGCAAAGACATCACGGTTGTGATGGTCGCACCGAAATGCCCGGGTACGGAAGTACGCGAAGAGTACAAACGTGGTTTCGGCGTGCCGACTTTGATCGCGGTTCACCCGGAAAACGACCCGAAAGGCGAAGGGATGGCGATTGCTAAAGCCTGGGCTGCGGCGACCGGTGGTCACCGTGCAGGCGTTCTGGAGTCCTCCTTCGTGGCCGAAGTCAAATCCGACCTGATGGGCGAACAGACTATCCTGTGCGGCATGCTGCAGGCGGGTTCTCTGCTGAGCTTCGACAAACTGGTTGCTGACGGCGTTGAACCGGCGTATGCAGAAAAACTGATTCAGTACGGATGGGAAACCATCACCGAAGCGCTGAAGCAGGGCGGTATCTCTCTGATGATGGATCGCCTGTCTAACCCGGCGAAACTGCGTGCTTACGCGCTGTCTGAACAGCTGAAGACCCTGATGGCGCCGCTGTTCCAGAAACACATGGATGACATCATCTCCGGCGCATTTTCTCGCGGCATGATGGAAGATTGGGCTAACGGTGACGTGAAACTGCTGACCTGGCGTGAAGAGACCGGCAAAACCGCGTTCGAAAACGCACCGCAGTTCGAAGGTAAAATCGGCGAGCAGGAATACTTCGATAATGGCGTGCTGATGATTGCCATGGTGAAAGCCGGGGTTGAGCTGGCGTTCGAAACGATGGTGAGCTCCGGCATCATCGAAGAGTCTGCCTACTACGAATCACTGCACGAACTGCCGTTGATCGCGAACACCATCGCCCGTAAGCGTCTGTACGAAATGAACGTGGTCATTTCCGATACGGCGGAATACGGTAACTACCTGTTCGCCAATGCCGCGGTACCGCTGCTGAAAGAGATGTTCATGAGCAGCCTGCAACCGGGCGATATCGGTAAAGCCGTCGCCGCGACGGCGGTAGACAACGCCCAGCTGCGTGACGTTAACGAAGCCGTTCGCAACCATCCTATCGAAGTGGTCGGTAAGAAACTGCGTGGCTACATGACCGACATGAAACGTATTGCGGTTGCGGGATAATCCTGCACGTCGATAAGACGTTATTCCGGCAATAACAAAGGGCGCAACGAAGGTTGCGCCCTTTTTGATCGCGCTTGTCCGCAATGGAATCAGCGCGAGAATGGCCGGTGGATCACCCGCCAGCCCGGTTCACGAGATCAACGGCGGTATAGCACTTTGATGATGTGATAGCCGAACTGGGTTTTAACCGGTCCGCAGGGCTTGAGCAGCTCGCAGGAGAACACGGCTTTATCAAACGTCGGCACCATATCGCCCTGGCGGAATTCGCCCAGGTCGCCGCCGTTGCGTTTGGACGGACAGTTTGAAAACTTCTTGGCTAACTGCTGGAAGTCTGCGCCTTGTTCCAGCTGGGCCAGGATGTCGTTGGCCTGCTGTTCCGTATCGACCAGAATGTGCAGCGCCGAAGCTGTTTTTGCCATGGAATATACCTTTTTTAATCGGGGGTTGCTGGCAGGCACTGTAACCCGCGTGCAATACCAATAGCAATGCGCGGTGTCTCGTCGGCGACCACTTCCGCCGATCCTCCCCCCGCGACTTTTGCTACAATCGCCTTCCGTTTGAACAAAGAGCAAGATGTCCCATGCGCTTAAACCCCAGCCAACAACACGCCGTCGAGTTTGTTACCGGTCCCTGCCTGGTTCTGGCCGGCGCCGGTTCCGGTAAAACGCGCGTTATCACGCAGAAGATAGCCCATCTGATACGGGAGTGCGGCTATCAGGCGCGCAATATCGCGGCAGTCACCTTTACCAATAAGGCGGCCCGCGAGATGAAGGAGCGTGTGGCGCAGACGCTGGGACGAAAGGAAAGCCGCGGTTTGATGATTGCGACCTTCCATACGCTGGGGCTGGAGATCATCAAGCGCGAATATGCCGCGCTGGAAATGAAGTCCAATTTCTCTCTGTTCGACGATCAGGATCAGCTGGCGTTGCTCAAGGAGCTGACCGAAACCTGGTTGCAGAATGACAAAGAACTGCTGCAACAGTTGATCTCGACGATCTCCAACTGGAAAAACGATCTGATCGAACCGCCTCAGGCCGCCGCGCTGGCGCGATCGGAACGGGATCGTCTGTTCGCGCACTGTTATCAGCTCTACAGCGAACACCTGCGTGCCTGCAACGTATTGGACTTTGACGATCTTATCCTGCTGCCAACGCTATTGTTTCGGCGTAATGAACAGGCCCGCGAACGCTGGCAGCATCGCCTGCGTTATCTGCTGGTGGATGAATATCAGGACACCAATACCAGTCAGTACGAGCTGGTCAAACAGCTGGTGGGCAGTCGCGCGCGCTTTACCGTGGTCGGCGATGACGACCAGTCGATTTACTCCTGGCGCGGCGCGCGTCCCCAGAACCTGGAACTGCTCCAGCACGACTTTCCTGCGTTGCAGGTGATTAAACTGGAGCAGAATTACCGTTCGTCCGGACGCATTCTGAAAGCGGCTAATATCCTGATCGCCAACAACCCGCACGTCTTCGAGAAACGGCTCTATTCGGAGCTGGCGTATGGCAACGAACTGAAGATTATTACCGCCAACAATGAAGATCATGAAGCTGAACGCGTGGTCGGCGAACTGATCGCGCATCACTTCATCAACAAGACCCAGTACCGCGACTACGCCATCCTTTATCGCGGTAATCATCAGTCGCGGCTGTTCGAGAAAGTGCTGATGCAAAACCGCATTCCTTACAAAATTTCCGGCGGTAGCTCGTTCTTCTCTCGCCCGGAAATCAAGGATCTGTTGGCGTACCTGCGCGTGTTGACCAATGCTGACGATGACAGCGCGTTTTTGCGTATCGTGAATACGCCGAAGCGTGAAATCGGTCCGGCTACGTTGAAGAAGCTGGGTGAATGGGCTAACCAGCGTAACCGCAGCCTGTTTCACGCCAGCTTCGATGTAGGGTTGACTCAGGTGCTGACTGGCCGCGGTCTGGAATCGCTCCAGCGTTTTACGCAGTGGCTGGCAGAGATTGCCCGCCAGGCGGAACGGGAGCCGGTGGCGGCGGTACGCGATTTGATCCACGGGTTGGATTACGAAAGTTGGCTGTATGAAACCTCCCCCAGCCAGAAAGCGGCGGAGATGCGTATGAAAAACGTCAACCAGCTGTTTACGTGGATGACGGAAATGCTGGAGGGAAGCGATCTGGACGAGCCGATGACGCTGACGCAGGTCGTCACACGCTTCACGTTGCGAGACATGATGGAACGCAACGAAAGCGAGGAGGATCTTGATCAGGTGCAGCTTATGACGCTGCACGCGTCCAAAGGGCTGGAGTTTCCCAATGTTTATCTGGTGGGGATGGAAGAAGGGTTGTTGCCGCACCAGACCAGTATCGATGAAGACAATGTCGACGAAGAGCGGCGGTTGGCCTATGTCGGCATCACCCGGGCGCAAAAAGAGCTGACCTTCACGATGTGTCGCGAGCGCCGGCAGTATGGCGAATTAATTCGTCCGGAACCCAGTCGGTTTCTGCTGGAGCTGCCGCAGGACGACGTCGAGTGGGAGACGGTGAGAAAAGTGGTCAGCCCACAGGAGCGAATGCAGAAAGGGCAAGGGCATTTGGCGAATATTCGCGCCCAGCTGGCGAAGGCGAGAGGCAAAGAGTAGTTCCGCGCCTATCACCCTACGTTTCGACGCAGGCCAATCGCCCGCTGTCGTCGTCTGGACGCGCGTAAAACGAAAAAGAAATCCCGCCAGACGAGAGGACTCGCTGGCGGGATTTTTCGTTCCGACGTTATTGCGTCAGCGTCTTGCCGTCCAGGGTCACGTTTTTGACCGTCCCGATTTTCCACGGCGCGGTGCCGTTGAGCAGGTTCGTGAATCCCACGCGATTGAACGTACTGTCCTGAACATCGTCGATTGAGGCGGGAGGGACGCCGTCCAGCGTCACATTATTGAAGTTCAGCTGACTGTGCCAAATCCCCTTGGCGCTGTCGCCGACGATCTCAATCGATGGATAGGCGCCGGAAGTGCCCTGCACCGTGACGTTACTGACTGCAAAGTCGTAGAATCGGGCGGGCGTTTTGGCTGCCGGATAATCCACGGTTGCGTTGGAGTCCGAATAGCTTAGCGTGACGACCACCGCCTGTTTAACGATGTTCTTCATCGCATTATTGCGAAATATCACGCTATGCGCGCCGCCGCCGATATCCGGCGCGCTCTTGGCGCGCAGGCCGACGTCGGTTTTCTGCATCACATTGTTTTCCGCCACAATATCTTGTATCCAGGCACCGGTATGGCTGCCGGTCACTATCGCGCCATGCCCCATACGGAAATAGTTGTTGAACAGCCATGCGCCTTTCATGGGTTCTTGCTGGCTGGCGTTTTCGCCCGTACCGGCGGCGAAGTTGATGCAATCATCGCCGGTGTCGAAGACGTTGTTAAAGGCCATCACGTTCTGGCTATTGCCGAACTCCACGCCGTCGGCGTTGTTGGCGTCGTAGGTCTGGTGCGTCAGGCCGTTCACCACCGCATTATGATTTTCCAACAGCATAATGCCGTGGAATGCAGGGTTGCGGACGGTGAAATCGGCAAGGTAGACGTTTTCCACACCGCGTAGCGTCATCAGGCTGGAGCGGCCCTGACCGTAGGCCAGTTTGGCGTCAACGCCGTTATTGACCAGTTTATCCACCTGATTTTTGGCTAAAATTCCATCCTGACTCACCTTGCCGCTGTTGCTCGCTACGTATTGCGGCAGCGTCGTGTTAGTTTCATCCGTCACCGTGGCGTTGGGCGCACGTTTCCAGCCGTTACCATCGATGACGCCTTGACCCACGATGCGGATGTTTTTGAACGTTCCCGGCGTACTGCTGTTTTTGTCGATCGCATTAATCAACGATGCCGGGCGGGTAAAGCTGGAATAGGGATACAGCGTATAGCCGTCGGGATAATCACTGGGGTTGTCGGAACCCAGCAGCGTCGCGCCCTTGACCAGATTCAGCGTCATATCGCTTTTCAGCCACAGGGCGCCGGTTTTGAATACGCCCGCAGGGACATCCACGCGGCAGCCCGCGTTACAGGCGTCGATGGCTTTCTGAATAGCGGCCGTGTTCAACGTCACGCCATCGCCTTTTGCGCCGTATTGGGTGACGTTCAACACCTGTGGCACACGGGTGGTTTTGGCGGTAACAGCGTTACTGTCGCTGGATACCGTGCCATCGGCATAAACGACCCGAACGGTGAACTGGTATTGGGTATTTGCCTTCAGGTTATCAATCCGAGCATTGTGTATGACGATCCGATGCTGAAAGTTGGCGCTATCGTTTTTGTAGAACGCGGAGATATACCGGCTGGCGGGGGCGCTGACGGCGTTTTTCTCGCTGGCCAAGCCGATCGGCTTTCCGTCCTGATAAATCTGATAGTCGACGATGTTGGAGGTATCTTCCGGCGCGTCCCACACCAATACGACGCTATGGTCATCGTAGGCGAGCGTGGGTACGCGTAGCTGTTGAGGCAGGTTATCGGCAGCAGACGATGCACAGGTAAATACTAGCAATGCGGCGGCTGCGCTCACGGAATCGCGCGCAGGCAGGGAGAATCCTTTCATCCTTGATCCTTTGATTTTAAACATAGAGGTAAGCCGTCATGACGATTTTCAATGAAAACATCATGTTACGACAGCGATATGTCCTGTATCGATTCAGGGCTGGAAAAACATCGCAGATTTTGAGGAACGAGGAAAGGTAGGGGCAACAAAATGTTACCCTTTACTGGTGGGTCAAGCAGGGCTTTCCTCAATGAGAAGCGGCCAGTGGACATAGCTTTGCCAGCGACTTTCCTGCTCCAGCATTTCGGCCCGCAGCGGATATAGGGACAACCATCCGGCAGGTAAAATGACCCGCAGCGTTTCACCTTCGGCACGGAGTCGGACGGCAGGCAGCGTATCGTCCCGGCGACGACTTGCGAAGATAATCGCCAGTCGCAGCAGGCGACATAAATGCTGCGCCTGACACACCGGCAGCGCATTTTGCTGCGTCAGTGGAACAGGGTCGAGCGTATTGCACTGGTTGTGGAGCAGGGTGGCCAGAAGTTTTTTCTGAGCCGGTGTAAAACCGGGGAGATCGCTGTTGCGGATGAGGTAGGCGGCGTGATGGGAAGCCTGACGGAAGTCGATGCTGAGTCCGATTTCGTGAATCAGACTTGCGCTGCGTAGGAGCTCCCGACATCGATCGTCCAACTGCCAGTCCTGAACCAACTGCTGTGCGAAATTGTCCGCCAATGCGCTGACGCGCCGCGCCTGCTCGCCGTCGAGAAGATAGCGCTGTTGCAGATTATGCAGGGTACGGGAGCGGATGTCCTGTCCGATGGGCAAATGCAGCATGCCGTACACCAGGCCTTCGCGAAGCGCTCCGCCTGCCAACGTCATGGTCTGGATGCCCAACTCGTGGAAGATAGCCAGCAGGATAGACAGGCCGCTTGGGAAAACCAGCGCGCGTTCTAGCGTCAGCCCGTCGATTTCGAGTTCTTCCAGCTTGCCGCACTGAATCGCACGTTGCTTGAGCTGTTGCAGCTTGGCTACCGTGATGTACTCATCCATCCCCTGTGCGACCATGATCTCCTGCAGCGCCTGTACGGTGCCGGAGGCCCCGACGCAGATCTGCCAACCTTGCGCCAGCAGGCTATCTTTTACCGTACGCACCATTTCACGCGCCGCTTCTTCAGCGCGGGCAAAATTTTCCTCGCCCAGATTGCGGTCCGCGAAGTAGCGTTCCAGCCAGGTCACGCAGCCCATCGGCAGGCTGAACAGCTGGTTGGTTTGTGCGCCGGTGCCGGTCGCCAGCTCAGTGCTGCCGCCGCCGATATCGACGACCAGTCTTTGTTCCGGACCGCCGGTCGTATGGGCTACGCCCTGATAAATAAGTCGAGCTTCTTCTTCTCCGCTGATGACCTGAACCGGTACGCCCAAAATGCGTTTCGCCTTGTCGAGAAACTCATCGGCATTTGAGGCGAGCCTGAGGGTCGCCGTCGCAACGACGCGTACCTGATCTTGCGGGATGTCCTGCAGATGTTCCGAGAACAGTTTCAGGCATTGCCAGCCGCGCTCCATCGCTTCCTGGGACAGGCAGCTCTGCTTGTCCAATCCCGCAGCTAATCTGACTTTGCGTTTGATGCGGGACATGGTTTGTATGCTGCCGGCAACTTCCCGGACGACCAGCATATGAAAGCTGTTGGAGCCCAAATCAATGGCAGCATAGAGCGAAGAAGAACTTAGCATCGACATGAGAGCATCAACCCTGCCGTCTACGGTTGTTGTTACGAGGACCACTGCTGCGGCGCTGTGAATTCTGGCGGCGCGGGCCGGAAGCAGAACGCGGACGCGTCAGGCGTTTCGGCGGCGGAAAATCACTCAGTAGCGCTTCGCTGTTGTACTTGCTGACCGGAATGCGGTGCCCGGTGTACTCTTCAATCGCAGGCAGATTCAGCGCGTATTCTTCGCAAGCCAGGCTGATGGAACAGCCGCTTTCGCCAGCACGGCCGGTACGACCGATGCGGTGAACGTAATCTTCGCAATCATCCGGCAGGTCGTAGTTAAAGACATGCGTGACCAATGGAATATGCAGGCCGCGTGCGGCGACATCGGTCGCAACCAGAATGTCGATATTACCGTGGGTGAAATCTTCCAGAATGCGCAGGCGTTTTTTCTGCGGCACATCGCCCGTCAGCAGCCCGACGCGGTGACCATCGGCAGCCAGATGACCCCAAACATCTTCACAACGATGCTTAGTGTTGGCGAAGATGATGCAACGGTCCGGCCACTCTTCCTCGATGAGCGTCTGCAGCAGGCGCATTTTCTCTTCGTTAGAGGGATAGAACAGCTCTTCTTTGATGCGATGACCTGTTTTCTGTTCCGGCTCTACTTCCACATATTCCGCATTATTCATCTGCTCGAAAGCGAGTTCGCGAACACGGTAGGACAGCGTGGCGGAAAACAGCATGTTGAGACGCTGATCGGTCGCCGGCATGCGTCGGAACAACCAACGGATGTCTTTAATAAAGCCCAGATCGTACATACGATCCGCTTCATCCAGCACGACAACCTGAATCGCGCCCAGATTAACGTAGTTCTGCTTGGCGTAGTCGATCAGACGACCTGTGGTGCCGATCAGAATATCAACGCCGCTCTCCAGCACCTTCAGCTGTTTGTCGTAGCCGTCGCCGCCATAAGCCAGGCCCAGTTTCAAACCGGTAGCTTTAGCCAGCGCTTCTGCGTCTGCGTGGATCTGCACGGCGAGTTCACGCGTCGGCGCCATAATCAGCGCGCGAGGCTGGTTGGTTTCGCGTTCAGTCGAAGCAGGATGGGAAAGCAAATAATGGAAAGTAGACGCCAGAAACGCCAGCGTCTTGCCGGTACCGGTTTGCGCCTGACCTGCGACATCACGGCCTGACAACGTCAGCGGCAATGTCAGTGCCTGAATCGGCGTACAGTTATGAAACCCTTTACTTTCAAGCGCTTCTATAACCTGCGGGTGCAGTGCGAAGTCGGAAAACTTCTGTTCGGTTAAGTGTGTTTTGCTCATAGTATGGTAGAATATCAGCTAACTATTGCTTTACGAAAGCGTATCCAGTGAAATAAGAAATAAAGCCAACCCCAAGGTTGGTTAATGCTACACCAACTGGTTGGACATAATCCTGCGGAGTAAAACATGAGCGATAAAATTATTCACCTGACCGACGGCACTTTCGATAAAGACGTATTACAGGCCGAGGGCGTAACGCTGGTTGATTTCTGGGCTGAATGGTGTGGTCCTTGTAAAATGATCGCTCCCATTCTGAATGAAATCTCCGAGGAATACGCGGACAGACTAACTGTAGCCAAACTCAACATTGATGAAAACCCGGCTACGGCACCTAAATATGGTATTCGCGGAATCCCGACTCTGCTGCTGTTCAAAAATGGCGAAGTGGCGGCCACGAAAGTCGGTGCATTATCTAAAGGTCAGCTGAAAGAGTTCATCGAAGCTAACCTGTAATTCGCACTGAACAGGGCGGTTCCCTGGGCGTCTTTCGGCAATGAGAATTTCTCTTACTGACCGCTGGACGCCCACAGGGAAGCATGCTAGATTCATCCTCACTGCATATCGTACTTACCTGTAGTTTGAGCTCTTCGGGCTTGAGCCTAAAGTTAGAATCTAAAGCAATATTCTGTGTCAAAATCGGAAAAAGTCATTTAAGTTAACGATGTTCTTCCCCCCGGTTTGGCAATCTGACAGTTATAAATTAATTTGTTTTGAAGGTTTCTTCGATCTTTGCCGTGTGTATGCGCAGAGTCCGCATGATTCAGTCCGGCACAAAGCTGGCATTCGGTGATTGAAGGCCGTTATAAGAGGCACGGATGATCCTGCCATACCATTCACGTTAATAGTTCGAGATTTACCCCGAGTTTAAGAACCCACCATTATGAATCTTACCGAATTAAAGAATACGCCAGTTTCTGAGTTGATCACTCTTGGCGAAAATATGGGGCTGGAAAACCTAGCCCGCATGCGTAAACAGGACATTATTTTCGCCATACTGAAGCAGCATGCAAAGAGTGGCGAAGATATTTTCGGCGATGGTGTGCTGGAAATATTGCAGGATGGGTTTGGCTTTCTACGTTCCGCCGACAGCTCCTACCTCGCCGGTCCTGATGATATCTACGTTTCTCCCAGCCAAATCCGTCGTTTCAACCTCCGTACTGGCGATACCATTTCCGGTAAAATTCGCCCCCCCAAAGAAGGCGAGCGCTACTTCGCTCTGCTGAAAGTCAATGAAGTCAACTACGACAAACCGGAAAATGCCCGCAGTAAGATTCTGTTCGAAAACCTGACGCCACTGCATGCGAATTCGCGTCTGCGTATGGAACGCGGCAACGGTTCGACCGAAGATTTGACGGCACGCGTACTGGATCTGGCTTCCCCGATTGGTCGCGGTCAGCGTGGTCTGATTGTGGCGCCGCCGAAAGCGGGTAAAACCATGCTGCTGCAGAATATCGCGCAGAGCATTGCCTACAATCACCCAGACTGCGTGCTGATGGTGCTGCTGATCGACGAACGTCCGGAAGAAGTGACCGAGATGCAGCGTCTGGTGAAAGGCGAAGTTATCGCGTCTACCTTTGACGAACCGGCGTCTCGCCACGTCCAGGTTGCCGAAATGGTGATTGAAAAAGCGAAACGTCTGGTTGAGCACAAGAAAGACGTCATCATTCTGCTGGACTCCATCACCCGTCTGGCTCGTGCCTACAACACCGTCGTTCCGTCCTCCGGTAAAGTGTTGACCGGTGGTGTAGACGCTAACGCCCTGCATCGTCCGAAGCGTTTCTTCGGTGCGGCACGTAACGTCGAGGAAGGCGGTAGCCTGACAATCATCGCCACGGCGCTGGTCGATACCGGTTCGAAGATGGACGAAGTGATTTACGAAGAGTTTAAAGGTACCGGTAACATGGAACTGCATCTCTCTCGTAAAATCGCAGAAAAACGCGTCTTCCCGGCCATTGATTACAACCGTTCCGGCACGCGTAAAGAAGAGCTGCTTGCCAGCTCCGAAGAGCTGCAGAAAATGTGGATTCTGCGTAAGATCATTCACCCAATGGGTGAGATCGACGCGATGGAATTCCTCATTAACAAACTGGCGATGACGAAGACCAATGATGAGTTCTTCGACATGATGAAGCGTTCGTAAATTACGCTACCGGTTTGAGAAAACGCCACGCTGAGTCGTGGCGTTTTTTATTTTGCTCTATAATGCTCGCGTGGAAGAGTTTTGGCGTAATCACGTGCTGCTTAGTGCATCACCTCATGCCTTGCCCATATACCGTTTTGTCCTGTGCTCTTCATGCTTTTGTCTATGAAAAGTTAGGTAAAAATAAGGCATTCATAAAACAGCCAGTTGTATTATCAAGCGCTGTAAATCGTGAACTTACTCATGATGAGTACTCAATTAGCGTCTACATTTCTGTTTTCTTTTCTTTTTCTGCTGCTGGCTCGCAAAGTGGCAAGAAAAAGTGGGCTGGTTGATCGCCCCAACTTCCGCAAACGTCATCAGGGACTGATACCGTTGGTGGGAGGGATTTCGGTTTATGCCGGAGTCTGCTTCACTTTTCTCATGACCGATGACTACATTCCCCATGCTTGGCTCTATCTGGTCTGCGCGGGGATTCTGGTCGTCGTCGGCGCGCTCGACGATCGCTACGATATCAGCGTGCGGCTACGCGCGACGGTGCAGGCGGCGGTCGCCGCGGCGATGATGGGATTTGCCGGTCTGACGCTCCAGCACCTGGGTTACATCTTCGGTGACTGGAATCTCAGCCTCGGACCTTTCAACTACCTGCTGACGCTATTCGCCGTTTGGGCCGCGATAAACGCGTTCAATATGGTGGACGGCATCGACGGGCTGTTGGGCGGGCTGTCCAGCGTGTCTTTCGGCGCGATTGGCATTCTGCTGTATCACAGCGGGAACCATAGTCTGGCGCTGTGGAGTTTCTCGATGATTGCCGCGACCTTACCCTACATTCTCCTAAACCTTGGCGCTTTCGGCCGGCGATATAAAGTCTTTATGGGCGATGCGGGCAGCACCATGATGGGCTTTACGGCGATCTGGCTCCTGTTGCAAAGTACGCAGGGAGAAGCGCATCCCATCAACCCGGTGACGGCGCTGTGGATTATCGCAATCCCGTTGATGGACATGGTCGCCATCATGTATCGCCGTCTGCGCAAAGGCATGAGTCCGTTTTCCGCGGATCGCCAGCATATCCATCATCTGGTCATGCGGGCAGGCTTCACCTCTCGTCAGGCATTTGTGCTGATTACGTTGTCAGCCGCCGTGCTGGCGGCGATAGGCATAGCAGGGGAGTTCCTGTCCTTCATTCCTGAATGGCTGATGCTAGCCTTATTCCTGCTGATGTTTTCCCTCTATGGCTTCTGCCTGAAACGCGCGTGGCGGGTTGCGCGTTTTGTGAAGCGGGTAAAACGTCAGCTGCGCGAGCGGTCTTACTCTCAACCACGATAATCTGGGGATAGAATGAGTACAGAGAATCACGTTGTCCGGCACAACCAGTGGGATAATGAACTGGATATCCGCGGCTTGTTCCAGGTGCTTTGGCGAGGAAAACGCTGGATCGCTGGTTCGGTCGTACTGTTTGCCGCTCTGGCGATGCTGTATGCCTGGCTAGCGCCTCAGGAGTGGAGCGCCACGGCGATCACGGATAAACCTACCGTCAATATGCTGGGCGGTTTCTACTCGCAGCAGCAGTTCCTGCGCAATCTGGATGCCAAATCTTTTGCGACCCCGCCCGCAGATCAACCGCCCATCACGGCGGAAGCCTATGCGGAGTTTGTGATGCAGACCGCGGCGTACGATACGCGACGTGATTTCTGGCTACAGTCTGCCTATTATCGTGCCCGTCAGACAGGGGATGCGCGAGCGGACGCCGCATTGCTGGATGAACTGGTCAATCAGATTCAGTTCACGCCATATGACGAGGCCAAAAAAACCAACGATAGCGTGAAGCTGACGGCGGAAACGTCGGCTGATGCGAATGTCCTGCTTCGACAGTATGTTACGTTCGCCAGCCAGCGTGCGGCGTCGCATCTTAACGAGGCGCTCGACGGCGCCTGGGCGGCTCGCACGGTTTTTATGCGTTCTCAGATCAAGCAGCAGGAATCCGTTGCCAAAGCGGCCTACGATCGTGAGCTGCATGTTGTCGAACTAGCCTTGCAGGCCGCTCGCCAACAGGGCATTCGCCAGAATGCGGCGGAGACGCCTGCCAACGAGCTGCCTCCCTCTGAACTGTTCCTGCTGGGCGTGCCGATGTTACAAGCGCGGTTGGAGCTTTTACAGGCTGGCGGCCCGCAGTATGACAGCGATTACGACCGCAACCGGGCGCTGCTGAATACGCTGCTGGTGGGGCCTGTGGTTGAAAAACAATTTCAGACCTATCGCTATTTGCGCACACCGGAAGAGCCGGTGAAACGCGATAGCCCTCGTCGCCTGCTGCTGCTGGTGATGTGGGGCAGTGTGGGATTGGTGATTGGCGCAGGCGTGGCGTTGGCGCGTCGCCGCTAACCGGCCTTGCCTGTGGCGGAACGCCCTATTTTATCTGACTAAAGAGCATCGAATGTGAAAGTCCTGACTGTTTTCGGCACCCGCCCAGAAGCCATCAAAATGGCACCATTGATTCACGCACTGGCTCAGGATGCGTTTTTCGAGTCAAGAATCTGCGTCACGGCTCAGCACCGGGAAATGCTGGATCAGGTTCTGGAACTGTTTGGTATCAAGCCCGATTTTGACCTCAATATCATGCAGCCGGGGCAGGGACTCAGCGAGATCTCTTGTCGTATTCTTTCGGGGCTCAAACCCGTTTTAGAGGATTTCCGTCCCGATTTGGTGCTGGTGCACGGCGACACCTCTACCACGCTGATGGCCAGTTTGGCCGCCTTCTACCAGCGGATTCCGGTAGGGCATGTCGAAGCGGGACTAAGAACGGGCGATATTTATGCGCCCTGGCCGGAAGAGGCGAATCGCACGCTCACCGGCCATTTGGCACAGTATCACTTTGCGCCTACGGACAGCGCCCGGCTGAACCTGCTAAAAGAAAACGTGCCTGACGCCGCCATCAAAGTGACCGGCAACACGGTGATCGACGCGCTATTCTGGGTTCGCGACCTCATTGCCCGTGACCCCAAACTCAATCAGCCGTTACAGGCTCAGTACGCCTTTTTATCCGAACAGCGCAAAATGATTCTGGTCACGGGCCACCGTCGGGAAAGTTTCGGCGGCGGTTTCGAACGGATTTGCAGTGCTCTGGCCGCCATCGCTCAACGTCACCCTGACGTCCAGATTGTGTATCCGGTGCACCTCAACCCTAACGTCAGCGAGCCGGTGAACCGCATTCTCAGCGGTATCGACAATATTTTCCTGATAGCGCCACAAAATTACCTGCCGTTCGTCTACTTGATGAACCGCGCTTACCTGATTCTGACGGATTCGGGTGGCATTCAGGAAGAAGCGCCTTCGCTCGGGAAGCCGGTTCTGGTCATGAGAGACACGACCGAACGACCAGAGGCGCTGGCCTCCGGCGTAGTGCGGCTCGTCGGCACCGATGCGACGAAGATTTTGAATAACGTCTCAGAGCTGCTGACGGATGAGTCAGCCTACCAGGCCATGAGTCAGGCGCAGAATCCTTATGGTGATGGTCATGCCAGCCAGCGAATTCTCGCGGCATTAAAAGAAAATCAGGTAACGTTATGAGTTTTAATACAATTTCAGTCATAGGCTTGGGGTATATCGGTTTGCCCACCGCCGCGGCTTTTGCATCGCGGCAGCATAAAGTGGTGGGGATTGATGTGAATCGCCGTGCTGTGGAGACCATCAATCGCGGCGAAATTCACATTGTCGAGCCGGATCTGGATCAGGTCGTCAGCACGGCCGTGGCCGAAGGCTATCTGCGCGCCTGTGTGCAACCGGTGCCCGCCGATGCCTTTCTTATCGCGGTGCCGACGCCGTTCAAAGGCGACCACGAGCCGGACCTGAGCTACGTTCGCGCGGCCGTCGAGTCCATCGCACCCGTACTGGAACCCGGCAATCTGGTTATTCTGGAGTCGACATCTCCGGTCGGCACGACAGAACAAATGGCCGAGTGGTTGGCGCAGGCGCGCCCCGACCTAAGTTTCCCACAGCAGGCCGGCGACGAGGCGCAAATCAATGTGGCTTACTGCCCGGAGCGCGTTCTGCCTGGGAAAGTGATGGTGGAGCTGATCAAAAATGACCGCGTTGTCGGTGGGATGACGCCGACTTGCTCGGCGCGCGCCTGTGAGCTTTACCGCCTCTTTTTGGAAGGTGAGTGTGTAGTTACTAACTCCCGAACCGCTGAAATGTGCAAGCTGACGGAAAACAGCTTTCGCGATGTGAACATCGCCTTCGCCAACGAGCTTTCGCTGATTTGCGATGAACAGCAGATTGACGTTTGGGAGCTTATCCAATTGGCAAATCGCCACCCGCGCGTCAACATCCTGCAGCCGGGGCCGGGCGTCGGCGGTCACTGCATCGCGGTCGACCCGTGGTTTATCGTGGCGCAAAATCCTGCATTGGCGCGGCTGATTCATACCGCCCGTCTGGTTAATGACGCCAAGCCGCAGTGGGTAGTAGACCGGGTGAAAGCCGCGGTTGCCGAAGCGTTAGTGAATACTGACAAACGTCCGAGCGAGCTCCGCGTCGCCTGTTTCGGGCTGGCGTTTAAACCGGATATCGACGATTTACGCGAAAGTCCGGCGCTGGATGTCGCGACCCGCATTGCCGAGTGGCATACGGGAGAAACGCTGCTCGTCGAACCGAATATTCAGCAACTGCCGGATTCTCTGCGCAAGACGGCAACGCTGGTGGATTGCGCCACTGCCTTACAAAAGGCCGATGTGCTGGTCATGCTGGTCGATCACCGCCCGTTCCGTGCGATCGCGCCTGAACAGGTCAGCCAACGTTGGGTGGTGGATACCAAAGGCGTGTGGCGCTAGCCGCCCGCCGATGACCGCTTATTCTGCGATAACAGGACGTCGTTTATGCCGCTGCATGCCATTGTGGAATCTTTAAGCTGGGAAAGCGCGTTCTTTCATCGCGCCAGCGGCAGGCTGCTGTTTTCAGACGCGGCGCCGGTGCTCAATGCCGCGGCGATGGCGCAGTACGATATCGTTCAGGCGAAAATTCCGGCGAATGCGACCGCACAGGCGGATGCACTGGCCGCGCTGGGTTTCCGCCTGGCGGAAAGTGAGGTCGACCTGAGCGTGTCTTTGCCCGAACGGCCGGATGTCGAGACGTTCGACGGCGTACGTCGGGCCGTCGAAAGTGATATCCCCATACTGTGCGAGGCGGCCCGGACGACGTTTGCGCTGAGCCGTTTCCGCGCGCCGTGGTATGCGGCGGAAGACAGCGGACGGTTTTATGCCCGCTGGATGGAGAATGCGGTGCTTGGGACGTTTGATGATGTCTGTCTCCTGCTGGAAGACGGCCACCATCGGCCGCAAGGGTGGGTCACGTTGCGACAGTTGCCGGAGCAGGAAGCACGTATTGGTTTACTGGCAGTGTGGCCGGGACATACCGGACGCGGCATCGGACGCCGCCTGATGCAGGCGGCGGAAACGTGGTGCCGACAGCAGGACGTTCGACGTTTACGGGTCGCGACCCAACTTGGCAATATGGCGGCGCTGCGGCTTTATCTCAGCAGCGGCGCGCGAATCGACAGCACAGCCCATTGGCTATACAGGTGACGATATGATCCCATTCAATGCTCCGCCCATCGTAGGCTCCGAGCTGGAATACATGCAGGCCGCCATGCGCAGCGGCAAGCTATGCGGCGATGGCGGCTTTACCCGTCGCTGTCAGCAATGGCTGGAGCACTATTCCGGCAGCCCGAAAGTGTTGCTCACGCCTTCCTGCACCGCTTCGCTGGAGATGGCGGCGCTGTTGCTGAACATCCAGCCCGGCGATGAAGTCATCATGCCGAGCTATACCTTCGTCTCGACGGCGAACGCCTTTGTGCTGCGCGGCGCCACGATTGTCTATGTCGATATCCGCCCGGATACGCTGAACATTGATGAAAAGAAAATAGAAGCCGCGATCACTGAGCATACCCGTGTGATCGTGCCGGTGCATTATGCCGGCGTGGCGTGCGAAATGGATGCCATTATGGCATTGGCGCAAAAACACGGGCTGTACGTGGTGGAAGATGCCGCGCAGGGCGTGATGTCCCGCTACAAGGGACGCCCGCTGGGATCAATTGGCCATATCGGCTGCTTCAGCTTTCATGAAACCAAGAACTATACGGCGGGCGGCGAAGGCGGGGCGACGTTGATCAACGATCCGGCGCTGATTGACCGTGCGGAAATCATTCGCGAGAAAGGCACCAACCGCAGCCAGTTCTTCCGCGGTCAGGTTGATAAATATACCTGGCGCGATTTGGGTTCCAGCTACCTGATGGCGGATATTCAGGCGGCCTATCTGTGGGGACAGCTGGAAGCCGCTCAGCGCATCAACGAGCGTCGACTGCGTCTTTGGGATGCCTATTATGCCGCGTTTCATCCGCTGGAAGCGGCGGGCAAGCTGGAACTACCGACGGTCCCGGCTGACTGCGTACACAACGCCCACATGTTTTATCTACGGCTGCGCGATATCGAACAGCGCAACGACTTCATCAGCTATATGAAAGAAGCCGAAATTATGTCCGTATTCCACTACATTCCGCTGCACAGCAGTCCGGCAGGGCAGCAGTTCGGGCGTTTCTCCGGCGAAGATCGCTTCACCACCCGTGAAAGCGAACGACTGGTGCGCCTGCCGCTGTTTTACAACCTGCGCAACGTGAATCAGCGTACCGTTATCAGCACGGTGCAGAGCTTCTTCTCCTGATATGTCACTCGCCAAGGCATCAGTCTGGACGGCAGCCTCGACGCTGATCAAAATCGGGGTGGGGCTGGTCGTCGTTAAGCTGCTGGCCGTCTCTTTCGGGCCTGGCGGCGTAGGACTGGCGGGGAATTACCGCCAGCTGATTACCGTGCTGGGCGTATTGGCGGGCGCGGGTATTTTTAACGGCGTCACCAAATACGTCGCGGAATACCAGCAGCGTCCGGCGGAGCTACGGTCTTTGTTAGGCACAGCGACCACGATGGTCACCGTGTTTTCGCTGGCGTTAGCGCTGGTGCTATGGCTGGCGGCACTGCCGATAGCCGAAGCGTTGTTCGGTGAGACGCGCTTCGCCTCCGTTATTCGCGCGTTGGCGCTGCTTCAGGTTGGGATTGCCTATGCCAACCTGTTTCTGGCGATCCTGAAAGGGTATCGCCATGCGCGGGGCAATGCGCTGGCAATTATCCTGGGAAGCATCGTGGGACTGGCGGCCTATCTGGCTTGTTTCTGGCTGGGCGGTTATGACGGTGCGCTCGTCGGCCTGGCATTGGTGCCTGCGTTGATCGCGGTTCCGGCAGCGTGGTGGCTCCAACGCGCGACACCACTGCGCTGGCCGATGCTGAAGCCGCTGTGGGAACGGATGCTGGCGGGGCGGCTGGCCAAGTTTACTCTGATGGCGCTGATGACGGCCGTCACGCTGCCGGTCGCTTATATCACCATGCGTAATTTGCTCGCGGCGCACTATGGCTGGGAGGCGGTCGGGATCTGGCAGGGCGTCACCACCATTTCCGACGCCTATCTGCAGTTCATCACGGCTGCGTTCAGCGTCTATCTATTGCCGACGCTATCACGGCTGACCGAACGCCGAGATCAGGCGCGGGAAATAGTGACGTCGCTGAAGTTTGTACTGCCCACGGTCGCGGCGGTGAGTTTTGTCGTCTGGCTGCTGCGCGATGTGGCGATCTGGCTGCTGTTCTCACATCAGTTTATTGCGATGCGCGATCTCTTCCCTTGGCAACTGACTGGGGATGTGATGAAAGTGGGCGCTTACGTTTTTGGCTATCTGGTCATCGCGAAAGCCTCTCTGCGCTTCTATTTGCTGACCGAAATCAGCCAGTTTCTCCTGCTGATGGGATTCTCGCATTGGCTGATCCCGTTGCATGGCGCACTGGGCGCGGCACAGGCTTATATGGCAAGCTATCTGGTCTATTTCCTGCTGTGTTGCGGCATTTTCATTATTTACTGTAGGCGAGCATGACCCCCTTAATTCACGTGCTGGGTGCGGATATCCCTCATCATAATCAGACGGTACTGCGTTTTTTCAACGACGTACTGGCCCCGACGCTGCCCGCTGAGCAGGCGCGGCGCTTTATGGTGGTGGCCCCGGCGGAGGCCGCATGGCTGCAAAATTTTCCCGCGTTGACCGTTGATCGCTATTCCGATAAACGTGCGCTGGCGAAAGCGGTGGTCGCACAGGCTAAGGCGCACCGCGAGACCCGATTTTTCTTCCACGGCCAGTTCAACCCGTGGCTGTGGCTGGCGTTGCTGACCGGCGGCATCCGTCCCGCCCAAGCTTATTGGCACATCTGGGGCGCTGATCTTTATGAGACGGCAAGCGGTATGGCTGCGCGTCTGTTCTATCTGTTGCGCCGTCGTGCGCAGGGGCGTATCGGCCGGGTATTCGCGACGCGCGGCGATCTGAACTATTTTGGCCAGCGGCAGCCGCAGGTTCCCGCCGAACGGCTTTATTTTCCCACCCGCATGGATCCGACGCTGGTCGCGCCACACGACCTAAAAGGTCAGGCCGGGCCGATGACCATTTTGGTGGGGAATTCCGGCGATAAAACCAACCGTCATATCGAAGCGCTGCGGGCGATTCACGAGCGGTTCGGTGAACGCGCGCGGGTGATTGTGCCTATGGGCTATCCCGCCAATAACGATGACTACATTGCGCAGGTCCAGCAGGTCGGCGATGCGTTGTTTGGCGTGAAACGTTTTCAGCTGCTGCGTCAGCAGATGGCGTTTGACGACTATCTGGCGATGCTTCGCCGCTGCGATCTGGGCTATTTCATCTTCGACCGGCAGCAGGGTATTGGTACGCTGTGCCTGCTGATCCAGTTCGGCGTGCCGTTTGTGCTGAGCCGCCATAATCCGTTCTGGCAGGATTTGCAGGAACAACATCTTCCCGTGCTGTTTTACGGCGATGATCTGGATGAAGCGGGCGTGTTGGAAGCGCAGCAGTCGCTGGCGCAGGTCGACAAGCGGCAGATTGCGTTTTTCAATCCGAACTATATCGACGGTTGGCATCGGGCGCTGGCGCTCGCCGCGGGAGAGCCGGTATGACCGAATGGCAGGTCAGCGGACTGCTGGGCGTTTATCTCGTTTCCGTGCTGTTTATCCTGCTTCTGACCTGGCGGGAGTTTAAACGGGTGCGATTCAACTTTAACATATTGTTTTCGTTACTGTATCTGCTGACATTCTATCTCGGCTTCCCGTTTACCTGTCTGTTAGCGTTTCGTTTCAATGTGGCGGTGGTGCCAGCGCAATACCTCTTAATGGCTCTGCTGTCGGCGACGGTGTTCTACGCCATTTATTACGTGACGTATAAAACCCGGCTGCGCGCCTCGCCTACCGTCGCTTCTCCTCCGATGTTGAGCTTCTCTCGGGTGGAAACGCATCTGGTCTGGGGACTGCTGGCGCTGGTGGCGGTGGTGACCGTCGGCATCTTCTTTCTCCACAACGGTTTTTTGCTATTTAAGCTACGGGCCTACAACCAAATTTTTTCCAGCGATGTGTCCGGCGTCGCGCTGAAACGCTTTTTCTATTTCTTTATTCCCGCGATGCTGGTGATCTACTTCCTGCATCAGACGCCACGCGCCTGGCTGGGCTTTTTGCTGACGACGGTAGCCTTCGGCATGCTGACCTACATGATTGTCGGCGGCACGCGCGCCAATGTCCTGATCGCCTTTTCGCTATTCCTGTTTATCGGCATTGTGCGCGGGTGGATCTCGCTGTCGATGCTGGTCGCGGCGGGATTGATGGGCATTGTCGGCATGTTCTGGCTGGCGCTGAAGCGCTATAGCCTAGACGTCAGCGGCGCCGAGGCCGTTTATACGTTTCTGTATCTGACGCGGGATACGTTCTCGCCGTGGGAAAATCTGGCCCGGCTGTGGCAGTTCTACGACGATATCCATTTCCAGGGATTGGCGCCCATTGTTCGCGATTTTTATGTCTTTATTCCCGGCTGGTTGTGGCCCGGACGGCCTTCGCTGATCCTCAACAGCGCCAACTATTTCACCTGGGAAGTGTTGAACAACCATAGCGGACTGGCGATGTCGCCTACGCTGATCGGCTCGCTGCTGGTCATGGGCGGGGCGGCGTTTATTCCGCTGGGCGCCGTGGCCGTCGGGCTGATTATCAAATGGTTTGATTGGCTTTATGAGCGCGGTCGCCAAAGTCCTAACCGCTATAATGCCGCGATTTTGCAGGCTTTCTGCTTTGGCGCGATATTCAACATCATCGTGCTGGTCAGGGAAGGGATGGATGCCTTTGTCTCTCGGGTGGTGTTTTTCTGTCTGGTCTTTGGCGCCTGCCTGCTGCTGGCCAAGCTATTATATTGGCTGTTGCTACAGGGCGGCGTTATCCGGCAGCGCTGGCGCAAGTTACCGCCGTCCGGGCTGGAGCAACGCCTTGCACCCGTGAGCCCGCGACGCGAATAATGAGGAAAACAATGGAACACAATGACGCGATCCCACAGTACCAGATTCGCGGGATCCCTCTGTACGGCTTTGAGAGCATGACGCAGTGTGTGGATTATCTGCTGGCTGGTGAACAGGTTAAAACCGGCACGTTGGTGGCGATTAACGCTGAAAAAGTCCTGGCGACGGAACGGGATTCTGTACTGAAGGCGCTGATTGACGCGGCGGAATACAAATACGCCGATGGCATCAGCATTGTTCACTCTATTCGGCGGAAATATGCCGATGCCCGCGTAGAACGTATCGCCGGGGCCGACCTCTGGGAAGCGCTGATGCAGCGGGCCGGAGAGCGGGGTACGCCGGTCTTCCTCATCGGCGGCAAGCCCGAGGTGCTGGCTCAGACGGAACGGGAGCTCCGTCATCGCTGGCAGGTGAATATTGTCGGATCGCAGGACGGCTATTTCAGCGTGGAGCAGCAGCCGGCGCTGTTTGACCGCGTGCGCGACAGCGGCGCTCAGCTGGTAACGGTGGCGATGGGTTCTCCCAAGCAGGAACGGATTATGCAGCAGTGCCGCCTGGTTTATCCTGACGCTTTATATATGGGCGTCGGCGGTACTTATGACGTATTTACGGGACACGTCAAACGCGCCCCCAAGCGCTGGCAAAACCTGGGGTTAGAGTGGCTGTATCGTCTGCTGTCTCAACCTAGTCGTATTACACGGCAGATAAAGCTATTGCGCTATCTGGCTTATCACATCAGCAGACGCCTGTAGTTCCGCTTCCTCCCTGCGTTTGCCTGAACTCTTCCGATTGAGTTATAAGCAAACGCATACCTTTCTTATTTAGTTATAACCCCTTCCCCGAAGATGTTAATCCCGTCAGCATTGCTGTATCTTTTCCGGCGCCCTGTTTTGGGCGGCGTTTTTTTGCGCGAGAGGTACCGTTGATCGTTGCCGGCGAAATAAAACAATTCATTAACTCGGCAGAAACAAACACAACATGGAATGATAGAGGATTTATGACAAAAAAAGTCAAAGAAGATCAGCTCCACCGGGGTCTGGAGGCAAGGCATATTGAACTGATCGCGCTTGGGGGCACCATCGGCGTCGGTTTGTTCATGGGAGCGGCGAGCGCGTTGAAGTGGGCCGGTCCTTCCGTCTTGCTGGCGTATATCGTGGCGGGCCTTTTTGTGTTCTTCATTATGCGTTCAATGGGCGAAATGCTGTTTCTTGAGCCGGTGGCCGGCTCGTTCGCCGTCTACGCCCACAACTATCTCAATCCCTTTTTCGGCTATCTCACCGCCTGGAGCTACTGGTTCATGTGGATGGCCGTGGGTATATCGGAAATCACGGCAATAGGCGTTTACGTCCAGTTCTGGTTCCCGGAACTTCCCCAGTGGATACCGGCGATTGCCGCCGTCGTGCTGGTGGCAGGCGCCAATCTGGCCGCGGTACGTTTGTACGGTGAAATCGAATTCTGGTTCGCGATGATCAAAATCACCACCATTATCGTGATGATTGTGGTTGGCGCAGGCGTGATTTTCTTCGGATTGGGCAACCACGGCGAAGCGACTGGTTTTGCCAACCTGACTGAGCATGGGGGCTTCCTGGCTGGCGGCTGGAAAGGGCTGCTGTTCGCGTTGTGTCTGGTGGTCGCCTCCTATCAGGGCGTTGAGCTGGTGGGGATTACGGCGGGTGAAGCTAAAAATCCGCAGGTGACGTTGAAGCGCGCTATCAACAATATCCTGTGGCGTATTCTGATCTTCTATGTGGGCGCGATTTTCGTCATCGTCACCATCTTCCCGTGGAATGAAATTGGCACCTCCGGCAGCCCGTTCGTGCTGACCTTCGCCAAAATCGGTATTACGGCGGCGGCGGGCATCATCAACTTCGTCGTGCTGACTGCGGCGTTGTCCGGCTGTAACAGCGGAATGTATAGCTGTGGGCGTATGCTCTTCTCGCTGTCTAAAAACCGTCAGTTGCCAGCGGCGTTAGGCAAAGTCACCGCCAGCGGCGTACCAGCGGCAGGCGTGATGGTTTCTATTCTGTGCCTGATCGCCGGGTCGGCTCTGAACTACATCATCCCTAATCCGGAAAAAGTCTTCGTCTATGTCTATAGCGCGAGCGTGCTGCCGGGTATGGTGCCGTGGTTTGTGGTGCTGGTCAGCCAGCTGCGTTTTCGTCGTAAGCATCAGGCGGCGATTGCCGGACACCCTTTCAAGTCAATCCTGTTCCCGTGGGTTAACTATCTGACGATGGCATTCCTGCTGTGCGTGCTGGTCGGGATGTACATTAATACGGATACCCGCCTGTCGCTGATCGTGGGGGTAATATTCCTGGCCTTCGTCAGCACGATTTATGCGGTTCTCGGTTTGGGTAAAAAGCAGGCTGAAGTGAAATAATTACCCGTAAACAGCGGGTGGGAAAGCGGTAGAGTCGATGATTTGAAGGGAAATGAGCAAAGCGTAAGCAAACGCGCTTTTTCTTCAAAAAAGCACTAGACAGGATTCTATTAAATCCGTAGTATCCCCACCCGCAACGGCGCTACGCGCCCGTAGCTCAGCTGGATAGAGCGCTGCCCTCCGGAGGCAGAGGTCTCAGGTTCGAATCCTGTCGGGCGCACCATTCGAAGCGTTTAATATGATTCGATGTAGTGCGGGAGCTGCGGAGGTACTTAATGACTCCGTGAGAAGTGAGTACCGGAAACGTAGTAAAGAAGTGGTAATATGGTGGCTATAGCTCAGTTGGTAGAGCCCTGGATTGTGATTCCAGTTGTCGTGGGTTCGAGTCCCATTAGCCACCCCAATTTTTAAAGTTTGTGACATGCGAAGGTGGCGGAATTGGTAGACGCGCTAGCTTCAGGTGTTAGTGTCTTAACGGACGTGAGGGTTCAAGTCCCTCTCTTCGCACCACACAAGCTCAGATGTCAGTGACATCATGTAGTAGGTAGTAAAGCATCACCCGTCGGCGAGTAGCGCAGCTTGGTAGCGCAACTGGTTTGGGACCAGTGGGTCGGAGGTTCGAATCCTCTCTCGCCGACCACTATTCTCAAGGTCTTGTTTGTAGTCTTCAAACGGGACCATAAAAAAACCGCTGGTTAATTTAACCGGCGGTTTTTTTTCGTCTGTTGTTTTGCGTCGATCATGTCAGTGTTCTGTCGCTGCCTCCTTTCATTGTCTTTCCCTGTTTTCCGGCGTGTTGTCGCCTCGCCTGAACGGTCGTGAGCTCAGTGATCAAACCCGTGCGGGCGTAAACTCTCCTCAGGACATGACGACCTTCACTCCATCCTCTTCCTTTCATGTTGCTGAGATAATGATCTGTAAAATGATTATGGATATGTCATGACATGTGTACTGGGTCGATCTATTCCTCTTTTTCGTCGAAATAACGTCATTTCAGAAACATCTCCTTATTTTATGCCGCGATAGTTCCATGATAATAAATAGTTGTATGAGAGAGGTATTAATGCCGACCTCAGCTTAAACCAGCGACAGTCTTTCATCAGTGAGAGTTTATTCCTCCTTCCTATTCAGAACGGTAATCAATCAACGGAAGGAGTATTTCCTTTATTAAGGAGAATAAGAATGATTTCATGTTTTACGGAAGCGCGCTTTTGCTTCAGCTTTTTATATGAACGAATGCAGCATAGAAATATCGTGTGGGTGGTAAAGGATCAGCGTCAATTGAATAAAGCTATTCTTGATCGCGTCCATTCATTATTGTCACCAAAAGAATTTATTAACGATAGCGATATCGGCTTGCTTGAAAAGGCCTATGGAAAGTTAAGTCCTTCGGAGATTTATTTAGCCGAGCGTTATGGCGTGCCCGCACACCATATGCTCAGTGCGGAGAACCTCGTCCAGGCGCGCCATTTTGATGAGGGGTGTCTGCACAAGGTTCAGACACGTTACGTTCAAGAGGGTCGCAAAGGCGCGGTGGTGTTTCGGGATCTTGTATTGAACACGCGGTGGATGGATTTTTTCGACGGTAAGGTTGTCAACGCGCAGTCAGCCATGTTGGCCTACGCTGCGGGCCAGTACGCTATCGAGCAGGTTGCCGTGATGGGTGATTACCGGAGGCTCGAACAAGCGGCTGGCGCGACGGTGCACTATCTGGATGGGGTTCGCGATGCGTCATCGCTCATCGCCCAAGAGGCGTTGCTTAATCTATGGGATTTGCCGTCGATTTGGGCGGTCAAAGGCGAATCTGACTTGATAGCCTACCGGCTTCTCGACAACTACCTCAATACCGGTGCGGCTTTTAGTCGGCGGGACGTGATTAAACAAAACCTTGCCACCGTCTATCGCCCATTCGCTCGCTCAGCGCTTTCGGGTGATGAAAAACACCTCGCTCAGCAAAACTTTCTCCGAATGAAAAAAGATTTCATCTACGAATAACGTCAATCAGTCTTTATGGATGTTCTTTTATTAAGACATAGTGCGCGATGAGTCCGTCATTATTCTTTCCGACGCGTGTGTTGTTTATGACGATATATTTATATGATGATAAAAATAGTCTTTATTTGTGATGATTAACACGGTGGTGTTCGTTTTATAATAAAAAAATCGCGCCATTTTATTTTCTGATGAAAAATCGTTTTTTGTATTCGATGGGCCTGATTTATTAAAAATGACCATCCCCTATGCTGTGTTGATCTAAAAAAGAAAACAGCATGGATGGCGTCAGCCTACGGTATCTATTTTTAATAAACTCGTGCCCGATGGTTGCATTGGAAGCCAGATCTTAATGGCCCCCCGTTGCGATAATGACTTCCACAGACAGTGAGTCGAGTGCGTTAACCCTTCACTATAAATAAGACATACCGCGGGTTGCTGAATGAGTGATGGGCGAACACGGGATGCCATACAGGCATCCCTGCTATCTCAAAACGGAGGCGTCGGCGGCATTAGCGTGGGGTCGATAAGAAAGTAGATTTTGCCATAGGCCGTCTCATCATCAATGACCTGCTGAATTTGGCGCGCGACATCTTCCCGATGGATTAACCCTAAAGCCTCTTCTTGCACCCGGATGGACCGGCCGGTCCCTGCGCCGGGCTTGAGACCACCCGGCCGGAGTATGCACCCGTTCAGTCTGCTGGTCTTCAGCCAGCTTTCCGCCAACGATTTTTCCCGCACGGCGTGGCCGAATACCTCTCGGGCTTTTGGCGACAGCAGATGCCAGCTGTCGCCGCAGCCAATCGATGTGACCAACACCATATGGCGGATACCGCAGCGCTCCGCGGTATCGATAATGAGCCGATTGCCAAGATAGTCGGCCTGCGCGCTGCCGAGTGTAGAAACGATCCGCGCTCGCGGGCCAGCGGTCTCGCAGGCGAGCTGGACGCTGTGCTCATCCAGCGCATCGCCTTCCACCACCGTGACGCCACACTCACGCAGCGTCCGTGCCTGCTCGGTATTGCGGACCAGCGCGGTGATGGCGCGCGACTCCTGCAACCCGAGGGTCACCAGCGCGCGGCCCACGCCGCTTGCGCCACCAAAAATCAACCACGGATGCTTTTCCATATGTCCCGTTCCTGTTCAGCCCTGAGTCTCGATGTCACATCAGCTTCTGTTCGGCATCAATGCTATGCCGCTACCTGAGATAACAGTAATGGTGGAATCAACGTTTGCAAAGCCTGTAACACATTGCTCGCCCAGAAACGCCCGTCAGCGGTGAGATGGAAGCGCGAGCCGTTTAACCGTAGCAAACCGCACTGTTGCCACTGTTGGAGCAACGGCAACAATGGGGCGGGATCGTCCAGCACGCGGCTCAGGTCGTAAAATCCGGCGTCGATGCCGCCCTGTAAATCCAGTCGCCAGCGGTACTGATCGCTAGGCGGCGTCATCATGGCGATAGGCTTGCGGTCCTCGTCGATCGCCTGATAATAGTCGCCCAGTTTACGCGCCATCATATATGACTGACCGGCCAGGCTGCCGCCTGCGCCGCTGCCTAACGCCAGATAGTCCGCCCCTTGTTTGATCAGCAGGTTATACAGGTTGCGTTCACGGGTATGGCGCGACCAGTGGCTGTTGCTGAGCTGACGCCAGTTTTCATCCGCCAAAAATTGCTCGCCCGTCAGATAAAGTTCGCGGTTGAAGCTGACGTCCGGCAAGGTCACGCGCTGGTTTTCAACGGCCTTCGCCAGCAGGGTATTGGGCAGGAGATTCAGCGCGTACAGATCAACGCCATCCAGCGGAAGATCGCGCACGATCGCCAGATCTTCCCGCCAGCTCTCGATTGTTTGATCGGGCAGCCCGAACATCAGATCGCAAATCACGGCTGCGCGATCGCGCTCCGCCAACCGACGGATGAAGGTCAGTGCCTCTTCACGGTTAGCCCGTCGCCCCAGCCGCTGGCGCACACGCGTATCGAACGTTTGTATGCCGATGGAAAAGCGGTTAGCTCCGGCTTCCAGGCAGGCATCGATGCGTTCATCGTCGAAGTTGAATATGCGGCCCTCAACGGTGATTTCACAGTCCGCCGCCAGCGGCAGCTTTTGGCGCAATGCGCTGATGATCTGGTGCAGCTGCCGAGCGGTCAGTGCCGAGGGCGTGCCGCCGCCCAGATAGATAGCGTGGATCGGCGAAGACTGATGTAGCTGACTGCCGGCTTCCAGATCGAGTTCTCGCAGCAGCATCTCGCAGTAATGCGCGATGGCCTGATCGTCCTGCTTGTTTTGATAAAAGCCGCAGAACTTACACTGCGTCGCGCAGAACGGAAAATGCAGGTACAACAATCGTTTGTTGCCGGTTAACGTGCTATTCAGTAACCCTTGCCAGGCCGCGTTAATGTCTTCGGAAGGGAGGGGCCTTTGCTGGCGCCACGGCATGGTGGCCCAACGGCCTTGAAAGGGAAGTCCCTGCTCGGCTGCAAAAAAAGGTGAAAGATCAAGAGACATAGATGGCGTGTTCCTCTGTAAATCTGCCGGTCACTCTTGAATGTAAATGAAAATAGAAATCATTTATCTCCGGAGATGGAGGAAGAGCATAATACAGCCGCCTGTGCAGTAAGTTGACGCATATCAGGAGAAAAGTCGCCAAACTGTCGGTAAATGGTCTTAAAAGGGTCAAAATGCATTAAATTTTGTTAATGTTCGCCGAGCTAAGATTTTAACGACTGTGGGTGACGACTTCAGGCTAAGCTGAGGCGCGTTGCTTTCAACGGACCTGCGGCACTACGAGAAAAACCTCTCTTTTTTGGCGCCAATCGCTGCTTTTTTCGAGGCAGATGAATCAATTGCGTGCTAAGTAAATTCCTTGCCTTTAGATGATAATGATTGCTATTATCCGCTGAGAGATGGGCGCATTTTTTTAACATAACGCGATATCTCCATGAAAATAATAAGGTATTTATTAAGCTTACTGAATCACTTCGTTAAGTGTTCAAAAAAGCGCTAACCCCATATGTACTCCTTTTCAGGGGATCCGCATGCGTATTCTGGTGGTTGACGACGACACAGCGCTCTGTCAGTGGTTGGATGCAAAATTACACGCCTGTGGCCACACATGCCGTGTGCTTCATGACGGCGGTCACGCGTTGACGGCGATACAGCAAGAGGTCTACGACGTCGTTCTGCTCGACAGAATGCTGCCGGTGATGGAGGGTTTCACCTTACTGCGCGAACTCCAGGATCGGCCACATCCCCCCATTATGCTGCTTTCCACCCTGGATCTTGATGTTGATCGCGTCATGGGGTTGGAGCTTGGCGCGGAAGACTATCTGGGAAAACCGTTCAATTTTGACGAGCTGCGCTTACGGCTGGAGATCATGGTCGGGCGGGGGCGTCGACGTACGGAGTCTGGTTCCGTACTGACGTTTTTCGATCTGAAGGTTGATTGTCTGCAGCGTACCGTATGGCGTGGTGAGAAACGTATCGAGCTGACCGACAAAGAAATTAAGCTGTTAATCGTTCTCATGGAAACACCTGGCAAGGTGTTCAGCCGTACGCAGCTGTTAGAGCGCGTGTGGGGTTACCGCTTCAATCCGCAGACCAATCTTATCGACGTGCATATGTCCAAGCTGCGGGCCAAAATCGACAAGGGTTTTACACGGCCGCTGATTAAAACTCAGCGCTCGGTCGGCTACTGCTTGAGTCTTGAGGAAAAAGCGTTACCTCTTTCCGATGACTCGGTGAATTCTCCCTATCATCACGTTTGAACAAGCGGCTGAGATCACCCAATGTCACGACGTGATCGTACGCGGCAGGCACATCGTGACTTCATACGGTTTATCCGCCCCTCTGAGCGTGACATTGCCATAAAACACCGATAATAGCTTCGCCTCACCGTTGCCAGTCATTCTATAGGCCAGTCGTTATCATCAGGTCACGGACTGATTTTTCAGTTACCGGACACCACCTGCCGTGAGATGTCCCCATGTCCCCATCAGGCTGGCCTGATGCTGTTTACTGACGGTCTGGCGATGAAAGGCGGTAGACCGACGAAGTGTCGGCCTGCGTGGCGATAAATCGCTGAAGCTCGTTGATTCGGTATCGCCAAGACAGGTTAAGAGAGCCCGGAGATTACGGGATGGAAAGCTAACCGCGTCAACGGGCATCGGTCGCCATCACCCGTGAGCGGTCCTCCCTTTCTTAGCTTGTTGCGTCACGCCTGTCGGGGAAAGGTCGCTATCTTTTTTTCCAGACTGTGCTGCTGCCGGCAGAGATCGACCGCCTTTAAATCTGCCAGGAACGACTGGCGCCAGTGGCTGATGTCGTTGCGGTGGATGACCGCCATCATATCGCTGTGACGGGCAATCCTCTCCGCCAGCGGCATGGTTAACGCTTGATCCAGCGCGCTGGCGACCTGATCGCGATCGTACGGATTGACGATCAAGGCGGCGGTCAATTCGTTAGCGGCACCCGCGAATTTAGAGAGGATTAATACGCCGGGATCGTTCGGATCCTGTGAGGCGACGTACTCTTTGGCGACCAGATTCATGCCGTCGCGCAGCGGCGTCACCAGCCCGACCTCGGTGTAGCGGAAAATCTTCATCAGCAGTCGGCGTTCAAAGTGCTGATTGAGGTAGTACAGCGGCGTCCAGTTCAGCGTGCCGTAACGGCTGTTGATACGCCCGGCCTCGGTTTCCAACTGATGGCGAATGTCCTGATAGGCCTGTACGTCGCCGCGCGAGGTCGGCGCGATCTGCGTATAACGGACGTGACCGCGATGCTGTGGGTGGTTTTCCAGCAATGATTCGAAGGCCAGAAAGCGCTCGGGCAGCCCCTTGGAGTAGTCCAGGCGTTCTACCGCGATGACGTTTTTCAAATTCACCAGTCCGCGACGGGCCTCTTCCAGCTTGGCGGGCAGCGGGCCTTCCGCCATTTTGCGGATGCTTTCCGGCTCGATGCCGATAGGATATACCTCGGTGCGGAACAGATTGCCGAACGCGCTGTAGGTGTGCTCGCCGACGGTTTTCACCGGCGTCAGCAGAGACAAACTCTCGAGAAACGCCTGCCGATCGTGTTCGGTTTGGAATCCCAGCAGATCGTATTCGCACAGTTTCTCCAGCAATGCCTCGCAGGGCGGCAGCGCGTTGAAGATGTCCGGCGCGGGGAAAGGGATGTGCAGGAAAAAACCCATTCGGTTATTCAGGCCCAATTGACGGCATGCGGCTCCGAACGGCAGCAGGTGGTAGTCGTGAACCCACAGAATATCGTCCTCTTTCACCAGCGGCTGCAGGCGTTCCGCCAGCAGCGTATTGACGCGGCAATAGCCTTCCCATGCGCTGCGGTCGTAAGACACCAAATCGAGACGGTAGTGGAAGGCGGGCCAGAGAACGGTGTTGGAGAACTGACAATAATACTCTTCGTAGTCCGTGTGGCTCAGGTTGAACGAGGCGTAGGTGATGCCGTCGTTTTTCTGTATTTGTAGCGGCAACGGTTCGTCGCTGATGTCACCGTTCCAGCCATACCAAAGCCCGCCGCTGCTTTTGAGCGCATCCAATATGCCGACAGCAAGACCGCCGGCGCTCTGTCTCTTGCTATCGGGGGCGGCAATTCTATTCGAGATGACGACTAATCGACTCATAGCTTTAGCTCCTTACCAATGAAATTTTGTTTTCATACATGGCCTGCTGCTGTGTGAGCCAAAGATGTACCGCTGCGACGTCGGCGAGTCGGTAGCGCGCTTCGCTGGGCCCTGGGCCGACTTTGACGGAAATGCCGCCCAGTGCGTTCACCTGTCGGAATCCGGCTTCGTCGGTGGTATCGTCGCCGATGAAAAGCGGCGTGCGTCCGGCGAAAGGCGGCGATTGCATAAAGGTATTGATGGCCGCGCCTTTGTTCGCCCCGCGGGGCTTTAGCTCGACCACGCATTTGCCGGTTTGTACGGTCAGCTGCGGATAGCGCAGACAGAGCGACTCCGCCAGCGCCGTGACCTCCGGCTTATAATTGGGAGCTTGACGGTAGTGCAATGCGAATGAGGCACCCTTATTTTCCAGGCGACAGCCGGGAAGCGAGGTCAGTCCGTGAGTTAACGCGTCCTGCAAAGCGCCGACGATATCGTTCGGGAGGGGCGTTTCATGGCGTTGCCCATCAATTTCGCGCCGTTCTGCGCCGTGGATACCCGCTGCGGGCAACACGAGCGGGGCGATCAGCGCGTCCAGTTCTGCAATCGGGCGTCCAGAGATCAACGCCAGCGCGCCATCGTTACCGGTAAACAGGGTATGCAGCGTGTGACAAACCTCAGGGGGGACGACCACCTGTTCGGGGGTGGGCTGGATCTCGGCCAGCGTGCCGTCGAGATCGAAGAAGAAAGCATAATCATCTAAGCGTAAAGGGGGGTCTGGTGCCTGGTCTGTCATCGTACCGCTCCTCCTTTTGGGAAGTTATTTGGAATCTTTTTGGCGTTGCGTCAATACTGCGCCTGATCGCTCCTTTTGCTGATACATGAAAATAAGGCAGTGCCGGTAATTATAGGCATCGATGAATAATTCGCCAGCTAAACAATGGTTTTTTATCCATGATAGGTGGCGATTTTTCAACCATGAATTTTACATGGGTTTAGGGTTTTTCATTGATTATTAATCCTTTTTGCGCTTTTTTCTCGTCGTTCTATCTTAGTCTCATACGATATATAGCCAGCGAATTCAGCGTGCTATATTTTTAAGCCAATACTCTGTTTTCAGCGGTCTTCCCTCCTTTTTCTGGCCTGACCAAATCCTCATTGAACCGTATGCAAAGAGTAATCTATGGCTTCTCACCCGATTGATTTTCTTCTGATTGGAAACAATTATGGCACCGCCGACGCGCTGGATAGGTGGCCGGACCCGGCGAACGACGTCGGTCACGCCGTGCTGAAAGTCGACGGTGTGATTCGCCATGCGGAGCGCGTCGGCCTCCTCACCAGAGTGAACACGCCATGAGTCTACGATTTCGCCTGGCCACGTTAGCCGATGACGACGCGTTCTTGGCGCTGATGGCCGCTGCCTATGCGCCGATACGGGCGTTGGCCATCCACTTCGACGCCGCGCATGCGGATCTCGACAGCGTGCGTCGGCATATTCAAAACCACGGCGTTTACGTGATGGAGAAAGAGGGGCGTCTGGCTTCCTCCTTTACCGTGCGCTATCCGTGGGGGCTGAACCCCGGTCCATATGGGCTACCGCATTTGGGCTGGTTCGCCACCCATCCGGACTTCAAACAACAGGGGCTGGGCCGTCAGATGCTGACGTGGCTGGAGCAGGAAATTCTGGTCGGCCAGCTCAAAACGCCGGCGGTCACGCTTGGCACGGCCCAGCAACACCCCTGGCTGCTGGCGATGTACCAAAACTATGGTTTTGAAATCATTGGACAGGCCGATTTAGGCAAAGGCCATCTGACTATCTACATGAAAAAAGTCTTTAACCCGCAGCACGATCCGCAGTGGACGCAGCACCCTTCGACAAGAGAGGCGTAATGATGAAATTGAAAGCACTGACCCTGTCCGCCGCACTGGCTGCCGCGTTAATCACGGCCGGGTGTGATGCTCAGAATAGCGGCGACGATGCCAAGGTGATACGTATCGGCGCAACGGGTCAGAGTTACCCCAACGCATTTAAACAGGACAACAAACTGGTCGGGTTCGATGTCGAGGTGGCGGAGGACATCGCTAAAGCGCTGAACTACCGGATTGAGTGGGTAACGGCCGACTTCAGCGGCATTATGGGGCAGCTGGAAGCGAAAAAGCTGGATACGGTGGCGAACGTGGTGGCGATCACGCCGGTTCGCCAGCAAAAATATGACTTTTCCCAGACGTATGGCTATTACGGCAGCCAGATCGTCACCCATAAGGACAATGCCGACATCAATACGCTGGACGATCTGAAAGGGAAAACGGTGGCGGGCGTGCTGGGGTCTAACCATGTTAATAATCTGAAGAAAGCCTTCCCCGACGGCAGCATCACCATCCGTACCTATGAAAACCGCGACGGCGCGATGAGCGACGCGTTGGCCAAGCGTGTGCAAGGGTATGTCCAATCGGGACCAATCCTGCTGGCGGAAATCAACAAGCGCAATCTGCCTTTCAAGTTGGTGGGCGGTCCGCTGGTGGTTGAGTCGGTCGGGTTCCCGTTCCATAAGGACGAGAAGGGCGAAGCGCTGCGCAAACAGTTTGACGAGGCGTTGAAGCGGTTACGTGATGATGGTCGCTTGAAGGCGTTGTCCATCAAGTATTTCGGCGACGACATCACGACGCCGCCCGCTTCCTGAGTCGACAGGAAACACACTAGCAAGCCCGCAGGTATGACGTATGAATATTGATTTCGGCTATTTGTTAAACGTGTTTCCCCAGGTGCTGATGTATGTGCCGACCACGCTGCTGCTGGCGGTGGTGTCGATGCTGTTCGCCATTATCCTGGGACTCGCGCTGGCGCTGCTGCGCGAAAGCCGGTTCCTGGTGGTGGTGAAGCTTGTTGAGCTGTATATCTCGCTGTTTCGCGGTATTCCGTCGTTGGTGCAGCTGTTCATTATCTACTTCGGCCTGCCGCAGCTGTTTCCTGAGCTGAATGGCATGTCGGCGATGTCTGCGGCCATTATCGGCTTCAGCCTGAAAAACTCCGCGTATATGGCGGAGATTTTCCGCGCGGCGCTGGCCTCGGTCGATCCGGGACAGACGGAGGCCGGATTGTCGGTTGGGATGAACCGGGCGCAGATTTACGGCCGTATCGTGCTGCCGCAAGCGTTGTTAAACGCGCTGCCCGCCACTGGTAATACCTTTATTTCGTTGATTAAAGACACCTCAGTGGCTTTCGCGCTGGGCGTCTCCGAACTGTTTGCCGAGGGCAAGATGATTGCCGCCGAATCGCTGCGTTTCTTCGAAACGTTTTTGGTGGTCGGGCTGGTGTACTGGCTGCTGATCCTCATTTACGCGCGGTTGCAGGCCCTACTGGAAAAGAAACTCAGCCATTCGCGTCAGCGATAAGGAGCGGACGTGATTAGCATCCAACATCTGACCAAGCGTTTTGGCGAGCGCGCGGTGCTGAACGACATCAGTCTCGAGGTCGCGAAGGGGGAAGTGGTGGCGATCATCGGGCCGTCCGGCTCCGGGAAGTCGACGCTGCTGCGCTGCATGAACTTGCTGGAGTCGCCGGAAGCAGGCACGATTGTCATCGGCGAACGAACGCTGGACTGCCAGCGATATACGCGCAAGGAGGCTCACGCGCTGCGCCAGCAGACGGCGATGGTCTTCCAGAACTACAACCTGTTCAAGAATAAAACCGCGCTGGAGAATGTGACCGAAGCGCTCATCGTCGTGAAGAAAATGCCGAAAGCGCAGGCCCGGGAGAAGGGCATGGCGCTGCTGGCGCGGGTCGGTCTGGAACCGCAGGCCGGGCAGTATCCGGTGACGCTATCCGGCGGTCAGCAGCAGCGGGTCAGCATCGCCCGAGCGCTGGCGGTCGAGCCGCAGGCGATTTTGTTTGATGAGCCGACCTCGGCGCTGGACCCAGAGCGGGTGCATGAAGTGCTGCAAGTGATTAAACAGCTGGCGAAAAACGATACCACGATGGTGATCGTCACTCACGAGATGCAGTTCGCCAAAGAGGTGGCTGACCGGGTGATCTTCATGGCTGACGGCTGCATCGTGGAGCAGGGACCGGCGGAACAGGTCATCAGCTTTTCCGACAACCCGCAGACGCAGCGTTTCCTGCGGCAGTTAACGACGATCCATGAACCGACGGAATATGTTATCTGATCTATTCACACCTTTTGTCACGCCCGGCCTTGTCCGATGGCGTCACCGTTAGGAGTTTCCGACTATGAGAGTGAACCCTCAGCATGAACCTCTGGCGCAATTCGTTCAGGCGTTTCGCCACGATATGCACCAGCATCCCGAACTGTCTAATCAGGAGTTCGAAACCACCCGTAAAATCCGCGCGGAGCTGGAAAAAGAAGGCATTCGCATTCTCGACCTGCCGCTGAAAACCGGACTGGTGGCGGAGATCGGTAGCCCTGAAGCGGAGCCGCTGGTGGTGGTGCGCGCGGATATCGATGCTTTGCCGATTGAGGAAGAGTCCGGCGTCGCGTTTAGCTCCCATCATCAGGGCGTGATGCACGCCTGCGGACACGACTTTCATACGTCGGCGGCGCTAGGCGCGGCGATATTGCTGAAACGGGCGGAGTCCGAGCTACAAGGTCGGGTCCGCATTCTGTTTCAGGCGGCGGAAGAGACTGGATTGGGCGCGCCTGACGTTATTGCCACCGGCGCGCTGGACGGAGCGACGGCGATTTTCGGGATCCACAACGATCCGACGCTGCCGGTAGGGGTGATCGGGGGTAAAGATGGCGCGCTCACTGCGGGCGTCGATCGTTTTGAAATCAAGATCGCCGCCAAAGGGTGTCATGCGGCGAAACCGCATGAAGGCAACGATCCGATCATCATTGTGGGACAGCTGATCGGCGCGGTGCAGACGATCGTCAGCCGTAACGTCCCGTCGGACAATAACGCGGTGGTGTCGATTACGCAGGTACACAGCGGCAGTACCTGGAACGTCATTCCCGACACGGCCTATCTGGAGGGCACGGTGCGGACCTTCAGCGCGGAAGCGCGCGATCTGATTGAACAGCGATTTCGGCAAATTGTGGCGGGGATCGCCAGTACCTACGGCGCGGAGATTGAATTGCTGTGGCACGCCGGGCCGCCGTCGGTCGTCAATACGCCTCGCTGGGTGGCGTTCTCTCTGCAGGTCGCCAGCGAGGAAGGATTCGAGGCTCGTCGCGTGGAAGCCAGTCCTATTGGCGAAGATTTCTCGTTTTATCAGCAGAAACTGCCGGGTACGTTCATGATGGTTGGCTCCGGCGGACCGTACGCGCTACATCATCCTAAATTCCGGGTGGACGACCGGGCGCTGTTTCCGACGGCGCATTATCTCTACAGCGTCGCGCGCAAAAGCCTGGAGCACCTGTCGCAAGAGGCGTGATCACAACAATCGCGAGGCTGATAACGGAGAGACTTTCTGGCGTTCCCACTGACCGTCGCAGAGAGTGGCCACGCCGTATCGCCAAGCCCCGTTTCCGCCGTGAGTGGCGGTTTCGGTGCTGTCTTCGTTTAGCGACAGGGATGGTTTCAGACTGTCGTCAAAAGAAGACGCGCAACATATTGATAAATATTAATTATTTTTAACTAGTACCAGACTGTCTCTCATCGGTGACAAACGGGCGTTTTTGCATTCTCGCCCTGCGCTATATTTCGCGGCGACGGCCGTGAAAAAATTCTATTAAATCTTATTGTTTTTCAGTTAATTAATAGGAATTTGGTCTTTCAGATTAATCACTATGGCGAGAGTGGCACGGTTGATGCAAAATCCCCACCGTAGATGCTCATTCCATTTTCTATGTTTGCTTCGGCTTCATAACCCTGGGAATGACGCAGAGCCCTTATCGGTGCCTATCGTCCACCATGACATGAAAACCATTTCATGAAACGTTTCGGACATTACGTTGAGTGAGGCACCACCCCTAGTCTTTATGACCTGATGTTTATTGACGCTTGTCGAAATTCGACAAGCGTTTTTTTTGTGGGTAATTCGGGACGTTTGGCGTTTAGGAGTGGGGCGAGGCAAACATCGGCAAGTTTGTTGTGATTGATGACATCGTGCCCGACAGGCACAAAATTTGATGTGCGTATAATTGCATTGGCAACAATTTAAATTTCTCGTCGCTCAATTAAATGATTAATCGGCCTTACCTTTCCAAATGACCGATGTCGGCGATCGCTAAGTCAAAATTTCAGAATAATTGCCAAATCTGCGCAATTTATTGCGCAGTTTCCAGCACAAATCACTGTTTGCGCAATGTTTGCAAACGATCTGCGCATCTTGCGCAATATTTTGCGCAGGTATTGGATAGGGTAAAACGCGTATTTTAAATTCCTTTATAAAACAGTAAGATAAAAATTGGCATGGTCATTGCATTATTGGGCGGCGAAAGTAAAAAACCGTTCAACAACAAGGAGCATGACTATGCCAACCCCATGTTATATCAGCATTGAAGGGAAAACTCAGGGCAACATCACCGCCGGTGCTTTCACCTCTGACTCTGTCGGCAACATCTACGTGCAGGGCCACGAAGACGAAATGTTGGTGCAGGAATTCAACCACGTTGTGACCGTACCGACTGACCCGCAGTCCGGTCAGCCGTCCGGCCAGCGTGTGCACAAGCCGTTCAAATTCACCGTGGCGCTGAACAAAGCCGTCCCGCTGATGTACAACTCCCTGGCGTCCGGCGAAATGCTGCCGACCGTGACCCTGAAATGGTACCGCACGTCGGTAGAAGGTAAGCAGGAGCACTTCTTCTCCACCACGCTGACCGACGCGACCATCGTGGACATCGACTGCCAGATGCCGCACTGCCAGGACCCGTCCAAACTGGACTACACCCAGCTTATCCAGGTGTCCATGTCCTACCGCAAAATCGACTGGGAACACACCGTCGCCGGGACTTCAGGTTCTGATGACTGGCGTGCGCCGGTCGAAGCGTAATGCCGACCACCCGGGCCTCTGGCCCGGGTTTTCCGTTGTGTGACGGGTGTTGCGGTGTGCGCGGACGCAGACCACAGCATCCATTCAGGTAATTGAACTGTCGTATTATCACAGCGCTGAATTCCGCCATCTCAATAGGCGGTCGCCGTGGCGTCAGGGAAAAAGGAGAGGGATAACGTGGCAAGCATGACCGGGCTTCAGTTTACCGTAACGATAGGCGCACTGCCGGAGAGCACATTCTCGGTAGTGGATTTTCAGCTGGACGAAGGGCTGAACCGACCCTTTGCGCTGGGGTTGTCGCTGGCGAGCGCGCTGCCAGCGGTGGACTTCGGCGAGGTGCTGGACCAGCCGTGCGAGCTGCTGGTGTGGTACGAAGGCGAGCTACAGCGGCGGGTCAGCGGCATCATCAGCGAGTTCGGTCAGGGCGACACCGGCTTTCGACGCACGCGTTATCAGGCGGTGGTGCGCCCGGCGCTGTGGCGGCTGGGACTGCGGACCAACGCCCGCATCTTCCAGGCGCAGAAGCCGGAGGAGATTATCAGCATCCTGTTGCAGGAAGCGGGGATTACCGATTTTGCGTTTGCGCTGCGCAACGAACACGCCCAGCGGGAATACTGCGTGCAGTACCGGGAGAGCGACCTGGCGTTTATCGAACGTCTGGCGGCAGAAGAAGGGCTGTTCTACTTCCACGAGTTCGAGGCGGGCAAGCACCGGGTGGTGTTCGCGGACGACGCGGTGGCGCTGGGCAAAGGCCCGGACCTGTTCTTCAACCTCGCCAGTCAGGGCCTGTCGGAAGGCGCGTATGTGCGCCAGTTTAACTACCGGGAAGCGGTGCGCACGGCGGAAGTGGAGCTGAAGGACTACAGCTTCAAAACCCCGGCTTACGGCCTGTCCCACAAGAAATTAGGTGAAGCGTTAGACCATCAACGTGAGAGCTACCAGCACTACGACTACCCGGGGCGCTTCAAAAAAGACCCGAGCGGCAAGGCGTTCAGCGGCCATCGGCTGGATGCGCTGCGGGCGGATGCGGTCACCGGTCAGGGCAGCTCAAACTCCGGGGCATTGATGCCGGGGAGCGCATTTACCCTGACGGAGCACCCGAACCTGATGCTGAACATTGCCTGGCAGGTGGTAAACGTGACCCACATCGGCACCCAGCCGCAGGCGCTGGAAGAGGAAGGCGGCGGCGAGCCGACCACGCTGACCAACACCTTCGGCGTGGTGAAAGCCAGCACCACGTGGCGGCCCGCGATGCCGCATCGCCCGATGGTGGACGGTCCACAGATTGCCACGGTGGTTGGCCCATCAGGCGAGGAGATTTACTGCGACGAATACGGTCGGGTGAAGCTGCAGTTCCCGTGGGACCGCTACGGCGCGAGCGACGACCAGAGCTCGTGCTGGGTGCGGGTGAGTCAGGGCTGGGCGGGCGGTCAGTACGGCATGGTGGCCATCCCGCGCATCGGTCACGAGGTGGTGGTGAGTTTTCTGGAGGGCGACCCGGATCAGCCGATCATCACCGGGCGCACCTATCATGCCACCAATCCTGCGCCCTATGAGCTCCCGGCGCACAAGACCCGCATGAGCATCAAGAGTTCGACCCACAAGGGGGTCGGCTTCAACGAACTGCGCTTTGAAGATCAGGCCGGGCAGGAAGAGCTCTTCCTGCATGCCCAGAAAGACATGAACACCGTGGTGCTGAATAACCGCAGCACCTCGGTCAACGTCGATCACAGCGAGAACGTCGGGCGCGACCAGACGCAGGTGGTGCAGCGCAATCAGACGGTGTCGGTACAGGGCGATCAGGTGACGGAAATTCAGGGACAGCAGACGATAGCCGTGACGAAAAACCGCAGCACGGTGGTGAACGAGGCCGAGGCGCTGAACGTCAAGGGCAACATCACCATCCAGTCGCTGGAGGGCAACATCCAGATTGGCACCAGCAGCGGTTATATCCTCATCACCCAGAGTGGTGACATCAATATTGTGGGCAAGAACATTGTACTCAACGGCACCCGCATCGATTTGAACTAAAGGACGGCAACGCAATGTATCAGATGAATGAAGGCACACTGGCGATCCCAGCAGACTGGCGCGACGAATCCCTCCATGTGTTTGTGTTGCCGGGCGACACGGCCAATTTGGTGGTCAATCGCACGCCGATTGAGTTCGGCCTGACGCCGGAGACGGTCTATCAACAAACGCTGGAGCAGTTTTCCGCGCACCTGAAAAACTATGAAGAGCGCGCTGCCTGGGAACTCACGCTGGATGGCGAACCGGCGCGCGGACTCGAGTACACCTGGCGTTCGACGGAGGGGCCGATGCATCAGGTTGTGGTGATGCAGGTGCGCGGTCAGCGGCTGCTGACGTTTACCGTCACGGCGGCGGGCGAACTGCGGGAAGAGCAGAAAACGGCGATGTTAGCGGTGGTGGAGAGCTTTAAAAGCGCGTCCTGAAGGGAGTCGACATGCTGAATGACATACTGAGCCGAGTGGCCCGCGTAGGGGCCATGCATGCGGGTAGTCAGCCCGCGCCGCCAGCGGAACGACCACAGCCGTGTCACGGCAAACCGCCGACGTCGCCGGGCAAGACCATCAAACATGCCAGCTTTCTGGGCGCGCTGCTGGGTGCGGTGGCCGGCGCACTGGTCGCAGCGGCGGCTTTTGCGGTCGCGGCTGCTGCGGTAGCGGCGGTGGTTGTAGGACTCGGATTGACCGGAGGGCTGGGACTGGCGCTGGTGGTGGGGGCCGTCAAGCTGGCGGCCGGGTTTGGGCTCACCTATTTGCTCAAAGATCAGATTGCCGCGATCTCCGGCGGCGTCGCCGCGATGGTGGACAGCGTGACGCCGCCGTTTGGCCCAGTGGTCACTGGGTCCGGCAATGTCTTCGTCGAAAAACTACCGGCGTCTCGTGCCGAGGTCGATACGGTCGCCTGCACCAAACACAATTCGCCGCAGCTGATTGCTCAGGGCAGCGACACGGTGTATGTCAATCAGCATGCGGCGGCGCGCATTGATGATAAAACGGTGTGCGGCGGTACCCTGAAAGAGGGGGCCTCCACCGTCTATTTCGGCGCGGGACAGCAAACCTTACTAGCGATACAGGACGAATTTAGCTGGTGGGAAAAAGCCATCCTGATTGCGGTGGAGTTTTTGGTGCCGCCGAGTAAAGGCTTATTTAAAGGCTTGGGGAAATTATTTACCCATCCCCGGGCCGTGCTCAGGGGAATGTACGCCGGTGCGTTAATGACCGCTCGCGAGTTAAAACGCATCGCGGGGTGCGCCAGTCGCGCTTTTCGCGAGAGTAAAGGACTGGCACGCGTCAAGGAATCGATAAAAGCGTTCCTGAAAGACCCGGTGTATATCGCCAGCGGCGAAGTGATTGAGTCGCGGCAGGATATCGCGCTGGGACAGACGCTACCGCTGATGTTCGAGCGAACCTACCGCTCGGCCTCGTCGCACACCGGGCTGCTGGGGCACGGCTGGCACGACAGCTGGAGCGAGGTCGCCCGAGTCAGTCAGGAAGGCTTGAATACCCATGTCGTCATCACGCTGGCGCAGGGCTTTGACATCGATTTCACCTTTCATCAGGACATCCAGGCGGTGTTCTGCCCGCTCTACCCCGAGTTTACCCTCTACCGCCGCGGTGCGGGTTTCAGCCTGTGGCACCGTGACAGCCAGACCTGGCGCGAGTTCCGCGTGGCGCACGGTGATACGCGGTTGCTGAGTGAAATCCGCGACACGCATGATAACCACATCGCCCTGCTGCGTGACGGTCAGGGTCGTCTGCAACAGGTGCGGCACAGCGACGGCATCGAGATACGGCTGGTGTGGCAAGGCGAGTTCGTGCATCAGCTTATCCGCACCGACGGCGCCCAGCACACCGAGCTGGCGTTGTACCGTCAGGATGAACTTGGCCGCCTAATGGAGGCGGACGCCACCCAGCTGTACCACCTCTACTACGAATACGACGCGGCCAATCGGCTGACGCGCTGGCACGACCACGACCAGACCTGGGCGCGTTACGAGTACGACGAACAGGGACGCTGCGTCTTCACCACCTGCGCCGACGGCTTCCTGACCGGACGGTTCGAGTATTACCCCAACCGCGTCATCATGACCGACGGTCAGGGGCATCGCAGCGAGTACGGGTTTAACGATCTGTCGCTGATGAGCTACCAGCGCTCGCCACTGGGCCATAAAACTCGCTACGAGTATGACGAACACGGCAACCTGCTGCGGGAGATTTCGCCGCAGGGGCGCGTCACCGCCTTCAGCTATCTGGAGCAGAGCGGACTGGTCAGCACCTTCACCGACGGCAGCGGTCAGGTGTGGGCCTATGACTACGACGATCAGGAACGGCTGTGCGGCGTGACGGACCCGCTGGATCGCACCTGGTCGTGGGAATACGACGCGGCGGGCGACCCGGTGCAGCTGACCGGGCCCGACGCCAGCGAAGTTCACTTCACGTGGAACCGCTTCGGACTGCTGACTCAGGTCAGCGACCGGGCGGGCGAGGTGCAGGCTCGATTGCAGTATGACCATCGTCAGCGCCTGCTGAGCGCCACGGACGCGGAAGGCCGCATGCAGCACCTGCGATACGACCCGCAGGACCGGGTCGTGCAGTGGCTGCGCCCGGACGGCGCGGCGTATAAATTTGGCTATCGGCGTGCCAGCTGGCGTCTGCCGGAGCAGCTGTTGCGCCCGGATGAACGCGAGGAGCAGCGGCAGTACGACCGCCACAAAAACCTGCTGAGCTATGTGGACGGCAACGGGGCGATGTGGCGTCAGAGTTACGGCGCGTTCGACCTGCTGCGCTCGCGCACGGACGCACAGGGCCGGACCTGGCGCTACGACTACGACCCGGAGACGCAGCAACTGACGTCGGTCACTGCCCCGGACGGCAGCCGCTGGCAGTGGTGGCTGGATGCGGACGGCCGGGTGATCCGCGAACAGGATATGGCCGGCACGGTCACCCACTACGGTTATGACGAAGACGGGCACTGCATCGAGGTGCGCAACGGCGAAGGCGAACGGCGCACCTTCCTGTACGACGGCCGCGGCTTGCTGATACAGGAAACTTCGCCGGAAGAGACGATGCACTATCGCTACGATGCGGTGGGGCGGCTGACCGAGGTGACGTCGTCCGTCAGTCACGTGCAGCTGGAGTACGACCTGCGCGACCGAGTGGTGCGCGAGTGGCAGAACGGCACGGAAGTGCGCAGAGTCTACGACGAGCACAGCGTCACGCGCACCCTGCTGTGGCCGGAAGAAGAAAAGGAAGAAGAAGGACTGACCAGCACCTTCCGCTACAGCCGTACCGGTGAGCTGAAACAGGTGGTGCTGCCGGACGGCGCGGAGCTGACGATAAACCACGATGCCGCCGGGCGCGAGAGCGAACGCCGGGGCGGACGCTTCCTGCAAACGCGCGAGTACGACGCGATGGGCTGGCTGACGCGCGAGATGACCGGTCAGGCGCACGACGGACGGATACAGGCGCAGCAGACGCGAGAGTACCGCTACGACGGCGCGGGGAACATGACCGGCGTGCGCACCAACCGCGACAGCGAAGGCTATCGGCTGGACAAAACCGGGCGGGTGCTGTCGGTGTTGCGTGGCGGCGCAGGCCGAACGCCAACCGCGGAGACCAATTACCACTACACCCGCAGCGGCCTGCCGCAGGAGCAGGGACGGCTGACCGAGTGGGAAGCGGGCCGACTGGTGCAGCGCGACGATATGTATTACACCTACGACCGGGCGGGCCGTCTGGCGCGCCGACAGGAGGTCAAGCCGGGGTTCCGGGCGCAGGTGTGGCACTACCGCTGGGACAGCCGCAATCAGCTGCGGGCGGTGGACACCCCGAGCGGCGAGACCTGGTTTTACCGCTACGACCCGTTCGGGCGTCGGGTCAGCAAACGTTGCGCCGAGCGCGGCGAAGAGGTTCGCTACCTGTGGGACGGCGACCAGATAGCGGAAGTGCGGCACTATCGTCAGGGACAACAGACGTCGCGGCGACACTGGGTCTACAACGGCTGGGAGCTGGTGGTGCAGCAGCGGCACACCGTCGCGGGCGGCTGGGATACGGATTTTGTGAGCAGCGCGCAAAACGGCGAGCCGCAGGCGCTGTACGATAGCAAAGGTGAACTGCGCTGGCAGGTGCCGAAAGCCACACTGTGGGGCCAGCGTGCGGTCGCGAAAACGGAGAGCGCAGACCCGGGACTGGCCTTCGCCGGACAGCTCCGTGACAGCGAAAGCGGCCTGTGCTATAACCGATTTCGGTACTACGACCCCACCGGCGGCGGATATATCTCGCCGGACCCGATAGGGGTGTTGGGGGAGAAAGCAATTATGCTTATGTGCATAATCCATCAAGTTGGGTTGATCCGTTTGGGTTAGCGGGATGTAGCATTAAGCCGGGGAAAAACTTTAAAGATCATTTCATTCGGCACAAAGATATTCTTGAAAAATATTTGGGTAAAAAATATCCGAAATGGAAAACCAGTGAAGGTGCTGAATTTTTAAAAGATATAGAAACATTACGTGACAGCGGCAAGCTAATTCATGTCGGTCAAGGTACTATTAAAAAGGGACAACCTCTTATGGAAATATATAGAGGTGAAGGGATGACTTATATATCCAAAAAATTACCTGATGGAGCCGAAGAGTTTGTAACGCTCATTGAGTCAGGAAAAGGTATGGATCTCGGAATAATATTATCTCCATAGAGGGCAGTACATGGAAAATTTTATTAATGCTCTTACTAATGAGCCAATTATTGACGTTATTGTCTCTGGTTATATTGACTCTGAAAGCCCTTCAGTGTTTCACCCCATGTACGATCGCGTGTATTTTATTTTCAATAACATGAAGTTCGAGGTATGCATTGATAATTTTGGGTTTATTAATGCTAATAAAGTGGCAGAAATAGAAATATGGTTTGAACTCGATGAAGATGATAAATTTTCTTTGATGTCTATTTATTCTCAATTATTTAAAACAGAGCAGGAAATAACGGTCACGTCAGTGAATAATCAATCTGAACCGTTCGGAATTCTAACGTTGAGCTATCGAGAAGGACTTATTGATAGACAGTTATGTTTAGATCCACATAATTTTTTCGGGTTCACTTTTTTATAACGCTCTTATGACAAAACCGGAAGAGATCCCCACGATTCTTCCGGCTTTATTTTACCTGCTGTTTATCATGAGCGATGTCAGAGATTAATCTCCGTCTCAATCACTATCCTTCCCCGCTCAACCGTCACGGTGATGGGCATCTCGGTCATGAAGCCAGACTCTTCCAGCCAGCGGCTTTTTAGGTTAACCGCTGACGCCGGATTAGGCTTGCCGTTTTGCGGGGCGTATCCCACCGCGTAGTAACGTTCTGTTTTGGTAGCTTTATTAACGGTGACGCCTGACTTAGAATGTGCCTTAGCCATAGTCAACTCCTTCCAGTTGGTTGTGGTGAGTGGGGTGGTTGTGTTCGCGCACGTCAGCCCCGCGCTATCTTTATGATAACTCTGTCTTATCTTGCCAGCGCCTGTAACTGCTTCTTGGTTAAAAAGGCATCCAGCAACTTATTAATCACTTCCTTATCCTCTTCGGGCAAGTGCTCGACTTCCTGAAACTGTCGCACTAACTCGCGGACTTCAAATCTTGCCTTCGCCGCGTCATCGGTGCAGATAATCTTACGACCTGCGCGACCGGGTGGTGCGTGAGTGGCAGAACGGTACGGAAGTGCGCACCAACCGCGACAGTGAAGGGTATCGGCTGGACAAGACCGGCCGGGTGCTATCGGTTCTGACCGGCGGCGCGGGCAGAGCGCCGACTGCCGAGACCGACTACCACTATACCCGCACCGGCCTGCCGCAGGAGCAGGGACGGCTGACCGAGTGGGAAGCCGGCCGTCTGGTGCAGCGCGACGACATGTATTACACCTACGACCGGGCGGGACGTCTGGTGCGCCGACAGCAGGTCAAACCGGGGTTCCGGGCGCAGGTGTGGCACTACCGCTGGGATAGCCGCAACCAGCTAAGGGCGGTGGACACCCCGAGCGGCGAGACGTGGTTTTATCGCTACGACCCGTTCGGACGTCGGGTCAGCAAACGCTGCGCCGAGCGCGGCGAAGAGGTGCGCTACCTGTGGGACGGCGACCAGATAGCGGAAGTGCGGCATTACCGTCACGGGCAACTGACGTCGCGGCGACACTGGGTCTACAACGGCTGGGAACTGGTGGTGCAGCAGTGGCACACCGCCGCGGGCGGCTGGGACACGGATTTTGTGAGCAGCGCGCAAAACGGCGCACCGCAGGCACTGTACGACAGCGAAGGCGAACTGCGCTGGCAGGCCCCGAAAGCCACGCTGTGGGGCCAGCGCGCGGTCGCGAAAACGGAGAGCGCAGACCCGGGACTGGCCTTCGCCGGACAGCTCCGTGACAGCGAAAGCGGCCTGTGCTATAACCGATTTCGGTACTACGATCCCACCGGCGGCGGGTATATCTCGCCGGATCCGATAGGGGTGTTGGGGGGGAAAGCAATTATGCTTATGTGCACAATCCCAATACTTGGGTTGATCCGCTGGGGTTGGCGAAGTGTCAATTAGCTAAATCTGGGGAAGACTTATACGTAGGAACATATAGCCAAGTCAGGGGGGCTAACATTAAATCTGGATTGAATCCTACGCATACCCCTCACCATGCTATTCAAAATGCGGCAAGCCCAACAACTCATGGGCGAGGAATAACAATTAATATGCGAAAAGACCTTCACGAATTGACTTGGACTTACAAAAAACCGATGGTTCGTGGTTTAAGTAATCGGGAGTATTTGGCTAGAGATATTGTTGACTTGCGTAAAATATTGGGCAATGCGGGTTATAGCCGAGATGTTATAAATCGCCAATTGGGTGAGTTAATTAGGCAGAACAAAGAACTTTGGAAAACATTGGGGCAATAAACATGAATACAGAAGAAGCTCTGGATTTTCTTTCTCAAAATCAGCCGATGCCTTCCGATGCGCTCTTGTCTCAAGATAAAATTGATAGATATGATGAAGTTAGACGCTATTTTGTTGATAAGCCTGATGCCAGAGCCATCAGTCTATTTTTAAGATCTTATGGTGAAGGTGATGGTTGGGGCGTTTATCAGTTAGTTGAAGATTTTTTCTATCAATGCAATCCCGATGATGTAAAAAAAGAAATAAAAATCATTCTCGAAGATAAGAATACACCTGATAGCGTTAGATACTGGGTAACTCAGGTATCAGCAGCTTTCAGTGATGAAATGTTCAGGGCTGGGCTTGAGATATCGTTAGGATCTGACAATCCTGATATAAAAGAGGCCGCAGAAATAACAATATCGATACTGGACGAATAATTTAATAATAAGCCGAAAGCGATCCCAACGATCCTTCCGGCTATTTTTTACCTACTGCTTATCGTATGTGCCGTCATAGATTAATCTCGGTCTCAATCACCAGTCTCCCCCGCTCAACCGTCACGGTGATCGGCATCCCGGTCATAAAGCCACATTCTTCGAGCCAGCGACCTTTAAGGTTGATGGCGGAAGGCGGGTTAGGCCTGCCGTTTTGCGGGGCGTATCCCACGGTGTAGTAACGCGCTGTTTTGGTTGCTTTATTAACGGTGACGCCTGACTTAGAATGTGCCTTAGCCATAGTCAACTCCTTCCAGTTGGTTGTGGTGAGCGGGCTGACGTGTTGCAAGCGCGTCAGTTCCGCGTTAGCTCCGTTACTTTGCCAGCACCTGTAACTGCTTCTTGGTTAAAAAGGCATCCAGCAACTTCTTAATCACTTCCTTATCCTCATCGGGCAACTGCTCGACTTCCTGAAACTGCCGCAGTAACTCGCGGTCTTCAAATCTTGCTTTAGCCGCTTCATCCGTCGCCCCTTCCAGCCGGTAATCTTACGACCTGCGCGACCGGGTAGTGCGCGAGTGGCAGAACGGCACGGAAGTGCGCAGAGCCTACGATGAGCACAGCGTCACGCGCACCCTGCTGTGGTCGAAAGAAGAAAAGGAAGAGGAAGAGGAAGAGGAAGAGGAAGAGGAAGGACTGACCAGCACCTTCCGCTACAGCCGGACCGGTGAGCTCAAGCAGGTGGTGCTGCCGGACGGTGCGGCGCTGACAATAAATCACGATGCCGCCGGGCGCGAGAGCGAACGCCGGGGCGGGCGCTTCCTGCAAACGCGCGAGTACGACGCGATGGGCTGGCTGACGCGCGAGATGAGCGGTCAGGCGCACGACGGACGGCTACAGGCGCAGCAGACGCGGGAGTACCGCTACGACGGCGCGGGCAACCTGACGGGCGTGCGCACCAATCGCGACAGTGAAGGCTACCGGTTGGACAAGACCGGCCGGGTGCTGTCGGTTCTGACCGGCGGCGCGGGCAGAACACCGACTGCCGAGACCGACTACCACTATACCCGCACCGGTCTGCCGCAGGAGCAAGGACGGCTGACCGAGTGGGAAGCCGGCCGTCTGGTGCAGCGCGACGACATGTATTACACCTACGACCGGGCCGGACGTCTGGTGCGCCGACAGCAGGTCAAGCCGGGGTTCCGGGCGCAGGTGTGGCACTACCGCTGGGATAGCCGCAACCAGCTAAGGGCGGTGGACACCCCGAGCGGCGAGACGTGGTTTTATCGCTACGACCCGTTCGGACGTCGGGTCAGCAAACGCTGCGCCGAGCGCGGCGAAGAGGTGCGCTACCTGTGGGACGGCGACCAGATAGCGGAAGTGCGGCATTACCGTCACGGGCAACTGACGTCGCGGCGACACTGGGTCTACAACGGCTGGGAACTGGTGGTGCAGCAGCGGCACACCGCCGCGGGCGGCTGGGACACGGATTTTGTGAGCAGCGCGCAAAACGGCGCACCGCAGGCACTGTACGACAGCGAAGGCGAACTGCGCTGGCAGGCCCCGAAAGCCACGCTGTGGGGCCAGCGCGCGGTCGCGAAAACGGAGAGCGCAGACCCGGGACTGGCCTTCGCCGGACAGCTCCGTGACAGCGAAAGCGGCCTGTGCTATAACCGATTTCGGTACTACGACCCCACCGGCGGCGGGTATATCTCGCCGGACCCGATAGGGGTGTTGGGGGGTGATAATAATTACGGGTATGTGCAGAATCCTCTGGATTGGGTTGATCCGCTGGGGCTTGCTGGTTGTTCATCTAAAGGATTTAATAAAAGAGATAGAATTACCAGTCGCTGGACTAATCGTTTGACAGGGAAAAAACCTGCGGATGTTCATAATTATTTAACGTCGAAAGGCTGGTCGAGAACATATCCTCAGGCTGGCAAGCCAGGCGCTATCCAGCATACTCAATATGTTAAAACAACAAAGTCAGGCACTACTTATAAATTAGACTATCATCCAGGTGGATCTGGCTCTCAGAAGAATATTCATGGGAATGACTACTGGAAAGTTTATCGTGATGCTAATGGTAAAGATGTCGTTTATGGTCGAATAGGTCACGGTGGGTTTGAAAATTATGATCTTATTACAGATTCGCCAGTTTATATCGATGGTGTCTTAATGAATGGTGGGTTATAAATGATCGATATCAATGCCGATATTATTTCCAATAAATCGATTGGAAATATCGCTTTAGGCGATAATGTTGAAAAATATTTCAGTAAAATGTATTTAAATCATTCCATTAGGATTTTCGATTATTTTTTGCCTGATGATGAAAAAAGAATTGCGTATGTTATTGATGAAACAATTACGATAGCTACATTATCTAACGGTTTAATTATATCTGTCGGATGCAATGAGAGATACAGAGGTCATTACATGAACTCTTTGCATACTGGAATGAGAATGTCCGATATAATTAAATTGACTGATAAACAACGTATCTTTAATGGTTGTATTATAATAAATGATGACTTTGGTTTTTCAATTGATCTTCCTGAGCCATATGATGAAATAGCAGATGATATAGATCACATTCCTTTGAATCTTATTCTGAAAGAAATGAGAGTTTCTGATTATTATTCATGGAAACCTAAAAAATAGGTAATAAACCGGAAGCGATCCCAACGATCCTTCCGGCTGTTTTTTTACCTGCTGTTTAATTCAAGGCGTCAGAGATTAATCTCCGTCTCAATCACTATCCTTCCCCGCTCCACCGTCACGGTGATCGGCATCCCCGTCATAAACCCCGACGCTTCCAGCCAGCGGCCTTTAAGGTTAATCGCGGACGGTGGGTCGGGCTTGCCGTTTTGCGGGGCATATCCCACGGTGTAGTAACGCGCTGTTTTGATTGCTTTATTAACGGTGACGCCTGACTTAGAATGTGCCTTAGCCATAGTCAACTCCTTCCAGTCGGTTGTGGTGAGCGGGCTGACGTGTTGCAAGCGCGTCAGTTCCGCGTTAGCTCCGTTACTTTGCCAGTACCTGTAACTGCTTCTTGGTTAAAAAGGCATCCAGCAACTTCTTAATCACTTCCTTATCCTCATCGGGCAACTGCTCGACCTCCTGAAACTGCCGCAGTAACTCGCGGTCTTCAAATCTTCCTTTAGCCGCTTCATCCGTCGCCCCTTCCAGCAGGTAATATTACGACCTGCGCGACCGGGTGGTGCGCGAGTGGCAGAACGGCACGGAAGTGCGCAAAGCCTACGAGGAGCACAGCGTGACGCGCACCCTGCGGTGGTTGGAATAGTAAGAAGAAGGACTGCCCAGCACCTACCTACAGCCTTACCGGCAGCATGCTGCCGCCGGGCGAGAGAGAACGCCGTAGCATTGCACATTATATCTGAGGTCGGTGAGTGCGCCGCTTGCCTTCCCGTAGAAGCAGAAAGGCAAACGAGGATGGAGGAGGACGGCGCAGAGCAAGTCTGCGCCTGAGGTGGGATTTATTGGGCCTGCGGCGTTGGCAAGGCCTCAACCTCAGCAGCTGGCGTAGACTGCAATGACAGCAGGAGCCCTTCGCGACGCTGTGTGGCGGCGTCCTCGTACCTTTTCAGGCGGTCGTAGACGTCGGCGCACCAGGCGTAGTCGTAGGCGTCTGGACGCAGCGCCAACGCAGCCTGGAAAGCTTCGGCGGCCTGTTCCCATTCGCCGTGTTTCATCAGCAGCTGGCCCAGCGTACTGTGCAGCAAAGGAACGTCGGCATGCTGTTTGATCAGCTGGCGCAGAATTTTTTCCAACTGTTCCGGGTTACCGGCGTCCAGCCGCGGCATCAGTAGGATCAGTCTTTCGTCATACTGACGTTTTAAGGCGTCGACGATGATTTGCTGCGCGGTCTGGTGGTCGTCGCATTCAATCAAATGCTCCGCCATCGCAACCTGCAGCGCCTGCTCGTTGCGTACGCGGCGGCTCTGATTCTTCCACCACTGTTTCAACCCTTCGCTGCCGCCTTCCGACATCGCCTGATTCATCAGACCCAGTGTCGCCTGCTGTTGCAGGGCCGCCAGCTCGGCTTCATCGTGCAATTGGGTTTTGCGCATGGCGGGCAGGATATCCAGCAGCGCGCTATAGGCATGGGTGCGCAGGAAGGCTTGCTCGGCCAGTCTCAGCACTTCAGGGTGGCGCGGCGCGACTTCCAGCAGACGATCCGCGCCGTGGCGAGCGGCATGGTCTTCATGACGGGCCAACTGAATACGAACGCGGGTGATATCGACCGGTAGCTGGTCGGTGTCGGCGATTTCAGCGGCGCGTTCGAGATACTGCCGGGTGCGGAATTCATCGCCTCGCTGTTGTGCGGCTTCGGCGGCCAGCAGATAGTTCACTACCGGTTGATCGGCATGATCGGCGTTACGCGTCATGAGCTTCTCGACCTGGCGATAGTCGCCTTCCGCCAACTTAAGCAGTGCGGCTTTGGTCTGTTTGCGAGCACGGCTGCGTTTACGACCGAGGAACCAGCCGCGCGTGCGTGCGCCGGTACGGAAAACGCGTCGCAGTATCCACTCGACCAGCAAAAAGGCCAGCAGGAACAAGACCAGCATGATGACAAGGCCGGTGACGCTGGTTTCCACGTTGTAGTTATCGGTCTGGATCAGCACGTAGCCCTGGTGACCGGCGACCATCGGTCCCGCGACCAGACCGGCGATCAGCACGATAAAAAGCAGAAGAACCTTAAGCATAATCACTCTCCCTGCGGCGCGGCTGACGGTTGCGCCAGCAGGTTACGGACCCGGGTCTGCATCACTTTTTCCAGCAGAGGCTGACTTTGCAGTTCGGTCGGAACATCCATCGAGACCGACTGTTGGCTGAGTGCGTCCAGCTGTTCCAGGAAGGCTTTGGTTGCCGCGTCGTTGTTATCGAAGTAGGCGCGAACCCATACCGCGGCGGTTTCCAGCGACTGTCGATAGGTTTCGTTTTGATGGCGCGGCACCGCCTGAGCGGCGACGAGCAGACGGGCGCGGATATTTTCGCGCAGGTAGATATCCTGGTTTGGCGCCAGCAGCGGTTCGGCGCCGCTGTCGCGACGACGGACGGTGATGAATTCCGACAGGAAATTGTGCCAGCTTTTACTCAGGTTCTGGCGCCATTCGCTTAGCGAGGCGGACAGGGACGTGTCGTTCTCGTCCATCGGCGCTTCGTCCAGATCGCTGTCCGCCATGCGCAGGTTATCCACTTGATCGGCCAACTGATTTACCTTGAGAATGATGCCGTCGAAATCGACCTGATTGACGCTGGCTAACGTGCTGATGTCATGTGTGATAGCGCGACGGAGGTCGATCAGGCTCGGGTCTTTCATCTCCGCCAGGCTGGCGTCGGCGCTTTTAAGCAGCGTACCTGCGGTAGTGACGTCTTTGTCCGCCCACAGTTTGCGGCCGGCCATTTTCACCAGGAAGTCGGCTTCGGACAGCAGCCAGGTTTTGGCGTCATGATTGGAGAGCGCATCCAGCTTTTCCTGCAGATCGCCCACCTGACTGTTCAACGCCGTGAGACGTTGCTCGCTGGCGTTTTGCGTCTGGCTTTGCTGAGCCAGGGATTGCTGCCAGGAGTGTTGGTTTTGCTGCTGTTGCTGTTTGAACCCGTCAAGTTGTTCCTGTAATTGCGCGACGATCGCCGACTGTTTCGACGTCTGCTGATGCGCGTAATAGTAAACGCTGCCGCTCAAGCCGAGTGCGATAACGATGGCTGCGGCACCCAGGAGCACTCCGTAACGCTGAGGTGCTGACGGTGTCGGTTCGGGTTGTGTAGTGGACGATTCTGCCCGTTCAACAACTTCTTCGTTCGAGGTTGTGGGGGTCATGCGTTCCGTCATAATGAGACATCCTATGATCAGGTTTGTTGTAGTGCGCGCAGCAGCGCATCGTTATCTGCATTATCGGCGACCGCAATGTCGCGCCAGCCAAAATCATGGGCCAGGGTAGCTAGTCGTTCGCTGACCACCACCATTCGGCGGCTCAGTAGCCACGAAGCCCGATAATAATCAGGAACTAAAGTATAGATCTGTTGCAGCATTTCTCCGCTGGTGACGATCAGCGTATTCACGCCGAGCGTTTGCCAGCGCAGCGTTTGCTCAGCACCGTCATAGTGGACCGGCGTCCGCTGGTAGCATTCGCAGTAGCTGACGCGCGCGCCGCGTTGGCGGAGCGTCTCGGCCAGCAATTCCCGGCCGCCGTTCCCGCGCAGCAGCAGGGCCTGCTTTCCTGTCACCTGTTGAAGCGATGGCTGTTGCAGCAGCGTTTCGCTGGTGCCGTGGCTTTCAGGATAGATGACCGGTCGACGGGTGACGGTATGCAGCGCCAACCCGGTGGTGCGGCCGACGGCATAGTAATGCAATGTTGTCGGCCAGCTTAGACCCACCTGCGATAAGGCTGGCTGAGCAAATTTTACGGCCTGGTGAGAAAGTGCGAAGACCAAATCACCCGGCTGTAATGTATTCAGCATAGCGGGTAACTGGGGCAGTTCGCGACCCATTGTAAATTCAACCAATGGACAGTGGTAGGCCGTGAGTCCGGCCTGACAGAGACGGGAAACCAGTTGCTCGCCCGCAGGAGAGGGGCGGGTAACTAAAATCGTCATGACGACGAGGCACCGTAAACAGACTGCAGAATCTCTCCGGCACCGCAGGACAGCAGCTCTTCGGCCAGCGCAATGCCGATGCTTTCGGCCTCTGCGCGGGGGCCGCGACGTTCGCGCAGGATGATACGGCTGCCGTCCGGCGCGCCGACCAGCGCGCGCAGCCACAGGGTATCGCCCTTCAGCTCCGCATAGCTGCCGATCGGCACCTGACATCCGCCTTCAAGGCGCGTGTTCATGGCGCGTTCCGCCAGCACCCGCGTGGCGGTGTCGGCATGATTCAGCCGGGCCAGCAGGCTTTGCGTTCGAACGTCGTCCAGTCGGCATTCGATACCGACCGCGCCCTGACCGACCGCGGGCAGCGAAACTTCCGGGCTCAACGCACAGCGTACGCGGTCTTGCATACCCAAGCGGTTAAGTCCGGCAACGGCGAGAATAATCGCGTCATATTCGCCGTTATCCAGTTTTGACAGGCGTGTGCCGACGTTGCCGCGCAGGTCGCGCACTACCAGATCGGGGCGGTTGGCGCGCAGCTGGCACTGACGGCGCAGGCTGGACGTACCGACGCATGCGCCTTCAGGTAATGCGTCCAGATCGGCGTAACGGTTGGAGACGAACGCATCTCGGGGATCGTCGCGCTCGCAGATGGTGACCAGTCCAAGTCCCGGCGGAAAGTCTACCGGCACGTCCTTCATGGAATGTACGGCGATGTCGGCGCGATGTTCCAGCAGGGCTAGCTCTAACTCTTTGACGAAAAGGCCTTTTCCACCGACTTTGGCAAGCGGAGTATCCAGCAGAACGTCTCCCCGTGTTACCATCGGTACCAGCTCCACCTGTAAATCCGGATGACAGGACTGCAACTGTTGTTGTACATAATGAGCCTGCCATAAGGCGAGCGGGCTTTGTCGGGTGGCAATTCGGAGAGTATTCTCTAACATGCTGGATACCGTTGTTATCGTTTCGTTGCATCGTATCATTGATGCTGCGCCAGTGTCAGTTGCCGGGCTGTGGCTAAACCTCAGTTGGTAACGATTGCAATGATAGCAGCCATAAATCATAAATGCTGGCGGAGTCTGAGTGAGCGACAGCAGGACCGATCCCGCAGTGTAGACCGAAAATTCTGACTTTTTTTACTTTCTTTACGCCTTTTCAGCAAGGTGTTAAATTGATCACGTTTCCAGCAATAAACTGTCCGCCATTCCTCTAAATCGCTACTCAGGACAGGTTGGTTTGGAAAAACGGCTTTTTTTTAGTCACTGGGATAATCAGGCGAAACGTCTTGTACCTCTACATCGAGACACTGAAGCAGAGACTGGACGCGATTAACCAACTGCGAGTTGATCGCGCTCTGGCAGCAATGAGACCCGCTTTCCAGCAGGTTTACAGTCTTTTGCCAGTTTTACTACATCACCACCATCCCCAGATGCCGGGCTACCTTGAAGGTAAGGTCCCACACGGCATATGCCTCTACACGCCTGATGAAAACCAACAACGCTATTTCGATGACGCCCAGCTGATTGGCGGGATGGCGGAGCCGTTGTGCAAGCAGGGCGAATTCCCCATCAATGGCATTTATTCGATGGGCAGCACTTCTTCGATTGGTCAAAGCTGCACGTCCGATCTGGACGTATGGGTTTGTCATCAATCCTGGCTTGATACCGAAGAGCGTCAGCGCTTACAGCAGAAATGCACGCTGCTGGAACAGTGGGCGGCGGGTCTGGGGGTGGATGTCAGCTTCTTCGTTATGGACGAAAACCGCTTCCGTCACAACGAGAGCGGCAGTCTGGGCGGCGAGGACTGCGGGTCGACCCAGCACATTCTGTTGTTGGATGAGTTTTACCGCACCGCCGTACGCATGGCGGGCAAGCGCATCCTGTGGAACATGGTGCCGGTAGAAGAAGAGCCGAATTACGACGAATACGTCATCAACCTCTATTCGCAGGGCGCGCTGGCGCCGAATGAGTGGCTCGATCTGGGCGGACTCAGCACCTTATCGGCAGAAGAGTATTTTGGCGCCAGCCTCTGGCAGCTCTACAAAAGCATCGACTCCCCCTACAAAGCGGTGCTGAAAACGCTGCTGCTGGAAGCTTACTCCTGGGAGTATCCCGATACCTGTCTGCTGTCGGCCGAAATCAAAACGCGTTTGCATAAAGGCGAAATCGTGTCGTTCGGTCTCGACCCGTACTGCATGATGTTGGAGCGCGTCACCCACTATCTCACCGCCATCGACGATATGCCGCGTCTGGACCTGGCGCGCCGCTGCTTCTATCTCAAAGTCTGCGAAAAATTGTCGACCGGCGTCGGCAAGACCGCCTGGCGCGAGCAGATCCTCACACAGCTGGTTCAGCAGTGGGGCTGGGACGACCAACGTTTGCAGATGCTGGACGACCGCGCCAACTGGAAAATTGAGCAGGTGCGCGAAGCGCATAATGAACTGCTGGATGCGATGATGCAGAGCTATCGCAATCTGATTCGCTTTGCCCGACGTAACAACCTGAGCGTCAGCGCCAGCCCGCAGGATATCGGCGTGCTGACGCGCAAGCTGTACGCCGCCTTCGAGGCGCTGCCGGGCAAGGTGACCTTGGTGAATCCGCAGATCTCCCCTGATTTGTCCGAGCCGGACCTGACGTTCATCTACGTGCCCGCCGGGCGCGCTAATCGCAGCGGCTGGTATCTGTATAATCAGGCGCCGTCGATGGATGCGATCATCAGCCACCAACCGCTGGAATATAACCGCTACCTGAACAAGCTGGTGGCCTGGGCCTATTTCAACGGTCTGCTGACGTCCGCCACGCAGCTGCATATCAAAGGCGGAGATCGATGCGACTTAGCCAAGCTCAAGGAGCTGGTCTCCGACGTGGCGAGCCACTTCCCGCTGCGTGTCGCGCCGCCGACACCCAAAGCGCTCTACAGTCCGTGCGAAATTCGTCATCTGGCGATTATCGTCAATCTCGAACACGATCCGACGGCGGCCTTCCGTAATCAGGTCGTGCATTTCGATTTCCGCCAACTGGACGTCTTCAGCTTCGGTCAGCAGCAGCAGTGCCTGGTCGGCAGCATCGACCTGCTGTATCGCAACTCCTGGAATGAGATCAGAACCCTGCACTTCAGCGGCGAACAGGCGGTGTTGGAAGCGCTGAAAACTATTCTGGGCAAAATGCATCAGGACGCCGCGCTGCCGGAGTCGCTGGATGTTTTCTGCTACAGCCAGCATCTGCGCGGGCTGATCCGCACGCGCGTGCAGCAACTGGTGTCGGAGTGCATTGAACTGCGCCTGTCCAGCACGCGGCACGAGCCGGGCCGCTTTAAAGCGGTGAAGGTGGCGGGGCAAACCTGGGGACTGTTCTTCGAACGGCTCAGCGTATCGGTGCAGAAACAGGAGAACGCGGTAGAGTTCTACGGCGCGATCTCCAACAACAAGCTACAGGGTTTGCCTATTCAGGTGGAAACCGCCGCGCATGTTCATTTGCCGCCGGTCATCGATGGCGTCGCCAGCGAAGGCATCATTCAGTTCTTCTTTGAAAATCGGACGGATGACGAGGGTTTCAATATCTATATTCTGGATGAGACCAACCGCGTGGAAGTGTTCCACCACTGCGAAGGCAGCAAAGAGGAACTGGTACGTGACGTCAGCCGCTTCTACTCTTCCTCGCACGACCGCTTCACCTACGGCGCCAGCTCGATCAACTTCAACCTGCCGCAGTTTTACCAGATCGTCCAGGTCGATGGTCGCACGAAGGTGATCCCGTTCCGCAAGAGCGACCTCTCGCCGATGTGCATGACCTCGCTGCAAGACGATCCCGCGCGGCTGAACCCGCGACAGCTGCAAACGCTGTAGTCTGCGCTACGGCGGAAGTCGGCTTGTGCGTTAACGCTCATCTCCCGGCGCGTCGCCCTATAACGATACGTGAACGCTCTCTCACTTGCTCTCGGCCTGAGCGCTCGCTTTTAGCGAAGAGTCCTCGTACATCGGTCTGATTAATCGAACTCCCCGTCGTTGATTTTCGATTCCTGTTGATTTTCATGATCCAGCTGCGATTATAGAGAGCATGAGTCTCTGAACGACAGGTTTAACGTTATGAAAACGCTATTTCGCCAAGCTGCGCTGGCACTGGTTGCACTCGGGGTTGTCGGTTGTGGTCTGAAAGGGCCGTTGTACTTCCCGCCGGAGCACAAAAGCACGACGCCGAGCGAATCTCAGACACAGAAAAATACGACACCGCAACCATCGACTAACCGGCCATAACGGCGGACGATCAAACGGGATTTCCCATATTTTAACAGGTCACGATAGCGTATTTACCGCGTCCGGTTGAGCCAGCGGAGTCAGGATAATGCAGTTCTCCAAAATGCACGGTTTAGGCAATGACTTTATGGTTGTCGATGCCGTTACGCAAAATGTCTATTTTTCACCCGAACTCATCCGCCGGCTGGCGGATCGCCACTGCGGCGTAGGCTTCGACCAGTTGCTGGTTGTCGAACCGCCGTACGATCCTGAGCTGGATTTTCATTACCGTATTTTTAACGCCGACGGCAGCGAGGTTGCGCAGTGCGGCAACGGCGCTCGCTGCTTCGCGCGTTTCGTACGTCTGAAAGGGCTGACGAATAAACGTCATATTAATGTGAGCACCCATAGCGGGCGTATGGTGCTGTCGGTCACCGAAGACGAACTGGTGCGGGTCAACATGGGCGAGCCCAACTTTGAACCGCAGCAGATTCCGTTTCGCGCCGCCAAAGCAGAGAAAACCTACATCATGCGTGTGGCGGACCACACCGTGCTGTGCGGCGCGGTCTCAATGGGCAACCCGCACTGCGTTGTGCAGGTCGATGACGTTGATACGGCGCCGGTCGAAACGCTGGGTCCATTGCTCGAAAGTCATGAACGTTTCCCTGAACGCGCTAACATTGGTTTTATGCAGGTCGTTAATCGCGATTCCGTCCGGCTGCGCGTTTTTGAGCGCGGCGCGGGTGAAACGCAGGCCTGCGGCAGCGGCGCCTGTGGGGCCGTCGCGGTTGGGATTCAGCAAGGGCTGCTGTCGGCGGAAGTCAAAGTGCAACTGCCGGGCGGCGAGCTGGATATTCATTGGGCGGGGCCGGGAAACCCGTTGTTCATGACCGGTCCGGCCACGCATGTCTATGATGGATTCATTCATTTATGAAACGCGTCGAGGAGCAGCAGGAACAGGCAGATCGCGAGGTTGAACTCACGGACGACATGGTGCTGCAGTTCCTGCACCAAAACCCCGATTTTTTCATCCGTAATTCCCGCCACGTCGAACAAATGCGCATTCCGCACCCGGTGCGAGAAAGTGTGTCTCTGGTCGAGTGGCAGCTATCGCGTCAGCGTACCCAAATCCAGCATCTGGAAGAGGACATTACGCTCCTGATGGAGCAGGCCGCGCAGAACGAGGCGCTGTTCAATCAGCTGTTGCAGTTGCAGCTGGCCTTATCGGCGGCCGACTCTTTGCAGGATCTGCTGGACCGGTTGCAGCGCTGGGCGCGCAAGCTCGGGCTGTCCGGCGCCACGGTGCGATTGTTCAGCGACAAATGGCGCATCGGCGCGCCGTCTGATTTCACGCATCTCGCGCTAAATCGCACGTTGTTCGAACCCTTGCGCATTCAGCGCTTGGGGAAACGGAATCACTATCTCGGCTCGCTGAACGGACCTGAACTTTTGCTGCTATTGCCTCAGGCGCGGCAGGTGGGGTCGGTCGCGCTGTCGTTGATGGGCGAAAAAGGCGATCTGGGTCTGCTGATTTTCAGCAGCCGCGATAGCCATCATTATCAGGAAGGGATGGGGACCGTACTTTTGCAGCATCTGGCGACGATTTTGCCGATGGTTCTGCAACGCTGGATCGAACGGCTATGAACGTCCCCGACTCGCCCTTGCTGACGCAGGCCGACGCCTTTTTACGTTACCTGCGCGTCGAGCGACAGCTCAGCCCGCTGACGCAAAGCAGCTATGCGCACCAACTTCAGGCTGTGATCACTATTTTATCCGCCTCCGGCATCAGCGACTGGCGTCAGCTGGATGCCGCCGGAGTGCGTGCGGTGGTCGCGCGCAGCAAACGCGACGGACTACAGTCCTCCAGTCTGGCGCTGCGCCTTTCCGCACTGCGCAGTTTTCTGGACTGGATGGTGAGCCGCGGTGAGTTGAACGCCAACCCTGCCAAAGGGATAGCCACGCCGCGTGCCGGACGCCATCTGCCGAAGAATATGGATGTGGACGAGGTCAACCGTCTGCTGGACATCGACGAGAGCGATCCGTTGGCGGTCCGCGATCGGACGATGCTGGAAGTGATGTATGGCGCGGGTCTGCGTCTGGCCGAGCTGGTCGGTCTGGATCTGGGGCATATCGATCTGGACAGCGGCGAAGTCTGGGTGATGGGGAAAGGCAGCAAAGAGCGTCGTTTGCCGCTGGGCGGAACGGCGGTGACTTGGCTGAACCGCTGGCTGGCGCTGCGGGAGATCTACGCGCCGGATGACGACGCGGTGTTCGTCTCCAGTCTCGGTAAACGTATCTCCATGCGCAACGTGCAGAAGCGCTTTGCCGAGTGGGGCGTGAAGCAAGGCGTGAACAGCCACATCAATCCCCATAAGCTGCGCCACTCCTTTGCGACGCATTTGCTCGAGTCGAGCGGCGACCTGCGTGCGGTTCAGGAACTGTTGGGACACGCCAACCTCACCACGACTCAAATTTATACGCATCTGGATTTCCAGCATTTGGCCTCGGTCTATGATGCGGCGCATCCTCGCGCGAAACGAGGCAAATCCTGATGCACGTCTACCGTCCGCTGGGCCCTATCGCGGCCATCACTTTCGATCTGGACGACACGTTATACGATAACGCCGAGGTGGTGCGGCGCAGCTCGCGCGAAGCGCTGCAATTTCTACGCGCTCTCCATCCGGGATTGAGTTCGTTGACCGAAGCGGAGTTCGGTGCGATGCGTGACGAATTGCGTACGCAGGAACCGGAGATCTATCACGACATGACCGAATGGCGTCGCCGTACGGTGGTGCTGGCGCTGCGGCGTCAGGGAGTGAGTGAGGCGGAAGCGGACGACGGCGCGGCGAAAGCGATGACGCACTTTGCCTACTGGCGCAGCCGTATCAGCGTGTCACAGGAAACTCACGACACGCTTGGGGCGCTGGCTCAGCGCTGGCCGCTGGCGGCGATCACCAACGGTAACGCCGATCCTCATGCCTGCGGTCTGGGCGAATACTTCCAGTTTGTCCTCCGCGCCGGTCCGGACGGCCGCGCCAAGCCGTGGCACGATATGTTTCATGAGGCCGCGGAGCGTCTCAATTTACCGTTGCATCACCTGCTGCATGTGGGGGATGATCTCATCACCGACGTGGCCGGCGCCGTACGCTGCGGGATGCAATCCTGCTGGATCGGGGTGCAGGGAGCCAACCTGATGCAGCTTCGCGACGCTCGGCTGCTGCCGCATATTGCAATTGCAAGGTTGGCATCGCTGACGGCATTGCTATAATTCACGCCTTCCACTGTATGCATAAACAGAGGTGAACTGTCGCCATGTGGTGACGGGATGCCCTTTTCACGGATAACCGACGCCTATGGACGTATCTGATCTGCTCGACAGCCTGAACGATAAACAACGCGACGCCGTCGCGGCTCCCCGCAGCAACATGTTGGTGCTGGCCGGGGCTGGCAGCGGCAAGACGCGGGTGCTGGTGCATCGTATCGCCTGGCTGATGTCGGTGGAGAACTGCTCCCCGTACTCCATCATGGCGGTGACGTTCACCAATAAAGCCGCCGCAGAGATGCGCCATCGAATCGAACAGTTGATCGGCACCAGTCAGGGCGGCATGTGGATCGGCACTTTTCACGGTCTGGCGCATCGGCTGCTGCGCGCGCATCATCTTGATGCCGGACTGCCGCAGGACTTTCAGATTTTGGACAGCGAAGACCAGCTCCGTCTGCTCAAACGGCTGGTCAAAGCGCTCAATCTGGACGAGAAGCAGTGGCCGCCGCGGCAGGCGATGTGGTACATCAACGGCAAAAAAGACGAGGGCCTGCGTCCTCAGCATATCGAAAGCTACGGCAATCCGGTGGAGCAAACCTGGCTCCGCGTGTATCAGGCCTATCAGGAAGCCTGCGATCGCGCCGGACTGGTGGATTTCGCCGAACTGCTGCTGCGTGCCCATGAATTGTGGCTGAACAAGCCGCACATTCTGCAGCACTACCGGGATCGCTTTAACAACATTCTGGTCGACGAATTCCAGGACACTAACCGCATTCAGTACGCCTGGGTGCGTATGCTGGCAGGCGACAGCGCCCGGGTCATGATTGTGGGTGACGATGACCAGTCTATCTACGGCTGGCGCGGGGCGCAGGTCGAAAATATTCAGCACTTCCTGAACGATTTCCCGCAGGCTTCCACCATCCGTCTGGAGCAGAACTACCGTTCCAGCGCCAATATCCTCAACGCGGCCAATGCCCTGATCGCCCATAACGGCGATCGTCTGGGGAAAAATTTGTGGACCGACGGCGTCGAAGGCGACCCGATTTCCCTGTACTGCGCGTTCAACGAACTGGACGAGGCGCGGTTTGTCGTCAGCCGCATCAAGGCGTGGCAGGAAATGGGCGGCAGCCTGAACGAGTGCGCCATTCTTTACCGCAGCAACGCCCAATCCCGTGTGCTGGAAGAGGCGCTGCTACAGCAAAGTCTGCCTTATCGCATTTATGGCGGAATGCGCTTCTTCGAACGACAGGAAATCAAAGACGCGCTGGCCTACCTGCGGCTGATCGCCAACCGTAACGACGATGCGGCGTATGAACGCGTGGTGAATACCCCGACGCGCGGCATCGGAGACCGGACGCTGGAAGTGGTGCGTCAGGCCGCGCGCGACCGTCAGCTGACTCTGTGGCAGGCCACGCGTGCGTTGTTGCAGGAGAAGGCGCTGGCCGGACGCGCCGCCGGTGCGCTACAGCGCTTCCTCGAACTGGTGGACGCGTTGGCCAACGATACCGCCGAGCAGCCGCTGCACGTACAAACTGACCGCGTGATCAAAGACTCCGGCCTGTGGAGCATGTATGAACAGGAAAAAGGCGAGAAGGGCCAGACCCGCATCGAGAACCTGGAGGAACTGGTCACCGCGACGCGCCAGTACAGCTATCAGGAAGAAGATCAGGATCTGATGCCGCTGCAGGCGTTTCTGTCTCATGCGGCGCTGGAAGCCGGAGAAGGGCAGGCGGATGCCTATCAGGATGCGGTCCAGCTGATGACGCTGCATTCCGCTAAAGGGCTGGAGTTCCCTCAGGTCTTCATCGTTGGGATGGAGGAAGGCATGTTCCCAAGCCAGATGTCTCTCGAAGAGGGCGGGCGACTGGAGGAAGAGCGCCGACTGGCGTATGTCGGGGTGACCCGTGCGATGCGTAAACTGACGATGACCTACGCGGAAACTCGCCGTTTGTACGGCAAAGAGGTTTACCACCGCCCGTCGCGTTTCATTGGCGAACTGCCGCAGGAGTGCGTGGAGGAAGTCCGACTGCGCGCCAGCGTGTCGCGGCCCGTTAATCAGCAGCGGCTAGGAACGCCGATTTCCGAGAGCGACAGCGGCTACAAGCTGGGGCAGCGCGTGCGTCATGCCAAGTTCGGCGAAGGGACCATTGTCAATCTTGAAGGCGGCGGCGACCATTGCCGCGTTCAGGTGGCCTTCCCCGGTCAGGGGATAAAATGGCTGGTGGCGGCTTACGCAAAGCTGGATATCGTATAAACTGATTACTGAACAGATTGTTGCATTAATGGCCTGCGTGCGTGTTGACAGCCTTTTTCATCTCAGCGTAACATGCGCGCATCATTATTCCCGGAGGACCCACGCCTTGGACACACCCAGTCGATACTGGCTCACACACCTATTTCGTAGGTACAACTTCTAAGGCTATCCTCCGTTGCTGATAGCCTTAGTGGTTGTCAGCGATCTCTTCACACATCGCATCGAGTCAGCACCGTCAAACGGTCTGGAATCGGATGGTGATTTTTCACCCTCTTTCCTGTGTTTCAAGCGCGTATTGTCCCTGCCAGAACACCTTTAGGGAGCATGACCTATGCTGAGCGCATTCAAGCTGGAAAACAGCCGTTTAACTCGTCTGGAAATGGAAGAAAGCCAGGATCTCACCTCGTCGGTATGGGTAGATTTGGTCGAACCGGACGTTATCGAGCGGGACCAGGTACAAACCCAATTGGGCCAAAGCCTGGCGACTCGACCTGAACTGGAAGATATTGAAGCCTCCGCGCGTTTCTTCGAGGATGAAGACGGTCTGCATATTCACTCCTTCTTCTTTTATGAAGATGCGGAAGATCATGCGGGCAACGCGACCGTGGCGTTCACCATTCGCGACGGACGTTTGTACACTCTGCGCGAACGCGAGCTGCCGGCGTTTCGCCTGTACCGCATGCGCGCTCGCGGACAAACGCTGATTGACGGCAACGCTTATGAGCTGCTGCTCGACCTGTTCGAAACCAAAATCGAGCAGTTAGCGGATGAAATCGAAAATATCTATAGCGATCTGGAAGCGCTGAGTCGCGTCATCATGGATGGCCATCAGGGCGATGAGTACGACGACGCGCTGTCGACGCTGGCGGAGCTGGAAGATATCGGCTGGAAGGTGCGTTTGTGTCTGATGGATACCCAGCGCGCGCTGAACTTCCTGGTGCGTAAAGCGCGGTTGCCGAGCGGTCAGTTGGAGCAGGCACGGGAAATTCTGCGAGATATCGAATCGCTGCTGCCGCATAACGAATCGCTGTTCCAGAAGGTGAACTTTTTGATGCAGGCGGCGATGGGCTTTATCAATATCGAACAGAACCGCATCATCAAGATCTTCTCGGTGGTGTCCGTGGTATTCCTGCCGCCGACGCTGGTGGCTTCCAGCTACGGCATGAACTTTGAATTCATGCCGGAACTGAGACTGGCCTTTGGTTATCCAGCGGCGCTGGTACTCATGGTGTTGGCCGGTCTGGCGCCTTACCTGTACTTTAAACGCCGCAACTGGCTGTAACTGTCGAATAATAGAAAGAACAGGCCTCGTCGCTCGCGACGGGGCCTTTTTTTACGCCAGACGTTTGTGCATTTGCTTTTGCTGCGTGTGCAGCGCGTCGCCGATGAAAATCGCCAGCGCTAACCAGATGAAGGCAAAGGTGACCAACTGATCCTGGGTGAACGTCTCGTCATAAACCACGACGGCCAGCAAAAACACCAGCGTTGGTCCGATGTACTGGAAGAACCCCAGCGTAGAGAGACGCAGGCGCACGGCGGCGGCGGTGAAAAACAGCAGCGGGACGGTGGTGACGACACCGGCGGCAAGCAGCAGCAGATCCAGCGACAGCGAATTCTGAGTCAAATGACTGGTCGGCGTGTCGGCGAAGCAAAACAGATACACCAGCGCCACGGGCAGCAGCCACAGGGTTTCGACCAGCATGCCGGTTTGCGCATCGACCCCGATCTTTTTACGTAACAGGCCATAAATGGAAAAGCTAAACGCCAGCCACAGGGCGAGAAACGGAAGGGAGCCGAATTTCCACAGCTGCACCAGCACACCGCATACCGCTAACGCAACGGCGAGCCACTGCATGGGACGGAACCTTTCCCCGAGAAACAGCAGCCCGAGCAGCACACTGACCAGCGGATTGATGAAATAACCCAGGCTGGCTTCCAGCATATGGTGGTGGTTGACGGCCCAGATATAGATTAACCAGTTGCTGCCGATGAAGAGGGCGCTCACGGCCAGCATCAGCAACCGTTTCGGCTGTCGCAGAAGCGTGATGGCCTGCTTCCATTGGTGACTGACGCTGAGCAGGACCAGGATAAAAAAGAACGACCAAATCACGCGGTGAGAAACAATTTCAGTAGCGGGAACCTGTTCGATGAGTTTGAAGTAAGCCGGGGCGATACCCCAGATGATGTAAGCGCCAAGAGCGAACAGGACTCCCTGGCGGGTTTGCTGCGTTTCCATTGTAATAGCTCAGTATGAACGGAGGTAAACGACTATTTTACTTAAAATACCGCCCGCCAACACCCGTATATTGCCGTAATTACGGCACGAGAGTGGTTTACCCGGTCGGCATGACGGCGTCATCTGGCTGGACAAAGAGAATGCCGATCCCGCGCGATCCATCGTGAATACGGGCGGCGAATGGGAAATGAAAGCCGCCGCCATACAGAAAATACCGATTCATAGCAGCCTATAACGTAACCGCTTAGTTTCTGTGTACAATGCGAGCGTCAAATCAAAAAATAACCTTATTAGACAGCTGGAGAAATACGGGCATGCGTAAAATTTGGGGTGGTGTGCTGGCGTTGCTGCTAACGGCGCAGGTCCAGGCGCAAGAAGCCACAGTGCAGGAAATTCATGATAAACCGGCGGTTCGTGGCAGCATCATCGCCAGCCTGCTGCAAAAACATGACAGTCCCTTTATTCTTTATCCTTACGAAAATAACTACCTGCTTTACACCTATACCAGCAACATCAACCGGGAAGCGATTCAGAGCTATAACTGGGGAAATAACGCTCGCAAAGACGAGGTGAATTTCCAGATCAGTTTAGGCTTCCCGCTATGGCGCGGTATTTTGGGCGACAACTCACTGCTTGGCGCATCTTATACCCAAGGCTCCTGGTGGCAGCTTTCTAATAAAAGCGAATCGTCTCCGTTCCGTGAAACTAACTATGAGCCGCAGATCTTCCTGGGGTGGGCGACGGACTACAGCCTGGCGGGCTGGACCTTACGTGACGTGGAAGTCGGCTTTAACCATCAGTCGAATGGTCGCTCCGATCCCACCTCACGCAGCTGGAACCGTGCCTATGCGCGCCTGATGGCGCAGAACGGCAACTGGCAGGTGGAGCTGAAACCCTGGCTACGTTTCTCCGACAGCAAAGATGACAACCCGGATATCACCCGCTACATGGGGCATTATCGCGTACGCGTCGGCTACCTGTGGGGCGACAGTATTTTCAGCGCGGAAGGGCGTTACAACTGGAACAGCGGTTACGGCGGCGGTGAAGTGAGCTGGAGTTATCCGCTGACGGAGCACGTTCGCTTCTACACGAAAGTCTTCAGCGGCTACGGCGAATCGCTGATCGACTACAACCACCGTCAGACGCGTGTCGGCGTCGGCGTGACCCTGAACGATATGTTCTGAGGCCGCTTTCAGTCAGCATTGTCGAGAGCAGTGAATAAAAGCCTGCACACAAACGTTGCAGTTTTATCAAACGGCGCTGAAAATAGCGCCTGTTTGTTTTTATAAAAGCGGTGAAGGCGTGTCTACGGCAGAAGTATTGAATAAAGAAGCGCTGGCGACGCAGGTATTGCGCGAAACTTTCGGGTATCAGCAGTTCCGGCCCGGCCAGCAAGCGATTATCAACGCTGCCCTCAACGGGCAGGACTGCCTGGCGATCATGCCCACGGGTGGCGGTAAATCCCTGTGTTATCAAATCCCCGCTCTCGTCATGGAAGGGCTGACGCTGGTGGTGTCTCCGCTGATTTCCCTGATGAAGGATCAGGTGGATCAGCTGCAGGCCTACGGTGTTTCCGCCGCCTGTCTGAACTCCACGCAAACGCGCGAGCAGCAGCATCAGGTCATGACCGGCTGCCGCAACGGCGATATCAAACTCCTCTATATCGCCCCTGAACGTCTGACGTCTGACAGTTTTCTCGAACACCTGTCTTACTGGCCGCTGGCGATGATTGCCGTCGACGAAGCGCACTGTATTTCCCAATGGGGACACGATTTCCGGCCGGAGTACCGGGCGTTGGGGCAGGTGAAGCAGCGTTTCCCCGGCCTGCCGGTCGTGGCGCTGACCGCCACGGCGGACGACACCACGCGTCAGGACATCGTACGCCTGCTGGATTTGCACGATCCCCTCATCCACATCAGCAGCTTCGACCGTCCCAACATTCGCTATACGCTGGTGGAAAAATTCAAGCCGCTCGATCAGCTGTGGATGTTCGTACAAGGCCAACGCGGGAAATGCGGCATCGTTTACTGCAACAGCCGTGCGAAGGTCGAAGATTTGTGCACGCGCTTGCAGAATCGGGGCCTGAGCGTGGGGGCCTATCATGCGGGGCTGGAGAACGAACGTCGGGCTCAGGTGCAGGAAGCGTTTCTGCGTGACGACTTGCAGGTCGTCGTTGCCACAGTGGCGTTTGGGATGGGGATCAACAAACCTAACGTCCGCTTCGTGGTGCATTTCGATATTCCTCGCAACATCGAATCGTATTATCAGGAAACCGGCCGCGCAGGACGTGATGGCCTGCCGGCGGAAGCGGCGCTGTTTTACGATCCGGCCGACATGGCCTGGCTGCGCCGTTGTCTGGAAGAGAAACCGGCGGGTCCGCAGCTGGATATCGAGCGTCACAAGCTCAACGCCATGGGCGCGTTTGCGGAAGCGCAGACCTGTCGACGACTGGTGCTGCTCAACTACTTTGGCGAAGGGCGCCAGCAGTCGTGCGGCAACTGCGACGTCTGTCTGGACCCGCCTAAAAGCTATGACGGACTGGTCGATGCGCAGAAAGCATTATCCTGCGTCTATCGCGTAGGTCAGCGATTCGGTATTGGCTATATCGCGGAAGTGCTGCGCGGGGCCAATAACCAGCGTATCCGGGAGTTTGGTCACGACAAGCTGCCGGTCTACGGTCTTGGCAAAGATAAAACGCAGGAACAGTGGGTGAGCGTCCTGCGCCAGCTCATTCATCTGGGGCTGCTGATGCAGAACGTGGTTCAGCATTCCGCGCTGCAACTGACCGAAGCGGCCAGACCGGTGTTGCGCGGCGATGTCCCGCTGCAACTGGCCGTTCCGCGCTTGATTAACCTCAAACCGCGCGTCAGCCAGAAATCATATGGCGGCAACTACGACCGCAAACTGTTCGCCAAACTGCGCAAGCTGCGTAAATCCATCGCCGATGAAAACAACATTCCGCCGTACGTGGTTTTCAGTGACGCGACGCTGTTGGAGATGGCGGAAATTCTGCCGGTCACGGCCAGCGAACTGCTGAACGTCAATGGCGTGGGTCAACGTAAACTGGAGCGTTTCGGCGTGCCGTTCATGACGCTCATCCGCGAGCATCTGGAAAACGACGACTAACTTGTATGCGCCCGCGTGGTATAGGGGCGACACAACGATAACAACGGGAGTTTCACCATGTTGATGCTGTTCCTGACTGTGGCGCTGGTGCATTTCATCGCCCTGATGAGTCCGGGGCCGGACTTTTTCTTCGTTTCGCAGATTGCGGCCAGCCGTTCGCGCCGTGAAGCGATGATGGGCGTATTAGGCATCACGCTGGGCGTGGTGGTCTGGGCGGCGATCGCCTTGATGGGGCTGCATTTGTTGCTGATGAAAATGGCGTGGCTGCACCGCATCATTACCGTGGGCGGGGGTCTTTACCTGTGCTGGATGGGATGGCAGATGTTGCGTTCCGCGCGTCAGAAAGCGCAACAATCGGAGGTCGCTGAGGTCAGCGTGGATTTACCTCAGCGCGGCAAGTTCTTCATTCGTGGTTTAGTCACCAACCTGTCCAATCCCAAAGCGCTGATTTACTTCGGCAGCGTTTTCTCTCTGTTCGTCGGCGATAGCGTGGGCGCGGGTGCGCGCTGGGGACTGTTTGCTTTAATTTCGGTAGAAACGCTGGCGTGGTTCACGCTGGTGGCCATGGTGTTTGCGCTGCCGGTCATGCGTCGCGGCTATCAGCGTTTGGCGAAATGGGTGGATGGCGTCGCGGGCGTGCTCTTCGCGGGATTCGGTATTCATCTCATCGTATCGCGTTAAACGCGGAGGTCATGGCGAGTGGGTCGCCATGACCTTGGCTCGACGCCGAGGCTAGGCCCGACGGGCGGACGCCAGCAGCGCACCCACCATAATAAACAGCGAACCGAAGACCCGATTCAGACGTTTCACCTGCCGGGGTCCCTTCAGCCATTTGGCGACGCGCGTCGCCAGCGTGGCGTAGCCAATCATCACGACGACATCCACGGCGATAGTGGTGACGCCCAGCACCAAATATTGCATGGCCTGAGGCTGATGCGGGATCACAAATTGCGGAAACAACGCAGCCAGAAAAACGATGCTTTTCGGGTTGGTCAAATTGACCAGCACGGCCCGTTTAAAGAGTCTGCGCCGCGGCATCGTGTTTGCCAGCGTATTCAAATCCAGACCGCCCGCGCTGCGCCACTGCTGAATGCCGAGCCAAATCAGATAAGCCGCCCCGACCCATTTCAGCACTTCAAACGCCAGCACGGACTGGGACAACAGCGCGCCGAGGCCGATGCCCACCAGCACGATGTGGCAAATCAATCCGACCTGCAGACCGGCAATCGAGGCGAACGCGCCGCGATAGCCGTGACTGATGCCGGTGCTCATGGTGTTGATGGCGCCGGAACCCGGCGAAAGACTCAGAATCAATGTGGTCACGAGATAGGTAAACCACCACTCGATGGTCATGCGTCAATGCTCCCTGAATGTCGCTTTTTATGCCACAATACGCCAACGCCGATCTTTGTACCAGAGCTCACAAAACCAGGTTTACCGCCATGAACAACCGCGAGAATGTGTGATGACTCAGTACCCTGAGTGTCTACTGAATCGGGAGGCGCAGTACGCTGCGTTTTCCACCGGACCTTTGCTGGACTTCTGGCGGCGGCGGGATGAGGGCGAGTTCATCGGCGTCGACCGCGTCCCCATTCGCTTTGCCCGTTTTACCTCTCCGCGCCATCATCAGGTGGTGATGCTGCTCACTGGCCGCACCGACAGCTACGTCAAATACTCCGAGGTCGCCTACGACCTGTTCCATAATGGTTATGATGTGCTGATGATGGATCATCGTGGGCAAGGGCGTTCAGGTCGTTTGCTGAAAGATACGCATCGCGGTCACGTCGAGAATTTCAGCGACTATGTGGACGACGTGGCGCAGTTCTGGCAACTGCAACTGGCGAAAAGCGGGTATCGACGACGCTTTGCGCTGGCGCACTCGATGGGGGGCGTGATTCTGGCCGATTTTATGGCCCGCAGGCCCGAGGCTTTCGATGCCGCCGCGCTGTGCGCCCCTATGTGCGACATCCATTTGCCGATGCCGGAATGGCTGGCCTGGCGCATTCTGGATCGCACCGAGCGTCATCCGAAGCTGCGCGACTACTACGCGATTGGCGCCAGCCAGTGGCAGCCATTGCCGTATGTCCTCAATGTGCTGACCCACAGTCGCGCCCGACATCTACGCAGTGTGCGGACCTATGCCGACGACCCGTCGCTGCGGATTGGCGGACCCACCTATCACTGGGTGCGGGAAGCGCTGTTGGCGGGCAGGGATTTAATGTCGAGAGTAGCGAAAATTACAGCGCCGCTGCTTGTGCTGCAGGCGGAGGACGACCGCGTGGTGGATAATCGCGGGCAGGATGCATTCTGCAGGGCGATGGCCGCGGCGGGTCATCCGGTGGCTGGAGGGAAACCGCGCATCATACGCGGTGCCCGGCATGACATGCTGTTTGAAGAAGATGCGGTGCGCGCCGACGTTTTTCGCCGGATTCTGCACCATTTTGCGCAATATCATTAAATTCTGCGGCCCGGCCGCGTTTAACCTGCGGAGGTTAGATTCCAACGTATGTACCCCATTGTCGCTTCCGATTTGGATGGCACGCTGCTGTCCCCCGCTCATACGCTTACCCCTTATGCCAGAGAAACGTTGCAACTGCTGACGGAGCAGGGCATTCATTTTGTCTTCGCCACCGGGCGGCACCATAAGGACGTCGCACAGATCCGCGACAAACTGGGGATCAGCGCATACATGATCACCTCCAACGGCGCCCGAGTGCACAACACCGACGGAGAACTGCTGGTTAGCCATAATCTGGACCGCGATATCGCGCGTGATTTGTTCGGGATCATGTACGACCGTGAGGATATCCTCACGCATATCTATCGCGGCGATGACTGGTTCATGAGCCGCTCCCGACCGGAAGAAGAGCAGTTCTTCCAGGAATCCGTCTTCAAGTACCAGCTATTCGACCCGACGTCGCTGGACACCGACGATGTCGGGAAAGTCTTTTTCACCTGCGATGAACATGAACGTCTGCTGCCGCTGGAAGAGGCGCTCAACGCCCGCTGGGGCGACCGCGTCAACGTAAGCTTCTCCTCGGTGAACTGCCTGGAAGTTATGGCGGGCGGCGTATCGAAAGGACATGCGCTGGAGCAGGTCGCGAAACGGATGGGGCATGGCGTGAAGGATTGCATCGCCTTCGGCGACGGCATGAACGACCTGGAAATGCTCTCGATGGCGGGAAAAGGCTGCATCATGGCGGCCGCACACCAGCGCCTGAAGGACCGTTTGACCGAGCTGGAAGTGATCGGCACCAATGCGGATGATGCGGTGCCGAACTACCTGCGTGAACAGTATGCCGCGCTGATCACTCGCTGACGGCGTTGGGGACGCCCGGACGTGTCACAATGTGAATCATGTCAGCAAAGTGACAAGGTCAAAAAAACGCTTTACAGGTGCGAATGATAATGATTATTATTGCCATGCGTTCCGGGAAAACCCTTCTGTCTCGATCTTGATGATTCAGCGAGGTTTTGCTGTGAAAGCACGACATTGCTCACATTGCTTCCAGTATTTATTTAGCCAGCTCGGGTGCTGGCTTTTTTTTGTCCGCATGATTTACGGAAATCAGTTTCCATAAATTCCGCTATTTTTTTGAACTGCACGTTGAGTTTTTTACGCTATCTTCCCGGCGCGCCGTCGCTAGACTGTTCAAAACGAAGGAGGAAGCAACGATGATCTATTTACGTCAGGCGCAGCAGCGCGGACATGCCAACCACGGCTGGCTCGACAGCTGGCACACGTTTTCATTTGCCGATTACCACGACCCCGACTTCATGGGATTTTCCGCCCTGCGGGTGATCAATGAAGATCGTATTGAAGGCGGGCAGGGCTTCGGTATGCACCCACACCGGGATATGGAAATTCTGACCTATGTGTTGTCGGGCACGATTGAACATCAGGACAGCATGGGGAATCACGAACGGATCCCGGCCGGAGAGTTCCAGATCATGAGCGCGGGCACCGGTGTTCGCCATTCGGAATACAATGCCAGCCCGGATGAATTGCTGCATCTGTATCAGATCTGGATCATCCCGGATCGTAAAGGGCTGATGCCACGCTATGAGCAGCGCCGCTTCGACGATAAGCAGGGTAAACAGCGGGTGTTGTCGCCGGAAGGTCGCGACGGTTCTCTCAAAGTTTTTCAGGACATGTCGCTTTGGCGCTGGGCATTGAACGCGCAGGAGCAGGCGGTTCATGACATCGAGCCAGGTCGTCGCGTCTGGATCCAGGTCGTGCGCGGAACGGTCACGGTGAACGGACAGACGGCGAGCGCCAGCGACGCGTTGGCGCTGTGGGACGAAAGCGCCCTCTCGATGACTGCGGATGAAGATAGTGAGATCCTGCTGTTTGATTTACCGCCGGTGTAAAAGGGCTGTGAAGCGCACCACGGCGTGATGCGCCGAACGTCTTACCACGCACCGCGCCAAGCCGGGGGCTCGGCACTTTCCAACGTGTCGGGCCTTTTTAGCGCGCAATCCTGTTCTGAGCGATATTGCGAAGCCGCTCCTGGACGTCATGAAAGTCGCCGTAATCCGGCATCGAATCGATACTCGCCACCGGGTTTTTTGCTAGACTCCGACTACTTTTCCCGAGTTGGGTAGCCACGGATGATCAAGAAGAAAAGACCGGCTCTTCAGGATGTCGCCGATCGCGTCGGCGTCACAAAAATGACGGTTAGCCGCTATCTGCGCAATCCTTCCCAGGTGTCTGCCGCGTTACAAAAGAAAATCGCCGCCGTGGTGGATGAGCTGGGATACATTCCCAACCGCACGCCCCATATTCTGGCCAACGCCACCAGCCGAGCCATCGGCGTCCTGCTGCCTTCGCTCACGAATCAGGTCTTTGCCGAAGTGCTGCGCGGCATTGAGCGGGTGACGGAGGCTCAGGGTTATCAAACCATGCTGGCGCACTATGGCTATCATCCTGAAAAGGAAGAACAGCGCTTGATGTCGCTGCTGTCTTACAACATCGACGGCTTGATACTGGCGGAACGCACCCACACGGCCCGCACCCGGCAGATGATTCACGTTTCCGGGATTCCGGTCGTCGAACTGATGGATTCCGTCTCCCCCTGTCTGGATATGGCGGTGGGTTTTGACAACGTCGAAGCTTCACGACAGATGACGCGGCACATCATTGGGCGGGGACGTCGACACGTGGTGTATCTGGGCGCACGGCTGGATGAACGTACCCTGATGAAACGGCAGGGCTATGAGCTGGCGATGCAGGAAGCCGGTTTGAACGCGCACAGCGTGATGAGCGAAAGCGCCTCGTCATATACGCTGGGCGGCGAACTGCTGCGGCGGGCGCAGAGGGAATGCCCTGACATCGACAGCGTATTCTGCACCAACGACGATCTGGCGATCGGCGCGATTTTCGAGTGCCAGCGGCAGGGGCTGAGCATTCCCGGACAGATGAGCATTGTCGGTTTCCACGGCCACAACATCGGTCAGGCGATGGTTCCCCGTTTGACGAGCGTCCTGACTCCGCGTGAGCGCATCGGCGAAGTGGGGGCCGAAATGCTGCTGGCGCGTCTGAACGGCGAGCCTGTTCCGTCGCCCCTGCATGATGAAGGTTTCGAGCTGCTGCCCGGCGACAGTTTATAGGCTCATGCACTTGCGGCGGCGCCTGAATCTTCGGGACGCCAGCCCGCGGTGGATCCCTCGCTATCACACATAAACCTCTCCATACCGGCTGGCTTTGACGGCGGCGACGTTTGGTCGCCGAGCGCCTCGGCGGCTAAAAATCCGTCATCGCCCAAAGCCGCCTTCCCACCTGGCAATATTTGATCTTTATCCCAAACTGTAAATTAAGTGCTGCAGGTTAGTTCCAGTTCTTAACATGTTACCGGTATCATGATACCGGTAACATTACGGGTATCACCCGTTCCCCCTGATGGTGCTTCACCCATCGCTTCTGATGTTGTATCGCTGCTGCCGTACCAGGCCCTTGATGGGCCGTAGCAGAATCACCTTCGCCTTCGTTCTCCGGTGGTTTCCGGGAGCGATGAGGCTCTGCCGGAGAAAGGTTATGCCATTAGTCATCGTTGCTGTAGGTGTCGCCATACTGCTGTTGTTAATGATTCGATGTAAGTTGAATGGATTTATCGCACTGGTGCTGGTGGCGCTGGCCGTCGGGATCTTGCAGGGCATGCCGGTCGATAAAGTCATCGCCTCCATCAAAACCGGGGTGGGCGGAACGCTCGGCAGTCTGGCGCTGGTGATGGGCTTCGGCGCGATGCTGGGGAAAATGCTGGCGGACTGCGGCGGGGCGCAGCGGATCGCCACCACGCTGATCGACTGGTTTGGCCATAAAAACATTCAATGGGCCATCATGCTGACCGGTTTCACCGTGGGCTTCGCCTTGTTCTATGAAGTCGGTTTTGTCCTGCTGCTGCCGCTGATATTCAGCATTGTCGCCTCCGCGCGTATTCCTCTGCTTTATGCTGGCGTGCCGATGGCTGCGGCGCTGTCCGTCACCCACGGTTTTTTACCGCCGCATCCGGCGCCAACGGCCATCGCCGCCATCTTTCATGCCGATATGGGCAAAACGCTGCTTTACGGCACGCTATTGGGGATCCCCACCGCCATACTGGCCGGCCCGGTTTTTGCCCGTTTCCTGAAAAAAATCGATAAGCCAGTGCCTGAAGGTCTGTACAACCCGAAACAATTTTCTGAAGAAGAAATGCCCAGCTTCGGCGTGAGCGTCGGCACGGCGCTGGTGCCGGTGATTCTGATGGCGGTGAGAGCCATTGCTGAAATGGTCTTGCCGCACGGACATGCGCTGCTGCCTTATGCGGAGTTCTTCGGCGACCCGGTGATGGCGACGATGATTTCGGTGCTGATCGCGATTTTTACCTTCGGTCTTAACCGTGGACGCACGATGGATGAAGTGATGGCGACCGTCTCCGACTCCATCAAAATCATCGCCATGATGCTGTTAATTCTGGGCGGCGGCGGTGCTTTCAAGCAGGTACTGGTCGACAGCGGGGTGGATAAATACATCGCCCACATGATGGAGGGCAGCAGCCTGTCGCCGCTGTTCCTGGCCTGGTTGATTGCCGCGACGCTGCGCATCGCGCTCGGTTCGGCGACGGTGGCCGCCATGACGGCTGGCGGTATCGCCGCGCCGCTGATCGCCACGACCGGCGTCAGCCCAGAACTGATGGTGATTGCCGTGGGGTCCGGCAGCGTGATTTTCTCTCACGTCAACGATCCCGGCTTTTGGCTGTTCAAAGAGTATTTCAATCTGACCATCGGCGAGACGCTGAAATCCTGGTCGGCGCTGGAAACCATCATCGCAGTCTGCGGGTTGATCGGCTGTCTGCTGATGAGCCTGGTGGTTTAACGTAGCGTCTCTGCCGGGCTGGTCCCGGCAGAATATCGGATTACAGCTGCAGGTAAGCGCGGATACCGTCGAGGAACATCTGCGTCGACAGCATCACCAGCACCAGCCCCATCAGTTTCTCCAATGCGCTGACGCCTCGGTCTCCCAGCAGTCTCAGGAACAGGTTGGACATCAGCAGGATGACGAAAGAGATGCCCCAGGCGCTAAACAGGGCCAGCGTCAGGTGAGCCAGCTTTTGCGGATACTGGTGGGAAAGCAGCATCAGCGCGGCCAATATCGACGGACCGGCAACTAAAGGGATTGCCAGCGGCACCAGAAAGGGTTCATCGCTTTCCGGCAGGCCCTTGGACTCATTTTTCGGCGAAGGGAATATCATGCGAATGGCAATCAGGAACAGGATAATCCCGCCGGAGATCGACACGGTCTCAGTACGCAGGTTCAGCACCGCCAGAATTTTCTCTCCCGCGAACAGAAAAATCAGCATCACGCCTAGCGCAATCACCATTTCCCGGATCAACACGACGCGACGACGTTTGGCGGGCAGGGGTTTCAGTACCGACATGAAAATCGGCATGTTTCCCAGCGGATCCATGATGAGCAGTAGTAGAACGGTGGCTGAGATCATTTCGGTCATGTGGCGGTTGACTCCTGTCGTCATGAGGCGCGAATTGACGCGCGGTTATTAGCTGTGCTGCTGAAAAAGCCGACGAGATTGAATAAATTAACTTGCGACTTTACGTACATTTTGTAAGGTTGAAGGCCATCACTTTAAATAATGTTACTGCCAGAAACGGCAGCCAGACTTCTTTTTGTCACCCCAAGCAGGACAGCAAACATGAAAAATGTTGGTTTTATTGGCTGGCGCGGAATGGTCGGTTCGGTACTTATGCAACGCATGGTAGAAGAACGCGATTTCGATGCTATCCGCCCGATTTTCTTTTCCACTTCCCAGCACGGTCAGCCGGCTCCAACGTTCGGCGGGCAGCAGGGCGTATTGCAGGATGCCTACGACCTGGAGGCGCTGCGGGCGCTGGATATTATCATCACCTGTCAGGGCGGCGATTATACCAACGAAGTCTATGCGAAGCTGCGTGAAAGTGGCTGGCAGGGGTACTGGATTGATGCCGCGTCCACGCTGCGCATGAGCGATGACGCCATTATTATTCTGGACCCGGTCAACCATGCGGTGATTCAGCAGGGTCTGAATGACGGCATCAAAACGTTTGTCGGCGGTAACTGTACGGTCAGCCTGATGCTGATGTCTCTGGGCGGCCTGTTTGCAAACGATCTGGTGGATTGGGTGTCCGTATCGACTTATCAGGCGGCGTCCGGCGGCGGAGCTCGTCACATGCGCGAACTGCTGGTGCAGATGGGCATGCTGAATGCCGAAGTGGCGAAAGAGCTGCAAAGCCCGGCTTCCGCGATTCTGGATATTGAGCGCAAAGTGACGGCGCTGACGCGTAGCGGTACGCTGCCGACCGACAATTTCGGCGTCCCGTTGGCGGGCAGCCTGATCCCGTGGATCGACAAACAGCTGGATAACGGCCAGAGCCGTGAAGAGTGGAAAGGTCAGGCGGAAACCAACAAGATTCTGGCGACCCGCGATGCGATTCCCGTTGACGGTCTGTGCGTTCGCGTCGGCGCGCTGCGCTGCCACAGCCAGGCCTTTACCATCAAACTGAAGAAAGACGTGGCGGTGCCGGAAATCGAACAGCTGCTGGCCAGCCACAACGACTGGGTGAAAGTGGTGCCGAACGACCGCGAGCTGAGCATGCGTGAACTGACGCCTGCCGCCGTGACCGGTACGCTGTCCACGCCGGTCGGTCGTCTGCGTAAGCTGAATATGGGACCGGAATACCTGTCAGCCTTCACCGTTGGCGATCAGCTGCTGTGGGGCGCGGCGGAACCGCTGCGTCGTATGCTGCGCATCCTGCTTTAAAGCGTTATCGCCCCACCGCGCAGGCTGCGTGGCGGGGTGTTCTTCCTTCCTGCTTTTTCCTGCTTCCCTATGGTTTTCTAGACCGGGCCCGCGTTTTCGCGGGGGCTCTTAGCGGGCTATGCCGATGCGCTAGTGGCTCAGCGGCCCGGCGGTCACGGCATGTCGCGACGGGAGCGCGTCCTCCGCATGCTGCTGCGAGCGCTGGCGCCGGTAATGATCCAGCCAGGCGCTGACGCGCTGCTGCTGATTTTCGTCCAGCCACATGCCGAGCTTGGTTCTGCGCCACAGCGCATCTTCCACCGAGACGACCCACTCATGTTCGACCAGATAGCGTAATTCGGCTTCGTAGAGCATATGACCGAAGTGTTCGCCCAGTTCGCCGACGCTGCGTGCATCGCCCAAGAGCTGTTCGCTTTGGCTGCCGTAAGTGCGGCTATACCGTCTGGCAAGGGACTCCGGCAGGTTATAACGCTGACGCAGGCGGGAAGCGTACTCATCGCGGGAGCCCTGAATGTCGCCGCCCGGCAACGTCGCCTGCTGCGTCCAGGCTTTACCAGCCTGCGGATAGTATCTCGCCAGTTTGTCCAGCGCGTGTTCCGCCAGTTTTCGGTATGTGGTGAGCTTGCCGCCGAAGACGGAGAGCAGCGGGGCGCGCCCGTGATCGTCGTCGATCGCCAGCGTGTAATCGCGGGTGATGGCCTGCGGAGAATCGGACTCGTCGTCGCATAGCGGTCGCACGCCGGAGTAGCTCCAGACGATGTCCTCGCGGGTCAGCGGTTTCTTGAAGTAGCGGTTGTAGATGTCCAGCAGATACTCGACTTCGTCGTCATTAATACTGACATGACGCGGATCGCCGTGGTACTCCATATCCGTGGTGCCGATGATGGAGAATTCATCCATCCAGGGAATGACGAAGACGATACGGTGATCCTGATTTTGCAGAATGTAGGCCTGCGGCTCGTCATGGACTTTCGGCACCACGATATGACTGCCTTTAATCAGCCGGATACCGTAAGGCGAGGGCAGAGACAGCCCTTCGTCGAAGAAACTTCGGACCCACGGTCCCGCCGCGTTCACCAGCCCTTTCGCTCTCCAGCTGTGCGTTTCGCCGGTCAGCGCATCTTCCGCTTCGACCTGCCACAAACCGTCCACGCGATGCGCGCGCGTGACGTTGGTGCGGGTGCGTACGATGCCGCCGTGGCGCTCCACTTCCTGCGCATTCAGCACCACCAGCCGGGCGTCGTCGACCCAGCAGTCGGAATATTCGAAACCGCGCGTCATCTCTGGTTTCAGGGCCGACTCGGGGCCAAAACGCAGGCCGCGACTGGCCGGGAGGCTGACGCGTTTACCGAGATGGTCATACATAAACAGCCCCGCGCGGATCATCCATGCCGGACGCAAGTGAGGTTCATGGGGCAGGCGAAAGCGCATGGGCGATATAATATGCGGCGCCATTTTCAGCAGGACTTCGCGTTCGGATAGCGCCTCGCCAACCAATCGGAATTCGTAATGTTCCAGATAGCGCAGGCCGCCATGAATCAGCTTGGAGCTGGCGGAAGAGGTGGCGCAAGCCAAATCCTGCGCTTCTAACAGCAGCACTGATAGGCCTCGGCCCGCCGCATCTGCGGCAATGCCCGCGCCGTTAATTCCCCCGCCGATCACGATCAGGTCTTTGGTTTCCACGTTCCCCTCCGCCGTATCCCGCATAAAATGTTCGTTTTCGCTCACGATAATAATCGCAAACAAACATCCATGCCAAGGTTTAACCAAATAAAAACATTTATACGTGACTCAGTTAACATTAATGGGTTCATAGTGAGAGAAATACAGGCTCGCTCCTGGCTTTTGTGGGGCCGAGCGAAGGGAGTGAGATACAATAGACACAATTTGATAACAAAGGGGGGCGCAGAATGATGGAGCAGTTTGAGGCGATTGATGTAGAGCAGGCTTATCAACACAGGCAGTCAGGGGCCGTCATGGTCGATATTCGCGACCCGCAAAGTTTCGCTGCCGCGCACGTGCCGGGAGCGGTCCATTTGACCAACGACACGCTGAATGGCTTTGTTGAAGGCGCGGATTTCGAACAGCCGGTGATGGTGTTGTGCTATCACGGCATCAGTAGTCGCAACGCCGCCCAGTACCTGCTCAGCCTCGGATTTTCCTCGGTGTACAGCGTGGACGGTGGTTTTGAGGCCTGGCAACGACGCTTCCCAGAGGACACGTCGGCGGGCTGACAGGGATTCATTGGGGATGGCGCTGATTTTCCCGTGCCAAATGTTTTAGAATCAAACTCATTGAAAGATATAGCGAGAAGCGTAACCACCATGATCCGGATTATCGCCTTACCCAACCCGCGCCAGGCTCAGGCGTTCGTGGATTACATGCGCACACAGCAGATTCGGCTGGCGATACGCGTCAACGAGGGCGAGTATGAGCTATGGTTGCAGGATGATAGCGAACTGGCGCGGGTAGACAAGGAGCTGGAACGTTTCATCGATGAACCCTGGCACGCGCGTTATCAGGCGGCCAGCTGGCAAAGCGGCACGACCCGCACGGGATTGCGCTACCCCTCTTTCTCCTTTGCCAATGAACTACGTCAGCGCGCGGGGCCGCTGACGCTGGCGGTTCTGGTGGTCACCATCGCGGTCTATGTGCTGATGCAGTTCTACGGCGTCGAACATATGATGGTGCTGCTGTCCTACCCGGATAGCGGCCAGGAGATGCAACTGTGGCGCTGGTTCAGCCATATTCTGATGCACTTTTCGCTGCTGCACATTTTGTTCAACCTGATGTGGTGGTGGTATCTCGGCGGGCCGGTAGAAAAAACGCTGGGGACTCGCAAGCTGTTCGTGATTCTGCTGCTGTCTGCGGCGCTGAGCGGCTGGGTGCAGTCGTGGTTCAGCGGCGTCTATTTTGGCGGTCTTTCCGGCGTGGTCTACGCCCTGATGGGCTATGTCTGGCTGCGAGGAGAGCGTCAGCCTGACGGACCGCTGCATCTACCGCGGGGACTGATGGTGTTCTCTGTCCTGTGGCTGGTCGCGGGCTATTTCGATATGTTCGGCATGTCCATCGCCAATGGCGCACATGTTGCCGGGTTGGTGGTGGGACTGCTGATGGCATGGTGGGATACCGTGCGTCGCGCGCCGACAGGGAGAGGATAGTCATGAAGCAAACACAGCGGCATGAGGCCATTATCGAGCTGGTGCGCCAGCAGGGCTACGTTAGTACCGAAGCGCTGGTGGCGCATTTTGCCGTCAGCCCGCAGACCATACGTCGCGATCTCAACGACCTGGCCGAGCGGAATCAAATTCATCGTCACCACGGCGGCGCCGCGCTGCCTTCCAGTTCCGTCAACGCCGAATATCACGACCGCAAAATGATGTGGTCGGATGAAAAAGCCCGTATCGCTCGTCAGGTGGCGAGCCAAATCCCGGACGGCGCCACGCTGTTTATCGATATCGGCACTACGCCGGAAGCGGTCGCGCATGCATTGATGAATCACAAGGGACTCCGCGTGGTCACCAATAATCTCAACGTGGCGACGCTGTTAAAAGACAAAGAAGATTTCCGCCTGATCCTGGCCGGTGGCGAGGTGCGTAGCCGCGACGGCGGCATCATCGGCGAAGCGACGCTGGACTTCATTTCCCAATTCCGCCTCGACTACGGCATTCTCGGGATTAGCGGCATCGATATGGATGGCTCCCTGCTGGAATTCGACTACCACGAGGTGCGCACCAAACGCGCGATTATCGACAATTCTCGCTGTGTCATGCTGGTCACCGACCACTCCAAATTTGGCCGTAACGCGATGGTGAATCTCGGCAATATGGATTTAATCGATTATTTGTTTACCGATCGGCTGCCGCCTGCTGGCGTGCTGAAAATTATCGAACAATCCAAGGTGCAGCTATCGTTGTGCTGACGCGAAAGCGTTGGTTGCTCCTCTATTTTCATGCCGCCATGCGCGGAGATTGGAATGTTAACGCTTACCGTCGGCGGTGATATAACACGTTGATCTTGCTACATCTATCGGCGGTAATTGCACGATGATTATCGGCTAGATATAGTTCCGCTATACCCTGCTTGGATGCAGGCGTTCGATTAGGCTGCCATCTACCGCCGGTAACGTGATGCAGGAAACGTCTACATCAGCCACTCTCACCGGCGACCATCCGGATATTGGCTCGACAGACTCCGTCGTGTCCCTCGCGTTATCGCGCATTCTGCGGCGATCCGAAGGCATTGTGAAACGACGGTATCGCCCACTGAATCGCTCTCAGCCGCAGACTGAAGGAGTATGATCGCTGCGCGCCTGATGAGGGCGGAGCGAATAGCTTGACCCCGGAAATCGCTGGCTGACCGGGCATTCTCCCGGAGAGCTATCGACAATCCCGCTCTTTTTTACAGTCATACACAGCCGAGTGGACTCGCTGTACCGTAACCGGATGCGCGACTGTTCTGCCGCCAGGTGAATCGCGCTCTCTTTTATGGGGATGTTCATGCCGATCGGACTCATGATGATCAAAACGTATGGGGCAGATGCGTTGTTAAGGAAGCAATAGACATGGCGTTAGAGGCTAATAAAACGATACCCCGGCGAATCTCCATCGCCGAGACCTACGTTGACGACACCGGTCGCCACCAAAAAATCGACAGGTCGACACAAACGAAACTGCTGAGTTTGCTGAGCGCAGAGGGGATCAATGACCAGCCTATTCCGCCGGTGAAAGTGTGGCGCGAGGGGAGCCTGTGACGATCTGGGTGCAGGGCAACGGCCGCTATCGCTGGACGTTCCACTACGAGCAAGGCGGCCTGATTGAGGGCGAGATCGTTGGGGGGACATTCCTGACGCTGCCCGAGCCTTTGCCTCAGGGGTATCATCGTCTGACGCTGGAGCAGGACGAGCGGCGATGGCGTTGTCAGGCGATTGTCGCGCCGGTGTGTTGTTATGAGCCGGAGGCGCTGTCGCAGGGAAAACGCTGGTGGGGCGTCTCCGTACAGCTCTATACCCTCCGTTCTCAGCATAACTGGGGCATCGGTGATTTCGGCGACTTGAAAACGCTGCTGGAAGAGGTGGCGCGGCGCGGCGGCGCGTTCGTCGGACTTAACCCGCTGCATGCGCTCTCTCCCTCGGAGCCGGATAACGTCAATCCTTACTGCCCCTCGTCGCGTTACGGGATTAACACCCTCTATATCGACGTCAATCACGTGGATGATTTCCTCCAGAGCGAGGAGGCGCAGCGGTGGTGGCGAAGCGACGAGACTCAGCGTCGCGTATCCGTCGTCCGCGGCAGCCGCTGGGTAGACTATCCAGCGGTCACTACGTTGAAGCTGGACGCTTTGCGCCTGTCTTTCCAGCACTTCAACCTGCGCAGCGCGCTCGATCCGCGTCGGCTCGCCTTCCAACAATTTATCTCTCGCGGTGGCGACAGGTTGCAGCAGCAGGCCACTTACGAGGCGTTATACGTCTGGCTCGAACGTCACGGCGAGACATTCAGCGACTGGGGCCAATGGCCGGAATGCTATCAGGATGCGCAGGGAGAAAGCGTGGTCTGCTTTCGCGAGACTCATGTTGAAGAGATCATGTTCTATTGCTGGTTGCAGTGGCTGGCCCATGAACAGCTGGCCGCTTGCTACGATCACAGCAAACAGCTGGGGATGCCGCTGGGGCTTTATCGCGAAGTGGCGGAAGGCGTGGCGTGCCACAGCGCCGATAGCTGGCAGGAACGTTCCTTATTTTGTCACGACGCCAGTATCGGCGCCGTGCCGCAAACGCGGATGCCGCAGGGACAAAGCGAGCCTCTGGCGCCGGTCAATCCGGTCCAGCTCCAGCGTTACGGCTACCAGCCTTTCATCGATATGATCCGCAGCAATATGGCGCATACCAGCGCGGTGTGTCTCCATCATGTGGCGTCGCTGATGCGCGAGTGGTGGGTTCCGCAGGAACGGGAATCGGAAGACGGCGGCTTTATCTATTATCCCGTGGACGATCTGCTGGCGATCCTGGCGCTGGAGAGCCAACGCCACCGCTGTATGGTGATGGGCGATGAACAGGGCGTTTTGCCTGAAGGTATGGTCAGTAAACTGCGGGATAGCCGCATCTACTCCTGCCGGGTGCTGTTTTTCGAACGCAACCAGCAGGGAGAATTCTACGCGCCGCAGGATTATCCTCCGCGCTCGATGGCGACCGTGACCACGCACGATTTACCGACGCTGCGGGGTTACTGGCAGAGTATTGATCTGATGTTGGCGCACGAGCTGGGGCTGTGTTCCGGCGATGTGCTGTTGAGCCGCAGACTCAAGGCGCGTGAGCAGGCGAAACAAGCGCTGCTGGACGCGCTGCATCATTACGGTCATCTGCCTCAGCGCGTAGGACGTAATGCGACGCTGACCACGATGAGCACCCAACTGAATCGCGGCGTACAGCGCTACCTGGCGGAAAGCGCCAGCGGCCTGCTGGGACTGCGACTGGAAGAGTGGCTGGATATGGCGACGCCGGTCTGTGTGCCGGGTGGAGAAAAGCAGTACCCCAACTGGCGGCGCAAGCTGAGTCGGTCGCTGGATTCCATCTTCGGGGATAGCTATCTGGAACGGCTGGTACGGGATATCGATCTACGGCGAAACGGACCGTTGCCGAGCAGGAATGACGGCACGCCGGTCGGGAGGTGAGCGGGGCGACTGCCGACCCGTTTGGGGTCGGCAGTCTGAAACGCGGTGAAATCAGTAGTAAGAGTGTTCGCCGGGCTGATGCTCGGTAAGATCGCGCACGCCAGCCAGTTCCGGGAACTTCTGCAGCAACTCTTTTTCGATCCCTTCTTTCAGCGTGTAATCCACCATCGAACAGCCGTTGCAACCGCCGCCAAACTGCAAAATGGCAAAACCGTCGTCGGTGATTTCCATCAGTGACACCTGTCCGCCGTGACCAGCCAGCTGCGGGTTGATCTGCGACTGCAAGACGTATTCCACGCGTTCGACCAGCGGAGCGTCGTCGTCCACTTTGCGCATTTTGGCGTTAGGCGCTTTCAGCGTGAGCTGGGAGCCTAGCTGATCGGTGACGAAATCGATCTCGGCATCTTCCAGGTAAGGGGCGCTGAGCTCGTCGACGTAGGCCGACAGCTTCTCAAACTTCAGCTCGGTATCGTTCGGCTCAACGGCATCGGGCGGGCAGTAAGAAACACCGCACTCGGCACTCGGGGTGCCGGGATTGATGACGAAAACACGGATCTGGGTGCCTTCCTCTTGCTTTGCCAGCAGTTTGACAAAATGCTCCTGAGCACTGTCGGTAATAAGGATCATAATATTAACTCAATAGTTGACTACGCCAGTTGGTTATAATACGCCCATCGCACCGGTGACTACAAGGTGCGACACAGACACCAGACCTGGATGTGCGCCGCGCCCTGCCTCATGAGCACCCGGCTAATCTCCGCCATCGTACTACCGGTCGTCACCACATCGTCCAGCACCACGACCCGTTTTCCCGCTAACGGCAGCGTACAGCAAAACGCCCCGCGCAAATTGCGGCGGCGGCCCGCGGCGCTTAATTGCCTTTGCGGTGGGGTGGCGCGGGTACGGGTGAGGCCGCTCGCCTCGTAACGACAGCGCAGCCAGCGTGCCAGCGGCGCGGCCAGGAGCGCCGTTTGATTATAGCCTCTGCGCCACTGCCGTCCCCGATGCAGCGGTACGGTCAACAGCAGGTCGGGCCGGGGGTACAGGTGATGCGGCGCGCTCAGCGCTGAGTGCCGATAGCGCTCGCGCCAGCACAGCCACAGCAGGCGCGCCAGTGCGGGGGCGAGGTCTCCGTGACCATAAAATTTCAGCTGTTTGATCAACGCATCCAACGGCGGCCGATAATCGGAGACAAACAGAAGGGCATGCCAGGGCGGCGGATGTTGCAGACAGCGCCCGCAGGGGAGCGATGGCGAGGCCGCGGGCAGACCGCAGCGCGGACAGCAGCAAGGCGGCGGCGGAAGACGACGCAGGCAGTGACTGCATATCCCATGATGACTATCATACAGCGGCTGCTGGCAAAGCCGGCACTGCGCCAAAAAGGTGAACATCCTGTTTCCCCTCATAATGAACGGCGACGCGACATCATTTTTTTACGTTGAGAAGAAGGACAATAACGCATGGCTACGTTGCATTGGCAGACGGAAGGCGAAGGCGAACAAGACATTGTGCTGCTGCACGGATGGGGACTGAATGCTCAGGTCTGGAACAGCATTATTCCGCGATTGGCGCCGCATTTTCGCCTGCACCGCGCCGACCTGCCGGGCTATGGACAAAGTCAGGGTTTTGGGCCGATGCCGCTGGCGGAGATGGCCGCCGAGGTGCTGAAAAGCGCGCCCGAGAAAGCCATCTGGCTGGGCTGGTCGCTGGGCGGGCTGGTGGCGAGCCAGATTGCGCTGACTCATCCAGCACGGGTGACCTCGCTGGTGTCGTTGTGCTCCTCTCCCTGCTTTCAGGCGCAAGAGACGTGGCCGGGCATCAAACCCACCGTGCTGACGGGGTTTCAGCAGCAGTTACAGGACGATTTTCAGCGCACCGTGGAACGTTTTCTGGCGCTGCAAACGCTGGGGACGGCCAGCGCCAAACAGGATGCCAGACTGCTGAAATCTGTGGTGCTGGACCAGCCGATGCCGACGGTGGACGTATTGAACGGCGGACTGGAGATATTGTCGCAAGCGGACTTGCGGGAGCCGCTGGCAGCGCTCACCGTTCCTTTCCTGCGGATTTACGGCGCGTTGGACGGATTGGTACCCCGCGCTATCGTGCCGCTGCTTGATGAGCGCTGGCCGCAGTCGACGTCGGTGATCGTGCCCAAGGCGTCGCACGCGCCGTTTATCTCACATCCTGATGAGGTGGTCGAAGCGCTGTTGACGTTCACCGCGTCACGATAACGGCATCTCGTCATGCGCATTGCCGGAACGCGCCGCGCCCACGCGTGAGATTGTCCAGGTGATGCCAGTTGTGACGGTGTTCATCAAAATGTAAGAAATCATCACTAGCTTATGTCCGGACCCTGATTAACTGCGAAGGACATAACCTAGAATGAAACTCCGTTGGCTACTTCCCTTTCTGATTTCATCAGCTCTGCCGAGCTTTTCCCACGCACAGACGATATATCCCATCGACCGCGCGACGATGCCAGCGGGCGGTCGCTTCGACTTTAAAGTCGAATTCGACGAGGTGTTGAAGCCGGAAGATATCCGCATTCAAATTAACGGCCGCGATTACCAACAGGTGCTGGGCAAACAGGCCACATTTGTTGAACGTGAAGACGGCGCCCCCGTGTCCACCGTGTGGGTGCGCGATGTCGGTCTGGCGCAGGCGGGCCACTATGACGTCGAGGCGCAGGCCAAAGGCAAGACCGCCAAAGTGAGCTGGGAGGTTTATCCGGCCCCAGAAACGCGTAAGGCGAAGAACGTGATCCTGTTCATCGGCGATGGTCTGTCTGTCGCTCACCGGACCGGGGCGCGCATTCTGTCCAAAGGGATAACGGAAGGGAAGGCCGCCGGAAAGCTGGCGATTGACGATCTGCAATATATGGCGTTCGCCGGTACGTCCAGTACCGACTCCATTGCGGCGGACAGCGCCAATACCATGAGCGCTTATATGACCGGCCACAAATCCGGCGTCAACGCGATCGGGGTGTACGTCAGCCGCAGTAAAAATTCGCTCGAACATCCTAAACAGGAAACGTTGGGAGAGCTGGTGACCCGCTCGACCAACATGGCCCTCGGCATCGTCAGTGATGCGGAACTGGAAGATGCGACGCCGGCCGCCGTGGTGTCGCACACGCGTCGTCGCGCCGACAAGGCTGAAATCGCGTCCATGTTTTACGACGTCCAGCCGACGGTGATGCTGGGCGGCGGCTCCGCGTATTTCCTGCCAAAAAGCATTCCAGGCTCGAAGCGTAAAGACGATATTAACTACATCGAGAAATTCCAGCAGGCCGGTTATACGCTGGCGACGGATGCGAAGACGCTGAAGCAGAACGCCGCGACCGCCACCAAACTGCTGGGGCTGTTCCATACCGGCAACATGGACGGCGTGCTGGACCGTCGCTTCCTGAAAAACGACGTCGCCAGGAAATTCCCCCATCAGCCGGACCTGACTGACATGACGCAGGCGGCGCTGGATGTGCTGTCCAAAAATAAAGACGGCTTCTTCCTGATGGTGGAGTCGGCGCTGATCGACAAAGCCTCACATCCGCTGGACTGGGAGCGCGCGTTCTATAACACCATCATGCTTGACCAGTCTGTGGCGGTGGCGAAGAAATTCGTAGAAACCCATCCGGATACGCTGATCATCGTGACCGGTGACCACACACACGGTATCTCCATTATCGGTACGGTGGACGACAACAAGCCGGGAACCGAAATGCGTGAAAAGGTCGGCGTTTATGAAGAAGCGGGCTATCCGAACTATCAGGATGCCAACAAAGACGGCTATCCGGATGACGTCAACGTTTCCAAACGCCTGGCGGTCTTCTTTAACAACTACCCGGATTACTACGAAACCTTCCGTCCGAAGCTGGATGGCACGTTCGTCCCGTCGGTGAAGAATGAGAAAGACGAATACGTCGCCAATAAGGCCTACGCCTCTGTACCCGGCGCCGTACTGCGCGAAGGCATTCTGCCGCGTTCGGTGGATACCGGCGTGCACGCCGTGGACGACATGGTGATTCAGGCCAGCGGTCCCGGCGGCGAAGCCATCCGCGGTTATATGGATAACACCCAGCTGTTCCGGGTCATCGTCGATGCGCTCGCTATCGATGCCCGCAACACTACGAAGAAATAGCGTGTTATGTCACGGTTAACACGTTTTGCGGCGGGGCTGATGGCCCCGCTGTTCCTGCTTATTTTTTCCCTAAGCGTGATGCAGCCTGTGCGGGCGGCTTCGGTGCCTGAACTCTCGTTCGACAAACTGTATGCGTCGTTCGGCGTGCTGGGGGCCGAGTTTTCCAACGATGTGAAAACGCTGGCGGGCCAACGGGTGAAAATGCGGGGATTCATGGCGCCGCCGTTAAAGGCAGAAGCGCAGTTTTTCGTCCTGACCAAAATGCCGATGGCGCTGTGTCCGTTTTGTTCGTCGGATGCCGACTGGCCGGAAGACATCGTGGTGGTTTATCTCGGCAAGCGGCAGACCTTCGTGCAGAACAACACCATTATCGAGGTGGACGGCGTACTGGAATATGGGTCGTGGACCGATCCGGACAGCGGGTTCGTCAGCTTGTTACGTCTGCGCGATGCGCACTTCAAAACGCCTTAGGAGCCGATGGCGATGATACAGATGACGCAATTGCAGGTGAGGTTCCCCGATCTGCCGGAGCCGGTCCTGGACATTCCGCATCTTCATATTGCGGAAGGCGAGCGGGTCGCTATCGTTGGGCCGTCGGGATCGGGCAAAACGACCCTGATCAACGTCATGACGGGGCTGGACGGACGGGCCAGCGGATCGGTGCGGTGGGACCAACAGGAGTTGCTAACCCTGAGCGAAGCGGGCCGCGACCGCTGGCGCGCCCGCCATATCGGTTTGGTCATGCAGGACTTTCATTTATTTCCCGGTCTGTCGGCGCTGGAAAACGTCTTACTGCCTGCGCGCTTTCACCATTGGCGGATTCCCCACGCGCTGAAAATGCGGGCGGCGGAGCTGCTGGACCGCGTGGGACTGGATACCGGAAAGCGGGTGGTGGAACGACTGTCTCGCGGTGAAAAACAGCGGGTCGCGGTGGCGCGAGCGCTGCTGGGCGAGCCGGACATGATCGTCGCCGATGAGCCGACCGCCAGTCTGGATCGTCATAACGGCCAACAGATCGCCGAGCTGTTGATCGCGCTGGCGCGGGACACTCACACGACGCTGATCACGGTCACGCACGATCGTCAGCTCTCCGAGGGGATGGCGCGCTGCATCCGGCTGGAACAGGGGCGCATCGTGTCGGATGAGAAAAAGAAGGAGCAAACGGCATGATCCCCTGGACGTTATTAGGCGCTGATATGCGCAGGCTGTGGCCCGGTATGTTGGTCGTCATGCTGCTGATCGCGCTGGCGACGGCGCTGAGCATTGCGGTAAACCTGCAGGAGCGAGCGTTACAGCAAGGGAGCGCGCGTGCGGCGGATCGTTTCGATCTGGTGATCGGCGCGCCGGGCAGCGAAACGCAGCTGGTGCTGTCGTCGGTGTTTCTCCAGCCGTCGGCGTTGACGCTGATCCCGGCGGCGGTGCTGGACACGCTGGAGCATCATCCGCTGGTCGAGTGGGCTGCGCCGGTGGCGTTCGGCGATTTCTATCAGGGGATGCCGGTTGTGGGAACGACGGCCCCGCTGGTTACCGATAACGGCAAGCGAGCGCTCCAGAGCGGGCGGGTGTTTGAACAGGATTTCGACGCCGTTGTCGGTGCGCATACAGGCTTGAAACCCGGCGATACCTTTAGCCCGATCCACGGCCGCGTCGGTGAAAGCGGCGCGCACGCGCACGAGCATGTCCATTACACCGTTGTTGGCGTGCTGCCGGAAGACGGCAGCGCCTGGGATCGCGCCATACTGGTGCCGGTCACGGCGGTCTGGCGGGTGCATGGCATCGCCGTGCCGGGACATGAACACGACGAAGAGGGCGAACATCATCACGATGGCGACGAAGCGGAGGAGCATCACGCCGGGATGCCCGCGGGCGTACCCGCCATCGTGGTTAAACCGAAAAGCATTGCCGGGGCTTATCAACTGCGCGCCCAGTTCCGTACGGACAGCACGCTGGCGGTCTTTCCCGGCGAGGTTTTGGTGAAACTCTACGGCATTCTGGGGGATATCCGTCTGCTGCTGGATTACGTGGCGATGGGCACCCAGGGGCTGGTGGGCATTGCCGTCGCGATGGTCGCCGTGTTGCATCTGCATCAGCGCCGCAGACAGATTGGCGCGCTGCGCGCCTTTGGCGCACCGCGTTCCGGAATCTTTTTACTGGTCTGGTCCGGACTGATGCTGCTGGTCGGCGCAGGCATTCTAGCGGGCGTCGGGCTGGGCTATCTGGCGGCGAAAGCGATCGCCGTCGTGATGAGTGAGAAAAGCGGCTTTGTGCTGCCGGTCACGCTCGGCGAGGAGGACATTCAGTTCGCGCTGCTACTGCTGGTCATCGCGGCGGTGGTATTGACCGTTCCTGCGATGCTGTCCTGGCGACACTCTCCGGCGCAGGCGCTGCGGGAAGCGTAATTCGTCTTTCACGATCGCCCGTGTGGGCCGCATCGGTTTTCAGGAGGATGCGAGCGCTCGCCGGGCGATATTTTCTCATCTGACGTTCTCCTCTCCCTCACCGAAACCGATTCGTTCAACGAGCACGTTCAGGAAAACCTTCACATGCTGACGTACTCGCCGCCATCTCCGGGATATCATTTTCGACAACGGCACGATCATCAAGTCTTTGAAAGGCGGCCTGACGAGCAGTGTGGTGCGAGCGGCAATGAACCGATGCAGCGTGTTGCTACTGTGCGGGTTTGGATATGAGCCACGACGGGGCGTTTGGCATTGTCGCCGGCAAGCTGAAGCTGCCTTGCGTGATGGGACTAGGAGATTATAGGGGATTATTGACGACCCTGAACGCAGAGGGAGAACGCCTGTCGCGTGCTCCCTCTTAGTCGCGTTAGCGTTTTTTGAACGCCGCCGCCAGCGCGTCGCTCATCGCACTGTTGCCAGCCGATGTGCTGGCCGCACGCGGACGCGGTTTGTTGGCGGACGGTTTGCGCGGCTGCGCTGAGTCTTGACCGCCGCGACGCGCGCCGGTTTCTCCCGGCTGCTCATCCAGACGCATCGTCAGCGCAATGCGTTTACGCTGCAAATCCACTTCCAACACCTTCACCTTGACGATATCGCCAGCTTTGACCACCGTATGCGGATCTTCCACATAGCGGTTCGCCAGCGAGGAGATATGCACCAGCCCATCCTGATGAACGCCGATATCCACGAAGGCGCCGAAGTTGGTGACGTTGGTGACGGCGCCTTCCAAGATCATGCCCGGCAGCAGATCGTTCATCGTCTCTACGCCTTCGGCGAAGCTGGCGGTTTTGAACTCAGGACGCGGGTCGCGCCCCGGTTTTTCCAGCTCTTTGATGATGTCGGTCACAGTAGGAATACCAAAGCGTTCGTCGGTGAATTCGCTGGCTTTTAGCGAGCGCAGCGCCGTGGAGTCGCCCATCAGCTCCTGCAGTTTCTGCTCGGTGGCGGCCAGAATGCGTTCCACCACCGGATAGGCTTCCGGGTGAACCGTGGAGGCATCCAGCGGATTGTCGCCGTGGTTGATGCGCAGGAATCCGGCGCATTGTTCAAAAGCTTTAGGGCCGAGACGGCTGACTTTCAACAGTTGCGCACGGTTAAGGAAGCGGCCGTTCTCGTCGCGCCAGTTGACGATGTTCTGCGCCATCATGCGGGTCAGGCCCGCGACGCGGGTCAACAGCGGCACGGAGGCGGTATTCAGATCCACCCCGACGGCGTTCACGCAGTCTTCCACCACGGCATCCAGCTTTTTAGCCAGCAGCGTCTGGCTGACATCGTGCTGGTATTGGCCGACGCCGATGGATTTCGGTTCAATCTTCACCAGCTCGGACAGCGGGTCTTGCAGTCGGCGGGCAATGGAAACCGCTCCGCGCAGCGAGACATCGAGATTCGGGAATTCCAGCGCGGCCAGCTCGGAGGCGGAGTACACCGAAGCGCCCGCTTCGCTGACGATCACCTTCTGAGCGTTGATGGCCGGGAACTGTTTCTGGGTATCGAGGAAGAAACGCTCGGTTTCGCGTGAGGCGGTGCCGTTACCGATGGCGACCAACTCCACCTGATGCTTTATGCAAAGCGCAGCGACGCTGGCGGCGGCCTTCGCGGCCTGACCGGTATGCGGATAGATGGTGTCGGTCGCGACCAGTTTGCCGGTGGCGTCCACGACCGCGACTTTAACGCCGGTGCGCAGGCCGGGGTCCAGCCCCATCGTGGCGCGCATTCCGGCAGGCGCGGCCATCAATAGATCGTTCAGGTTGCGGGCAAACACGTTGATGGCTTCGTCTTCGGCTTTTTCGCGCACGCTGCTCATCAGCTCGGTTTCCAGATGCATCAACACCTTGATACGCCAGGTCCAGTTGACGACCGCGCGACGCCAGCCGTCGGCAGGGGCGTTGTTCAGCCGCAGGCCCAGATGGTCGATGATGATCTGCTCGCAGTAGCTTTCGCGCGGCGGTTCATCGAACTGTGGATCGGCGTTGAGCGCCAGTTGCAGAATGCCTTCGTTGCGACCGCGAAACATCGCCAGCGCGCGGTGGGACGGCACCTGCGCGATAGGCTCGTGATGGTCGAAATAGTCGCGGAACTTCGCGCCTTCTTCCTCTTTGCCTTCCGCCATCCGGGAGACCAGATGCGCGTTTTTCCACAGGTAGTCACGTACCTTCGCCAGCAGGGCGGCGTCTTCGGAGAAACGCTCCATCAGGATGTAGCGCGCGCCGTCCAGCGCGGCTTTGACGTCGGCCACGCCTTTGTCGGCGTCAATATAGGCTTCAGCGGCGTTTTCCGGCGTCTGGGACGGGTCGTTCCATAGGCTGTCCGCCAGCGGCTCAAGGCCCGCCTCGATAGCAATCTGACCGCGCGTGCGGCGCTTGGGTTTATACGGCAGGTAGAGATCTTCCAGCTCGGTTTTGCTGAGCGTGGTGCGAATGGACTGCGCCAAATCGTCGGTGAGTTTTCCCTGATCGTCGATGGATTTCAGAATAGTCTGGCGACGATCTTCCAACTCGCGCAGATAACCCAGCCGGGCTTCCAGCTGACGCAGCTGCGTATCATCCAGTCCGCCGGTCACTTCTTTACGATAACGGGCGATGAAAGGGACGGTATTTCCCTCGTCCAACAGTTGAACCGCAGCGCTGACCTGCTCGGTGCGGGCGCTCAGCTCCTGGGCGATGATATGGCTTAATGAGGCATTCATGAGGTTGATATCACTCGTCTTCAATTAAGGGGTGTAAAAGCTTGCGATAGTTATACGGATTGACGGCGAAAAATGCCAGCCGACGCAGACGCGGCGCGCCAGCGGGCTGCGGCGAACGTTTACCTGCATCAAAATTCCGCCAGATTGTTGTGACTTAACGCTGAATTAGCGTATTAATTGAACAAGGGGCAGCGATGCCATAATGATTTTAGACCGCCTACGCCAGTATGACGGGGTAAGTGCGTTCATTCGGTCGGGAGATTGAGGCATGACAGTAAAAACATCCACGCTGACGATGAGCGGGCAGGAGGAGATCACGCTGGAGATTCGCCGCGGCGTGATGGGAAGAGAGGCGGTGGATGTCCGCCCGTTGGGCGATAAAGATCTATGCAGCTTCGATCCCGGCTTCGCCAACACGGCAGGCTGCGAGTCCGCGATCACCTATATCGATCCTGTCGACAGCGTGCTGCTGCATCGTGGATTCCCCGTCGAACAGCTGGCGGAACAGTGCGATTTCCTTGAGGTCTGCTTTATCCTGCTGCACGGCGAAGCGCCTTCACGGAAGGAGTACGATGCCTTTTCGGAGACGATCACCCGTCACACGCTGATCCACGAGCAGATTAGCCGAATGTGCAGCGGCTTCCGCCGGGACTCTCATCCGATGGCGCTGATGTGCGCCGTCGTCGGGGCGCTGGCGGCGTTCTATCACGATGTGCTGAACGTGGAAGAACCCGAACACCGGGAACTGGCGGCCGTGCGGCTGCTCTCGAAGATGCCGACATTGGCCGCCATGAGCTACAAATATTCCATTGAGCAGCCTGCGGTTTATCCACGGAATTCGCTCTCTTATACCGCGAATTTCATGCACATGCTGTTCTCCATTCAGGCGGAAACCTATGAGGTGAACCCCGTCCTCGAACGGGCGATGAACCGTATTCTGATCCTGCATGCCGACCACGGGCAGTGTCCGTCGACGATGGCGGTCCGGGCGTCCGGGTCGTCCGGCGCCAACCCGTTCGCCTGTATCGCGGCAGGGCTGGCGTCCATGTGGGGGCCGCGACACGGCGGCGCGAACGAAGCCTGTATGCGAATGCTGGGCGAGATTAAAACGGTGGATCGCGTTCCTGAATTTGTGCGTCGGGCGAAGGAGGGCGGTAGCGCGATGCAACTGATGGGATTCGGCAACTCCGTGTATCACCATTTTGATCCCCGCGCGGCGATCCTGCGTAAAACCTGCTATGAAGTGCTGAATGAACTGGGGATGGCCGACGACTTGCTGCAGGTGGCGATGGAACTGGAGCATGTGGCATTGACCGATGCCTATTTCCTTGAGCATCGACTCTACCCCAGCGCCGATTTCTATACAGCGGTGATCCTCAAGGCGATGAAGCTTCCGCCAGCGATGTTCCCGGTCATTGCCGCCGTAGGGCGCACTAGCGGTTGGATCGCCCATTGGAAGGAGATGCATGAGCAGGGGCTGACCCTCTATCGCCCCCGGCAGGTGTATAACGGCCAGCCGCTGCGGGACTTCCGTTCCGCCTTAAACGACTGACCGTCTTGCGCTAGCGGCCCGCTAGCGCAGCCAGTTGGTTTTCGCCAGATCGATCACCTCGTCGCCGCGCCCGTTGATGATGGCGCGCAGCATGTACAGGCTAAAGCCCTTGGCCTGTTCCAGCTTGATTTCCGGCGGCATCACCAGTTCGTCCGTGGCGGTCACGACATCCAGCAGCACCGGGCCGTCGTGGGCGAAAGTCTCTTCCAGCGCGGCGTTCAGCTCGGACGCTTTCTCCACACGGATGCCCTTGATGCCGCAGGCGTTGGCGATGTCCGCGAAGTTGGGATTGTGCAGTTCGGTGCCATCCGTCAGATAGCCGCCCGCCTTCATCTCCATCGCGACGAATCCCAGTACGCTGTTATTAAACACCACGATTTTCACCGGCAGTTTGAGCTGCGCGACGGACAGGAAATCGCCCATCAGCATGGTAAAGCCGCCGTCGCCGCTGAATGACACCACCTGTCGGTTAGGATCGACCGACTGTGCGCCCAGCGCCTGAGGCATCGCGTTAGCCATCGAACCGTGGCTGAAGGAACCGATCAGGCGGCGTTTGCCGTTCATTTTCAGGTAACGCGCGGCCCAAACGGTGGGTGTGCCCACGTCGCAGGTGAAGATGGCGTCTTCGCTGGCATAGTGGCTGATTTGCTGGGCGAGATATTGAGGGTGGATCTCCTGTTTGTCGTTCGGCGTCGCCAGATCGTCCAGTCCTTTACGCGCCTCGACATAGTGTTTCAGCGCTTTATCAAGGAAGTGGCGGTCGTCCTTCTGATCCAGCAGCGGCAGCAGCGCCGTCAGGGTCGATTTGATGTCGCCCAGCAGCGCCATATCGACGCGGCAGTGGGAGCCGATGCTGCCGGGATTGATGTCGATCTGGATAATTTTGGCATCCGTCGGATAGAACGCGCGGTAGGGGAATTGGGTTCCCAGCAGCAACACCGTGTCGGCGTTCATCATTGCGTGGTAGCCGGATGAAAAGCCGATGAGCCCGGTCATGCCAACGCTGTAGGGATTGTCGTATTCGATGTACTCTTTGCCCCGCAGCGCGTGGACGACCGGCGCTTGTAGCGTGGCGGCCAACTGTACGACGTCATCGTGCGCATCCGCGCAGCCGTTGCCGCACATCAGAGTGATATTTTTGGATTCGTTCAACAGTTCGGCCAGCTTGTGCAGCTCGCTGTCCTCCGGCAGCACGCGCGGCGCCGGAATAGGATACCAATCCGTCGATGCGCCTTCGGGCGCAGGTTTCAGCGCGACGTCGCCGGGCAGCACAATCACCGACACCCCACGATTGAGGATCGCTTTGCGGAGGGCGATAGCCAGCACTTGCGGAAGCTGTTCAGGATTGGAAATCAGTTCGCAATAGTGGCTGCATTCACGGAACAGCTCCTGCGGGTGAGTTTCCTGAAAATAGTTGCTGCCGATCTCACTGGAAGGGATGTGCGCGGCGATGGCGAGCACCGGGACGTGGTTTCGGTGGCAGTCGAACAGTCCGTTAATCAGATGAAGGTTACCTGGGCCACAAGAGCCTGCGCAAACGGCCAGTTCTCCGGTCAATTGCGCTTCGGCGCCAGCGGCGAAAGCGGCGACCTCTTCGTGACGGGTGGGCATCCATTCGAGGGTGCCCATGCGGTTCAGGCTGTCGCTGAGTCCGTTCAGTGAATCTCCGGTGACTCCCCAAATACGTTTGACTCCGGCGCTTTCCAGCGTTTTTGCTACGAAATCGGCAACGGTTTGCTTCATAGGCTTTCGCTCCTTATGACAACGTGGGCATCTCTTCGATGGGCAGTATCTGTACAAAAAAGCGTAGATGAATAACGCGCCGCACGGGCGCGCTGGGATGGTCAAAATTGTGAACTGATGTTGTGATTGTCAGCCTGGCGTCAGGTGTCTGAGCGGTATATGTCTGAGCAAAAAGGAAAAGCACCGGGCCTGGGCAGGTAACCGAGTCCCTGTACCTGCTTTGTGTCTCGGTTAGCCCAGCGCGTCGGTTTTGTCGCTTGCTGGCGCGTCGTGGATCACGGGTTCCACAGCGAACGGCGCAATATAACGTTGGTAACGAGAGGGCTTAAGCTGCTGTAGGTCCACCAGCACCAGTCCGTCGATGCAGTTGTTGAAGTCCGGGTCGATACCGAAATCGATGAATTGTACGCCGCCGGTTTCACTGAGCTCGGAATACTGCTTGTAAAGCGTGGGGATCGCGCAGCCGAGGTTGTTGAGCATACTCTTGAGGCGCGTGAGGTCTTGCGGGTAGTCGTTCCCCTCGAACTGCTTCAGCACATCCGGCAACGATGCCGGGTAAGGGCGTCGCGAGCGAGCCAGCGGCTGACGCGGTGGGAAATACAGCCGATAGAACGCCACCAGCAGATCCCGGGCGGCAATGGGCAGCGTGCCGGAGAGTGACACCGGGCCGAACAGATAACGGTACTGCGGATAGCGCGCCACATAAGCGCCGATACCCAGCCACAGATATTCCAGTCCGCGCTTGCCCCAATACTTGGGCTGAATGAAGCTGCGTCCCAGCTCAATGCCGTTGGCCAGTATCGTCTCCATCTCGCTGCCGTACTGAAACAGATTATGGCTGTACAGCTGATGCGGATCCCGGTGGGCGGTGGTGGTGAAACGGTAGGCCCCCACGATATCCAGCTTCTCTTCATCCCAAAGCACCAAATGGAGATAGTGGTCGTCGAAATGGTCCAGATCGCGTCTCAGCCCACAGCCTTCGCCGACGGCGCGGAAGGCGATTTCACGCAGTCGGCCCAGTTCGCGCAGGATCGGCGAATAGTCTTCGTCTTTGCGCTGATAGAGATAAATCGTTTTACCGTCCGGGGTGGTGCCCAGCACGTCGCATTCGGTCAGCGCCTGTTTCAGCCGCGACCGATCTTCCGGCAGCGCGATTGGCTTCTCTCCGGCGAAGCAGCCCGGCTTGCCCTGACCTAAACGGTAGACATGGCGACGGAAACGAGCCGCCATATCGTTGGCCTGCCATTCACCCTGACTCCAGGTCGAGTAGGGGATTTGCGGGCCGATGCGCAGGCTTAATTTATTGCCGCGCTGATGAAACATCTCTCTCACCAGTAGCAGCGTGGATAACGGGCGATAAATCAGGGAGGAAAGGTAAAACAGTCCGCTGTTGCGGCCCTTGATGTGAATCGGAACAATCGGCGCGCGCGCTTTGGCCGCCATCCGGATAAATCCGCTGTGCCAGTGGCCGTCGCGAATGCCATGCAAACTGATGCGCGATACTTCTCCGGCCGGAAACAGAATGACGGCGCCATCCTGATTGAGATGATTTTGAATATTGGCGATTTGCTGACGGTTGGTGCGGTTACTGAAGTTGTCGACGGAGAAGAACAGCGATTTCAGCGGTTCTACGTAGGAAAGCAGCTGGCTGGCGACGATACGGACATCCGGCCTCACGCTGGCGACATGGCGCAGCAGGGCGAGTCCGTCCAGCGAGCCGATGGGATGATTCGCCACCAGAACCACCGGACCGTGGCTGGGGATGTTTTCCAAATCGCCTTCGACCATTTCACAGTTGAGGTCGAAATAGTCCAGTATCTCTTCTACCAGATCGAGCCCCCGTAGGTGGGGATTGCGTTGGGCGAACTGCTGCATTTCCTGCTCAAATAACAGCGTTCGTAATACCGTGCGTTGCCAGGTCGGCGTGTGTCTATGCGGAGCCAGATCCTGCAATAAGGTGTCTAAGCTGAACATATTCGGATCTCCATGATCAACAAGCGTCACGGTAAGTGATAAAAATGACACATATATTTCAGACTAGATTAAACCGGTAATTTTGCTTTTTCTGCGGCGTGCTGGGCGTTCTTTTATTGCCGAAAAAATAACGTGATTCAGCGGCGCAATATTGCGCGTTTTATTTCGCTGTCAGCGTAAATAACAGGTGTCGGCGACGTTGAAAAAAACGTTTTTCCGCGGAGAGAGGATTATTTTCTAACGTGAAACGGGCGTCGGGGAATTCATCGCTCAGGTACTTTATCGTTGGCGGTAGCGATGTCTTTTCACGCATCCGCCCGGCGAGAATATGTGGAAAGCGGATGCGTGTTAATGGCGCTACGGGGTTGTCGTACCATAGGCGATTTTATTGATGTACCAAGTTTTTCTCCCGGTCGGCGTCGGGACCTCCGCCTCTTCGTCGACGCTTTTTTTCAGCAGCGCCCGCGCCATCGGCGCATCGATGGAGATGTAGTCCTTGCGGCCGTAGATTTCATCCGGACCGACGATGCGGAACAGCTTTACGTCGCCGTCTTCGTTTTCTACCTCGACCCACGCGCCGAAAAAGACCTTGCCGTCCTGCTGCGGCGAGTAATCCACCACGCGCACTACCTGCAGACGCTTGCGCAGGTAGCGGACGCGTCGGTCGATCTCACGCAGTAGACGTTTGTTGTACTGGTAGTCGGCGTTTTCGCTACGGTCGCCCAGACTGGCGGCCCAGGCGACTTTTTCTGTGATTTCCGGTCGGCGCTCTTTCCACAGGTAATTGAGCTCCTGATGCAGGGACTCATATCCTTCTCGGGTAATAAGATCGGTTTTCATACGTCTCGGTTAAAAATCTATGTTATTAAATCTGGTGTTACGACGAATCGTCTATCAACGATAACGGAATTAATATTGTCTATATGTCATTATCTTCGAATATGGACAAAGGAAATGTTTGATTACAACGTATTTTTATATGGTTTGTAACAATTATGATTAGAATATATACCAGAAAAGATTGTCCAGTGTTTAACAAGTTTTGAACAATATCAACATAGGCGTTCATCCCGTCTTTGGAGAATAAAATGCAAGAGAATTACAAAATTCTGGTCGTTGATGACGATATGCGTCTGCGTGCGTTATTAGAACGTTATCTGACTGAACAAGGGTTTCAGGTACGCAGCGTCGCCAACGCGGAACAGATGGATCGTCTGCTAACGCGTGAGTCATTCCACCTGATGGTGCTGGACCTGATGCTGCCGGGCGAAGACGGCCTGTCTATTTGCCGCCGCTTGCGTAGCCAAAGCAACCCGATGCCGATCATCATGGTGACCGCGAAAGGGGAAGAGGTGGATCGTATCGTTGGGCTGGAAATCGGCGCGGACGACTATATTCCGAAGCCGTTCAACCCGCGTGAACTGCTGGCCCGTATCCGTGCGGTGCTGCGCCGTCAGGCTAACGAACTGCCGGGCGCGCCGTCTCAGGAAGAAGCGATTGTCGCTTTCGGCAAATTCAAGCTGAACCTGGGGACGCGGGAAATGTTCCGCGACGACGAGCCGATGCCGCTGACCAGCGGCGAGTTTGCCGTATTGAAAGCGCTGGTCAGCCATCCGCGTGAGCCTTTGTCTCGCGATAAGCTGATGAATCTGGCCCGTGGTCGCGAATACAGCGCGATGGAGCGCTCCATTGACGTCCAGATTTCCCGCCTGCGCCGCATGGTCGAGGAAGATCCGGCGCACCCGCGTTATATTCAGACCGTTTGGGGTCTGGGCTACGTCTTCGTCCCGGACGGCAGTAAGGCATGAGACGCTGGCGCTTCTCTCCGCGTAGCTCCTTCGCCCGTACGCTGTTGCTGATTGTCACCCTGCTGTTCGTCAGTCTGGTGACCACCTATCTTGTCGTGCTGAACTTCGCGATCCTGCCGAGTTTGCAGCAGTTCAACAAGGTGCTGGCCTATGAGGTCAGGATGTTGATGACCGACAAGTTGCAGCTGGAAGACGGTTCTACGCTGGAAGTGCCACCTGCCTTTCGGCGTGAGATCTACCGGGAGCTGGGCATTTCGCTGTACACCAATGCCGCCGCGGAAGAGAGTGGGTTGCGCTGGGCGCAGCACTATCAGTTTCTGAGCCAGCAGATGGCGCAGCAGCTGGGCGGCCCGACGGAAGTGCGGGTCGAAGTCAGCAAAAATACACCGGTCGTGTGGCTGAAAACCTGGCTGTCTCCCGACATCTGGGTGCGCGTGCCGCTGACCGAAATTCATCAGGGCGATTTCTCGCCGCTCTTCCGGTATACCCTGGCGATTATGCTGTTGGTGATCGGCGGTGCCTGGCTGTTTATCCGGGTGCAGAACCGACCGTTGGTGGAATTGGAACACGCCGCGCTTCAAGTCGGGAAAGGCATAATTCCGCCGCCTCTGCGGGAGTATGGCGCGTCCGAAGTGCGATCGGTGACCCGTGCGTTCAACCAGATGGCGGCAGGCGTCAAGCTTCTTGCGGACGACCGCACCTTACTGATGGCGGGCGTCAGCCACGATTTGCGAACGCCGCTCACCCGTATTCGTCTGGCGACGGAGATGATGGACAAAGAGGATGAGTATCTGGCGGAGTCGATCAATAAGGATATCGAAGAGTGCAACGCCATCATCGAACAGTTCATCGACTATCTGCGTACCGGTCAGGAAATGCAGATGGAGATCGCCGACCTCAACACTATTCTGGGTGAGGTGGTCGCTTCGGAAAGCGGTTACGAACGTGAGATCGACAGCGAGTTTTGGGACGGCGAACTGATGGTCAACGCCAGTCCTCTGTCTATCAAGCGCGCGGCGCTAAATCTGGTGGTCAACGCGACGCGCTACGGTAATGGCTGGATTCGTGTCAGCAGCGGCAGCGAACTTCAACGTGCCTGGTTCCAGGTGGAGGATGACGGCGAAGGCATCGCCCCCGAAGATCTCAAACATCTGTTTCAGCCGTTTGTCCGCGGCGACAGCGCGCGCAGCACCAGCGGCACCGGCCTGGGGCTGGCTATCGTGCAGCGTATCATCGATGCGCATCATGGTTCGCTGGAAGTGGGCAGTAGCGAACGGGGAGGACTGCTGGTCAGAGTCTACCTGCCGCTGACCTACGCCAGAACGGCGCTTGAACCCACCGCCGCGGATAATCTCCCCAGCGCGTAAAGTGCAGGTTTTTCCCCCTGTATCGCCGGTTTCCCGACCGGCGATACCTCAAGCGTATTTCGCTTCGTTAGGCTCGTTTCCCGGCTTATCCTTTCATTATCGTTAGGGCGTTCTTGAGCTTGGGAACGGCGTTATCTCCTTGCATCTGCTTTTCTTTTGCAAACCCCCTTCCGGAGATGCCACACCATCGCGTAGCTGGCCTACGTCGGGTACGGGGGATACTCGACGTTCCGCCGCCGTCTGTTGGGTAAAAAAAATGCCTGCGGTTGCAGGCATTTGTGATGGTTTAGCTTATGACGTATCAGATCTTCGGACCGGCGGCGACCAACGCGGCACCCGCCGGGGTATCGGTGTATTTGTCGAAGTTGGCGATAAAGCGTTGGGCCAGATCCTGGGCATTCGCTTCCCACTGAGTGGCGCTGTCATAGGTGTCGCGCGGATCCAGAATCGACGGGTCCACACCGGCGAGCGCGGTTGGGATAGACAGGTTGAAGATAGGCAACGTTTTCGTTTCCGCCTCTTCGATACTGCCATTCAGAATGGCGGCGATGATACCCCGCGTATCCTTGATGGAAATGCGTTTGCCCGTGCCGTTCCAACCGGTATTCACCAGATAAGCCTGTGCGCCGGAGGCCTGCATCCGTTTCACCAGCACTTCGGCATACTGCGTGGGATGCAGCGTGAGGAAGGCGGCGCCGAAGCAGGCGGAGAATGTCGGCGTCGGCTCTGTAATGCCGCGCTCTGTTCCAGCCAGTTTGGCGGTGAAGCCGGACAGGAAGTGGTATTGCGTCTGATCGGACGTCAGGCGAGACACCGGCGGCAGCACGCCGAACGCGTCAGCCGTCAGGAAAATCACCTTGGTGGCATGACCCGCTTTGGAAACCGGTTTAACGATATTCACAATGTGATCGATCGGGTAGGACACCCGGGTGTTTTCGGTTTTCGACCCATCATCGAAGTCGATGCTGCCGTCTGCGCGCACGGTCACGTTTTCCAGCAGCGCGTCGCGTTTAATCGCGCCGTAGATATCCGGTTCGGCTTCCTGCGAGAGCCTGATGGTTTTGGCGTAGCAGCCGCCTTCGAAGTTGAAGACGCCGTCGTCGTCCCAGCCGTGTTCGTCATCGCCGATCAGCTGGCGGTTTGGATCGGTGGATAGCGTGGTTTTACCCGTACCGGAGAGGCCGAAAAAGACCGCCACGTCGCCCGCTTCGCCGACGTTGGCGGAGCAGTGCATGGAGGCGATGCCTTTCAGCGGCAGCAGGTAGTTCATGATAGCGAACAGCCCCTTCTTCATTTCGCCGCCGTACCATGTTCCGCCGATCAGCTGGATGCCTTCGGTGAGGTTAAAGGCGACGAAGTTCTCCGAGTTCAGCCCTTGTTCCTGCCAGTGCGGATTGGTGCACTTGGCGCCGTTCAGCACGGTGAAATCGGGGACGAAGTCGCGCAGCTCTTCTTCGCTGGGACGGATAAACATGTTTTTCACGAAGTGCGCCTGCCAGGCGACTTCGGTAATGAAACGGACCTTCAGTCGGCTGTCGGGGTTAGCGCCGCAGTAGGCATCGACGACAAAAAGGCGTTTCCCGGAGAGTTGTTCGCCGACCAGTTGTTTCAACTGCAGCCAGACGTCCTGACTGAGCGGATGGTTGTCATTCTTGCCGGTGCCTTGATCGGCCCACCAGACGGTATCGCGGGTCATGTCATCACGGACGATATATTTATCTTTCGGAGAACGACCGGTGAAAATACCGGTGTTGACGGCGACCGCACCTAGCTCAGTTTCGATGCCGCGTTCATAACCTTCTAATGTAGGGGATGTTTCTTCTTCAAACAGTAAATCGTAGCTCGGGTTATAGACGTGTTCGCGGATATCGTGAATGCCGTAAGCGGAAAGCGCTTGTGACATCTGGCCGTTAATCTCCATGTGGCTACTCCTCAATGGGTATTGTCCTACTGCCTAATAGTGTAGGGCCAGAGCTTATTTTAACTACGAGAACTATCATAAAATTAAATAAATTCTTTAATAACTTTGCTTATTCCTGTGACGCAAAAGTAATGAAAATGTGATACTGAGCACAGATTGAAAAGAAAGGGCGCGTCAGGCGCCCTTTGAAACGGTGGGATTAGTGCAGGTTAGTGCGCGAGGCAGACTGGCGAATCTCGTCGATGTCGGCCGCGTTGAAGAGGTAATGGCTTCCGCAGTAATCGCAATGCATGTCGATGTTGCCGTCCTGCGCCAGAATATCGTCGACTTCGCTTTCCGACAGCGTCAGCAAAGCATTCTCACAGCGCTCGCGTGAGCAGTGGCAATGGAAGCTGACCGGCTGCGGCTCGTATACCGTCACCTCTTCCTGATGATACAGGCGGTACAGCACCTCATTCGCGGGCAGAGAGAACAGCTCTTCGCCTTTTACCGTCGTCGTCAACTGAGATAGATGGTCGAAGTCGTCGCGGCTGCCTTCCTGAGCCGGCAGCACCTGTAGCAGCATACCGGCGGCGCACGGTTTACCGTCGTGCTCGCCAGTGCGGATAAACAGGCGCGTCGGCAGCTGTTCTGACTGCAGGAAGTAGTTTTCCAGGCAGGCTGCCAGCGTATCGCCTTCAAGCCCGACAACGCCCTGATAGCGCTCGCCTTCGGTCGGGGTGATGGTGATCACCAGATAGCCGTTGCCGATCATATCGTGCAGCGAACTTTCAGGCGCGATATCTCCCTGCAGGCGAGCCACTCCGCGCATCTGTTGAGCGTTGTTGCCATTGATGACGGCCAGCTTCAGCGGACCATCGCCCTGTAGCTGAACCGTGATGTCGCCGTTGAATTTCAGCGTCGCGGTCAGCAGGCTGGTGGCGACCAGTAGTTCGCCGAGCAGCGTTTGCACGGGAGCCGGGTAGTCGTGGTTCTCCAGGACCTGCTGGAGCGTGTCGCTGACCGTAACCAGTTCACCACGGACAGCGTGGCTTTCGAACAGGTAACGGTGTAATTGATCGTGTGTGGACATAATATTTTCTCGCGGCGACGGCGGATTATTCCGCATCGCTGTATTTAAATTTAATCAAATCCCGGCGCTCTTTTTTATCTGGGCGACGGTCGGGGTGGGGCATGGACAGCGCGTTCATTTTTCTTGCCTGCGCCATGTTTTCCCGTTTTTCGATACTGACCTCGGTTTCCTGATACATCGCCTGCGCCTGAGGTGCGGACCGGCGCTGTGCGCAGATCTCCAGAATCACGATGGTGCGTTCGTCGTTGCCCTGACGTAGTTTGAGTTCTGCATTCAGCTCGACCAGTTTGCTGGGCTTGCTGCGCTGACCGTTATAGTGAACTTTGCCGCCTTCGACCATATCGCGGGCGACGGCGCGGGTTTTGTAAATCCGTGCCGCCCACAGCCACTTGTCCAGCCGGACAGCGCTGGTGTCTTCATGCTGGCTGGCTTTGCTCATATATGCTCCTCAAAAACCGGTGGCGCCTGTGAAGGCGGGGATCAGCGTCCGGTAATCGTTGATCGCCGGATGACGATGGAACGTTTTTTCCTCGGACAGACTGGAGTCCGGGTTGCTGACGCCCAGACAGTAGCCGATCCCGAATGTCTTAGCCGCGTCCAAAATGGGTTCGCTGTCATCCACAAACAAGGTTCGCGCGGGGTCGAATCCGATTTGAGCTTGTACCGCCTGCCATAAACGCTGATCTTCTTTCGGAAAGCCATAAGTATGGGTGGAAAGCAATAAATCAAGGTGCTGATCGAGCCCGGTACGTTCAATTTTAACCGACAGGCTGTGCGGATGGGCGTTCGTCAGCAAAACCGTATGGCGACCACTGTCTCTCAATGCGCGGAGAAAAGGCGCGGTATCGTCCCGAAGCCGGGCGCGTGAAGCGATGTCCCGCGTCATCTGACGTATATCCAGATCCAGCTGTTGGCTCCAGTAGTCGAAGCAGTACCAGTTGAGCGTATGCTGAACGGACTGGTATTCGTGCGCCATCTGCGATTTTGCTTCTTCCAGCGAGATGCTGCGCCTTTCGCTGAGTGCTTGCGGCACCAGTTGCAGCCAGAAATAGCTGTCGAAAGCGAGGTCAAGCAAAGTGCCGTCCATGTCCAACAGCACGGTATCTATCTCATTCCAATCAAGTTCGGAAATCATTATCACTCCGGCAAAGAGGCCATTGCCGCCGGAGGCGGTCATCAGGCTGAGGGAATTTGTCCGTCAGTATACCGGTTTAAGGCGAAGGATTTCATGACGGACGGGAAACGCTGCCGTGTAATGCAGGCGTCGCTGAGGTTTCTGGCGCGAGATATTTGGCGTAGTACTGTTGGATATCGGCGATGCGCTGTTTGCTGCGACGATGCTTCATGACCAGTTGTGCGACGTTAATGATGAACACGCTCGTAAACAGCAGAAGCAGTACGCAACTGCCGAGGTAACGCCACAGCGTGACCGCATCGGGTTCGCTATGAAGCGAAATATGGCGAGTGCCGTTGGCATCCAAAGAAATGGCGGTGATGACGCCGCTGGCTTCGAATGATGTGTGCAGCAACATCGCGGACAGACGTTGCAGTTCCTGCCACTGTTCCGCCGGTCGATACTCCGGCAACGACGTCATGGGTTCTGGATGCGTGACGAACTGGTTGCCTTCATCGCTGCGGATAAGGAAACCCGCTGGCGGTGGGCTATTCAACGTATTGGTGGCGTTGCGAAGCTCCTGCAAATAAAAATAGTCCGTGGCGTTGTTGACCAGCGTATCCAATGTTTCGGCACTCACGGGGCGCAGGATGACGCTAGTGCCTTTCAGCGCGCCGGAGCTGGCGCGCCTGACCAGCACATTCCAGCTTTTCACGTTGCCGAGGTTAATCAGCGCGTTTTTAAGACGCGTACAATCCTCTTCCTTTGCGCACAAGTCTTCGGTTTTCAGTACGATGTCGGAAAAGTCGTTCAGCAGAATCATGCCGGACTTCTGGATCGCGCTGGCTAATGGTGAGCTGGCCCCGTCGCCATTCGTTGAAGGATGCAGCTGGTCGTTAACCGTGGCGCGCAAGGCGATAGTTTTTTCGATGATGTCGGATTCAGGCAGCGGCAGCGGGTCGGCTTTATTCCAGTAGATGGCAGAGCAATCGAAGGGCTGGAAAGCCGACGTGCTGGGAGGATTGGGACCATGATCCACGGGGGGACGTAACACATGCCGGTGCCGTGCACCTGCAATGTATCGCCGACATGGAGCGGCATGCGTTCCAGTTCATCGACCTGTGTGACCTTGATGTTGTTCGCGCCTTTAATCCAGGCAAGGCTGAGCTTGAGCGGGAGATCGAGCGGCACGTAACTCAACAGCAGCAGCACGCTGCACAGCGCGCCGCAGGCCAGCACCAGATTCTTGCCGCGTTTCTGCAAGGGAAAGTTTTTTACTTCATTGTGCAGCGACAGATATTTTCCCTGCCGCACGACCTGCCGGTTTTGATAGATATCCACATCGGTCTTTTTCCCCAAATCGTGGCCGATATAGGGTTGCCAGTGCGGGGGGTAAATCAGATCGATATTGCCGAGGGAGATATTGCCCAGACGGCTCTGGTTCGATTCGCCAAAAAGCCCCAGACACTGCGGCGTACCGTTCAGACAGTGGACGTCCTGTAGCTCTTTTTCTCGGGGTGAACGAAATAGCTGCCAGCAGCCCCATGCGGCCAACAGACAGGCGGTGCCCGCCAGCCACGGCAGTACCGCCAGCGGGCTATTGAGGCTGAAGACCAACAGTAAGAAGGCGCAACACAGCACGGCGGCGTCTTTCAGGCCGCGAGAACGGTGCGTGGCGTACTCTTCCCGCGTTTCTTTCCGCACGGAAAGTAGCTCGGTATGTTCGTTTTCTTCCGGGAGGATCGACGCGTTGCCAATCGGTAGTTCGCGGTTGTTCGAGGAATCGTGGTTGTTGATGTATTCCGTGATCGAGTGTCCGTTGAGAGAAATCACCAGCGGCATAGAACGGGTGGTGATCAGCTCGATCTCGTTATTTTGCGTGATGTACTGTTCCCAACTGGGAGGAAGGTGAACTTCTTGCGTATCAATGAAGTATCGCCATTTATTTGGCGCGTCAGTGCTGAGCCCATAGCGGGTAATGCTGTGCGTGATGGGGTAAACGCGGTTGCTGAGCAGAGAACGCGTCAGACGCGGGGAAGACGCCGACGCGGTAAGCGGCAGCGTATTGTCAGCATCTTTCGACACCAAATAATGTTCTACAGCCTTGCGTTCCGTTGAGGTCAGCTGGCGATGTCCAGAGACGACGGGCAGGCGTTTGGCAAAAAGAAAACGACGATACATGCGATAGCCAATGAAACCCCCTACCGCAATCAGACAGGTTAACAATACAGACAATATGATGAGTATTGTACTCATATCATTACCATCCAACAGCGTCAGGTTTCCTCTGTTTTTTTCGGATACTAGCAAAGATATATAGGCTATGTTATCCCATCTAGCTTTGCTGGCTGCCTTTGCTAACTGAATTTATACATTCTTGTCTTTATCCTTGGATGCTAACAAGGCCAGACATGAACAAAAATGAGGATAATCCTATTTTTTTTTCATCCAGGCGCCTCTCTGGTTTACATGAGTAAAGCTTATGTGTTCAAGGTGTTGCAATGTTGTTTCTTTGGTATGGTAAAGTTGCAGGCAACAACGCTATTGCCGCAAAATGCCCGTTCCGAACATGCTGTGAAGCGTACCAGTATTTTCCCTACTGTGCGGTCAGCGACAGCTAATTTCCTCTGTAACCGGGGCTTCTATGGATAATAACCTGCAAAAACCCAAAATTCTCGGGGTTGAAACCGTAGCCCGCTCACGTCTGTTTAATGTTGAATCGGTGGATCTGGAGTTCAGTAATGGCGAGCGCCGCGTGTATGAGCGGATGCGTCCTTCTGGCCGGGAAGCGGTAATGATTGTGCCGATGATTGGCGATGATTTGCTGCTGATCCGCGAATATGCGGTGGGGATTGAACAGTATGAACTGGGCTTTCCCAAAGGGCTGATCGATGCGGGAGAGACGGTATTTGAAGCGGCTGACCGTGAATTGAAGGAAGAAGTCGGGTTTGGTGCGGAGCACTTCGAACGGCTGGCGACGTTGACGCTGGCCCCGTCCTATTTTTCCAGCCAAATGCACATCGTCATTGCCCGTGGGCTCTATCCTCAGCGCTTACAGGGCGATGAGCCGGAACCGTTGATCCCCGTACGTTGGCCGCAGGCGCAGATGATGTCGCTATTGCAGGAGCCAGATTTCCGCGAGGCTCGTAATGTCAGCGCGCTGTTCCTGGCGCACGCTCACCTTTTCTCGCCGTCCTCTCAGAAATAGCCCCCTTTCGATAGGCAGCAGGCGCGCTGGGTTCAGCGCACCTGCCTGCTACGTAGTTAGAATAATTCCTCGGATTGACCGCTACCGGCGTCGTACAACGTCGTACCGGAATCATGGGTCGCGTGCTCTGTCGGCTGCGTCCCGTCGATAAAGTATTCCTGACGGCTGTTGCCGCCCCCGTCGGACAGCATGCCCGTGCTGCGATCGATCGTCACAGTGGTAATGCCCGGCGGCGGGGAGATTTTTTGCTCCGGTACGCCGCTCAGTGCGACTTTCATGAAGCTATCCCAAGCCGGTTGCGCGCTCTTGGCGCCCCCTTCGTAACCGGAAACTTGATCGCGGATAGCACCCGAAAGGGTTGAGCGCCCCAGATCGCGACGATGATCGTCGAAGCCAATCCAGATGGACGTCACAATATTCGGTCCATAGCCGGAGAACCAGGCATCCTTGGAATTGTTGGTTGTCCCCGTTTTTCCGCCGATGTCATGGCGTTGCAGCACTTTTCCTGCGCGCCATCCGGTGCCCATCCAGCCCGGTTCGCCGAAGACATTACTGTTCATGGCGTCCTTGATTAGGAAAGCCAGCGGCGTGCTGATGACGTGCGGCGCATACGGCTGATTCGCCTGTCGCGCTGCTTCCGGCGGCGTAATTGGATCGGGCTGCGGCGCGGCGTTCGGCTGCGGTTGCTCCTGAGACGTGGCGACATTTTCCATTGAGTCTGGAGAGAGCTGGACCGACCGTTGGGTTTCACCGTAAATGACCGGCAAATTGCAGCTATCGCAGACGATTTTCGGTGCGGCGGCAAACAGCGTATTACCAAAATCATCAACGATCTTGCTGATGAAATACGGGTCGACCAAATAGCCGCCGTTCGTCATCACCGAATAACCGCGAACCATCTGCAACGGCGTAAACGCAGCCGCACCCAGCGCCAGCGACTCGGTATGCACGATGTTCTGCTGCGGGAAACCGAAGCGTTCCAGATAGTCGGCCGCATAGTCCACGCCCATCGCGCGCATCGCGCGTACCATCACAACGTTTTTGGACTGTCCCAGCCCCTGACGAAGTCGGATAGGGCCATCATACTGCGGCGGGGAGTTTTTCGGACTCCAGTCGGAACCGGCACCCGGATCCCAGCGGGTAATCGGGGCGTCGTTCAGCAGGGTGGCGAGCGTCAGCCCTTTATCCATCGCCGCCGTGTAGAGGAACGGTTTAATGTTCGACCCGATCTGGCGCAAAGCCTGAGTGGCGCGGTTGAACTTGCTCTGGTTGAAGTCGAAGCCCCCCACCAACGCCAGGACCGCGCCGTTATTTGGGTCTAAAGACACCATCGCGGAATTGACGTCAGGCACCTGAGCCAGCCACCAGACGTTGTCGACTTTACGCACCCAGATCTGCTGGCCCGCCTGCAGCACATCGGTCACGCGTCGCGGTATGGCGCCTTGCAGATAGTCAGTTTTGAATGGGCGCGCCCAGCGTACGCTTTCCAGCGGCAGAACGACTTTTTCGCCAGAGGAGAGCATTGCGGTGGCCTGATCGGCGGCAGAGGCCGTGACCACCGCTGGCTGCAGTGGCCCGTAGACCGGCAGTTTCTTCAGCGTTTCAATGATTTTCTTTTCGGGCCAGGCCGGTATACCGACTTTCCACAGCTCCTGGTCCGCGCCGCGGTAACCGTGGCGCATATCGTAGTCGATCACATTGTTGCGTACGGCATCATCCGCAGCCTGCTGGAGTTTCCGGGTGATGGTGGTGTAAACCTTGTAGCCGTCGTTATAGGCGCCGTCGCCATAACGTTTCACCATTTCCTGTCGCACCATTTCCGCCATATATGGCGCGGAGAAAGCGATTTCAGGCGCATGGTAGTCGGCCTCCAATTTCTCGCTTCGCGCCTGATCGTATTGGGCTTGCGTGATGTAGTTTTCATCCAGCATACGCGACAACACCACGTTGCGGCGGGCAAGCGCGCGGTCATATGAGTAGAGCGGGTTGAAGGTCGATGGCGCTTTGGGCAGACCGGCGATCATCGCCATTTCACCCAGCGTAAGCTGATCCACCGTACGGCCAAAGTAAACCTGCGCCGCCGAGCCGACGCCGTACGCGCGATACCCCAAATAGATCTTATTGAGATACAGCTCGAGGATTTCATCCTTCGTCATCATCTGCTCAATGCGGATGGCGAGAAAGACCTCTTTCACCTTACGCAGCAGGGTGCGCTCCGGGCTCAAGAAGAAGTTACGCGCCAGCTGCTGAGTGATGGTGCTCGCGCCCTGAGACGCATGGCCTGACATCATCGCAATCGACGCCGCACGCAGGATGCCTTGGGGATCGATACCGTGATGTTCGTAGAAGCGGCTGTCTTCCGTAGCGATAAAAGCATGTACCAGCTCGGGCGGGATCTGGGACAGTTGCAACGGAATACGGCGTTTTTCGCCGAACTGAGCGATGAGCTCGCCGTCGGCGCTGTAGACTTGCATCGGGGTTTGCAGACGGACGTCTTTAAGCGTCGCGACATCGGGTAACTGGGGCTCAATATAGCGATAAAGGCCATAGAGCGAGGCGGCTCCCAGCAGAATGCAAGTTACTGCAAGGATGAATAAATACTTTACGAGCTTCACCTGAGATTTTCCATTCAGTAGCGGTTGAATAGTTTATAAGCAATCGGGCGCTAAGTATAAAGGTAAGCCAGCAATGAGAACACGTTCTTTTAGCTGACGATAAGGAGATCGAACATGGCTTACCACATCTGGCGGGTTGGATTGGATATACAAAATGGCGTCGTGCGCGCTCTGGCGGTGCAACGTCGCCGTGATGGCTGGCAACTGCGCCACTGGTGGCAATTACCGTTGCCGGGCGATACGTTACGCGCCGGTAGTCTACATGATCCAGACTCACTTTGTGAGGTGCTTCATCAATGGCGGCGGGAATTGCCGCGCTTCATTTCTTTGCGCATCGCTCTGCCGCCTGCGCTGATATTTCAGCAGCGAATGGCGGCGCCCGATCCCCGATTGCGTGAGCCGGAACGTAGCGGATATATCGAAAAGATGGCGTCTCGCACGCTTCCGGTGAGTCGGGATGCGTTGGCGCTCGACTATCGAGACGACCCGCACACTCCCGATACGGTGCTGGTGACGGCTGCGAGGAAGACCGCGCTAACAGCATGGTTGTCCTGTCTCGCCCGTGCCGGGCTGTATGCCGACGTAGTGGATATCAGCCCCTGCGCCCTTCGCTGTGTGGCCAGACAGGTTGGGATTTCTCCCCATGCGCCGCTGTTGCACCGCTTCGAGGACAGCTGGCTGTGGATCTCGCCAGTCGGACAACCGCTAGACTTCGGTACGTTCACATCGCAAGACTCGGGCGAGCATGCCTCGCTATTCGACTATATCCGCGAGATAGACGAGCGTTTTCCAGCCTCTGCGCATTATCCGGTTTACCTGAGTTCGTCGGTTCCGAATACGGATATCGGTGACGCGGAACGGCTGATCCCGTGGTCGCCGCTGGCGGCATTCAGCTATCAGCAACCGCCGTTGCCGACGGAGCCGTCGACGTTTGCGATCGCGGCCGGATTGGCGCTGCGTCCGGGGGATGACTGATGCCAATGGTCAATCTGCTTCCTTGGCGCCGTCGGCGGCTAATTCGGCGTGTTCGCCTGTGGAGCCTGCTGTTGACGGCGCAGCTTGCGATAGCGGCGTTTGTCATCGCGGGAGACTTCCTGTCCTCTCAACGGCAGCATGCCATGCTGGCGCAGCGCATTGCCCAATTGCAATCGGCCAGACAAGCCCATGAGGCGCAGTATCAACGCGTTCTTGAGAACACTCAGCAACAGGCGGCGGAACAGGTCCAGCAGACGTTGAGTGAACAGGGGCAACGCCACAATCGGCGCTACCAAGAGCTTTTAAAACACCTGCCCCGGCTGATGCCGGAGGCGCTATGGCTAACGGAGATCAGCGATAGCGAACACGGTCTACTGCTGTCGGGTGTCAGCCATCACTATCAGGCGATTGTCGATTTCTCCAGACGTCTGGCCGGTCAACCGCTGGCTGCTGGTCCCGTACTTCGACAAACCCGTCGGCATTCGACTGACGCGGCATTGCTGGAGTTTACGCTGCAGTTGGGGAAAACGGAGAGTACTCATGGCGTGACGCCTGTTGGGAGAAAGGAAAAATGAGGCATGTCTCTCCCTTCGTTTGTCGGTGGTTCAGTACTCCAATGCGAACGCTGTTAACGACACAGTGCGGGCTGGTCGCGGCGCTTTCGCTGGTGTTTTGGGGCACGGTGAACAGTGGATTACGTCAGCAAACGGCGTTATTGCAGGAACAGCGGCAAAGAGAGCAGGAGTCGGTCGCACAGTGGCAGAAAAGGCTGGCGGGGTTGCCAGCTCCGGTCGCTTTGCCATCCCGTTCAGCGGCACGGCCGTTGGAGAATCATCGTTGGCAGTCTGGCATTGGATTGCCCACTGAAGCGTTGCATGAGTCCGGCGGACAGCTCATCTCCTGGTCCCCGCACTCTCCTGACGGTGGTGACAGCGAGGAAAACCGATGGCTGCTGGTTTTGAATGCTGACTATGTGGGCATAAGACGGTTTATTACCCGGCTCAACGCTTCCAACGTTGTTCCCAGCATCGACCGACTGGTGATGAGGCGTACGGAGGAGGGCATTCGCACTGAACTGCTACTGCATCCTCCCGCGCCTGAAAAGCGAGGCCCGTAATGGCAAGGGACCCAGGCTTTTTCAACGGAAAAACGTACGTCGCGCTCGCTTGCCTGTCGCTAACGTTGGTTTCGGGGGACGCAGTGCCTGCTGCGCTGACGTCGGAGGATGAGAGGGATCCGTTTCAGCCGCAGATAGCGCACTGCGTTATGCCCGCATCCACGGCGCAATGGCGGCTGCAAGGACTGGTTGGTGATACTTCTCGCTGGGTAGGGTGGGTCAAACAGGCGGGAAATGGATGGATGAGGGTGAAGTATGACGAGGCTGTAACGCCTACTGACGGCATCGTGGCGCAACTGGATCATGCGCATGGAACGCTGCGGCTGTCTTCTTTGCAGGGCGATTGCCCTGTTTCGGAAATTCAATTGTCTTCGCCGTTTTCCGACTGGTCACAAGGAGTTGTGCCATGATGTATTGCCGGGTTTTACGAATGCGAATAGCGATGGTTCGCGGTGTTCTGCTGGCGTGTCTCTGCGTTAATCAACCTGTCCTGGCGCAGGATGCGCTCCCCGTCTCGCTGGCTTTTGACGATGTTCCGGTCTCGCGCGTGTTGCAGGCGCTGGCGGAGCATCAGCGATTGAATCTTGTCGTCGCGCCGGGCGTGGAAGGAAATATCAGCCTTCAGTTGGATAATGTTCCCTGGCAGCAGGCGATGGATATCACGCTGAAAATGGCCGGTCTGACGGTGGAGCGGGAAGGCGATGTACTGATGGTCTATCCCCGTGGAAACCTGTCGGACATGCCGCCGGCAGAGCAAGCATCTCAGCGCGCGCAACCCCTAAAGAGTGCGTCTTTCATGCTGCACTATGCGGAGGCGAGCGACGTCGCCGCCAGTTTGCAGGGGCAGCGCGGCACGTTGTTGAGTGAACGGGGGCGAGTCGCGGCGGATAAACGCACCAACACATTACTGATAAGGGATGAAGCGGCGGCGGTCACGGAGATTCAGTCCTGGATTCTTGAAATGGACAAACCGCTGGCACAGGTGCAACTGACGGCTCATATCGTGACGATAGGCAGCGAACAGCTGGAGTCGTTGGGGGTGAACTGGGGGTTGGGTGAACGCGTGGACGCGGGTAAAGCCCCTGGCGTGAACCGTTTTGCGATCGATCTGCCGGTGACGACGCCCGCTATCAAGGCGGGCTTTCATCTCGCCCGGCTTGACGGCCGACTGCTCGATCTGGAGTTGCAGGCGCTGGAACAGGAAAACGCGGTGGAGATTATCGCCAGTCCACGGCTGTTTACCGCTCATCGCCAGACGGCCAGCATCAAGCAGGGGACCGAGATCCCTTATCAGGTGTCGAGCGGCGCGAGCGGTTCGACGTCGATAGAGTTTAAAGAAGCGGTATTAGGCATGGAAGTGACGCCGCGCGTACTACCTCAAAACCGGATCAGCCTGAATCTGCTCATCAGCCAAAACATGCCGGGAAGAGCCATAAAACAGGGCGAAGGAGAGATACTGGCGATTGATAAGCAGGAGATCCAAACGCAGGTAACGGTCACCGACGGTGAAACAATTGTATTAGGTGGTATTTTTCAGCAGCAGAAAAATCAGGCTGAAAATCGAGTCCCCGGTCTGGGTACCTTACCGGTCGTGGGCGGCTTATTTAAAAACCGCAGTCAGCAAAATACGCGGCGCGAGCTGGTGATCTTCATCACGCCAACGCTTATTCACGACGCGCCACGGAGCGATTTATAGCGTTATCGGTTGTGACGAAGGAAAACTATGCAATTTATCAATAATTCCGTTCACCGTTTGACGATGCGGCGGTTTTAGCATACAAGGATTAGCGAATTGAGTACTGAAGTGTCGTTCCATCGGCGATGTCGATAACTTACATCATCCTTATTTGGATAATGTGAAATTTTATTAGGTTGCCAAACTACCCTGAGTATTGAGATAATTTTTTGTCTGATTCTCGCACTATCGCTCATGAGGTTTCAGTTTAGGTTCCGCCGCAGGTTACATGGCGGGGCGGGTTATCATTAACGAATTTCTTAGTAATACCAAAAAAATGGCAGAGAAACGCAATATCTTTCTGGTTGGGCCTATGGGTGCCGGCAAAAGCACTATTGGCCGTCAGTTAGCTCAGCAACTCAACATGGAGTTCTTCGACTCCGATCAAGAAATTGAGCGACGTACCGGGGCTGATGTGGGCTGGGTATTTGATGTGGAAGGCGAAGAAGGCTTCCGCGAGCGCGAAGAGAAAGTCATTAATGAATTGACGGAGAAACAAGGGATCGTGCTGGCAACCGGCGGCGGTTCGGTGAAAACACGCGAAACCCGCAATCGCCTTTCTGCGCGAGGCGTTGTCGTGTATCTGGAAACCACCATCGAGAAGCAGTTAGCCCGCACGCAGCGCGATAAAAAGCGCCCGTTGTTGCAGGTTGAGGCCCCTCCGCGCGAAGTACTGGAAGCGTTAGCGAGAGAACGTAATCCACTGTACGAAGAAATCGCAGACATTACGATTCGCACCGATGAACAAAGCGCCAAGGTAGTTGCCAACCAGATCATCAGCATGCTGGAAAACAACTGATTTTGTATAGCCGCCTGCACTCTACGGGCTTCCGACAGGTCATGGAACGCGCATGGAAAGAATTATCGTCACTCTCGGGGAACGCAGTTATCCCATTACGATAGCCGCTGGATTATTCAGCAACGCAGACTCTTTTTTGCCGTTAAAAGCGGGCGAACAGGTTATGTTGGTGACCAATGACACATTGGCGCCGCTCTATCTGGACGCTGTGCGGACCGTCTTGGAAAACGTAGGGGTGCGGGTTGATCAAGTGGTTCTTCCCGACGGAGAGAAGTACAAATCTCTGACGGTGCTTGATCAGGTCTTCTCCGCCCTACTGGAGAAACCCCATGGCAGGGACACCACGTTGGTGGCGCTGGGCGGCGGAGTTATCGGTGATTTAACCGGTTTCGCAGCGGCCTGCTATCAGCGCGGCGTTCGTTTCATTCAGGTACCTACCTCTCTCTTGGCTCAGGTCGATTCATCCGTTGGTGGTAAAACCGCGGTGAATCACCCTTTAGGCAAAAACATGATTGGCGCTTTCTATCAACCGGCATCCGTCGTGATAGATATCGACTGTCTGAAAACGCTGCCCGCCAACGAACTTTCTTCTGGTCTGGCCGAAGTCATCAAATACGGCATCGTATTCGATAGCGACTTTTTTGCCTGGCTGGAAACACATATCGACGCCGTGCGCGCGCTAGATAACGCCTCGGTGGCTTACTGTATTCGCCGCTGCTGTGAACTCAAGGCTGAAGTCGTCGCGGCCGATGAACGTGAAAACGGTCTGCGCGCCTTGCTAAATTTAGGCCACACTTACGGTCATGCGATTGAAGCTGAAATGGGTTACGGCAACTGGCTGCATGGCGAAGCCGTGGCGGTGGGTACGGTCATGGCCGCACAGGCTGCACGTCGCCTCGGCCTGCTGGGCTCGGCAGACGTTGATCGCATCAAAGCCCTGTTAACGCGAGCCGGGCTGCCGATTACGGGGCCAACTTCTATGACCCCTGAGTCTTATCTGCCGCACATGATGCGCGACAAAAAAGTATTGGGTGGTGAGCTGCGTCTGATATTGCCGACGGCTATTGGTCAGGCCGAGATACGCAGCGGCGTCACCCATGATATGGTTCTGGCTTCCATTGCTGATTGCCTTCCCTGACATAGACTTAGTGATGAGTCTCCCTGTGGGGGCGATGGTTTTTATTTGTACTATGATACCTGATGATATAGCTACTCGCGGCGATTGCATCACCACGAGCAGCTGCCGTTCAGTTGGAGGGGTATAGATGGGTGAGTTCAATCCGGAAGACGAGCTGAAACCGGATACCAGCGATCGTCGGCCACAGCGCCAGCAAAAGAGAAAGCAGGGATTGACCCTGCCCAGCGTGGCGCTATCCAGACAGCATGTCATGATTGGCGTCGGCATTATTGTGCTGGTATTGCTGATTGTCGCCGTCGGAGCTGCGCTTCAGTCGCCGAGTAAGGATGCGACGCCGCCCGCTGCGTCTGGCGGCGGTTCGAAGAATATTGCGCTTTCATCGCCTTCGGCCTCACCGACTGACGTAACCGCGCCTGCCGTACCTCAGACGTCGCTTCCGGGCCAGACGCAGGCTGGCGAGCCACAGTCTTTGAGCGCGCCTCCGGTGGCTGAAGCACCGACTCAGGCGCCGTTGCCCGCCCAGGACAAGAACCAGCAGCGTATTGAACTGCCAGGCAACATGATGGATACGCTCTCTCAACCGCAGCAACAGCAGCAGTTGAATGCGGTGGCACAGAATGGCGTTGGCTCAGACGTGACGTTGCCGACTTCGCCGGCGTCCGTATCACCAAGTGGTAAAGCGCGTCCTTCACGTGAAACGACGACGGCTCTCCGTCCCGGCACGGATAAACCTCGTCATACAGACGCCACTGGCTCGCCGCACAAGGCTCCCGCGAAAAACAGCAGTGTGTCCAAGGCGCCGACTACCGCCATCACGCCAGCACCATCTGGCAAGTCAGTTTTACCTGCTGGCGGCGGTCAGGCGAATGGTTCGATTAAAAATGCACCGGCCAGCCACTTTACGCTTCAGCTGAGCGGCGCGTCTCGCGAAAGCTCGCTGCAGGCCTATGCCAAAGCGCAACGACTGACGAACTATTGGGTCTATCAGACCCAACGGGATGGTAAACCCTGGTACGTGCTTGTGAGCGGCGTTTACGCCTCCTCAGATGAAGCCAAACGCGCCGTTGCATCACTGCCAGCCGACGTCCAAGCCAAGAAACCATGGGTTAAGCCGATCCGTCAGGTGAAGCAGGACTTGAGTAAGTAACACCAATTAGCCCTGATGTGCTGTCTGAAACAGAGTACAATCCGCGGCTCTGAAAAGTATGAGTAACTAACGACGGCATGAAGAAAAACCGCGCTTTCTTAAAATGGGCTGGTGGTAAGTATCCGCTGGTAGAAGAGATTCGCCGATATCTACCAGCAGGAGATTGCTTGATCGAACCCTTTGTGGGTGCCGGCTCGGTGTTTCTCAATACCGACTACGACAACTACATCCTGGCCGATATCAACAGCGATCTCATCAATCTGTACGATATCGTTAAAACCAACACTGAACATTTCATCCGCGATGCCCGCGAGTTATTCACGCAAGAAATGAATACCTCGGACATCTTCTATCTGTTGCGCAGCGAGTTTAATGCTTGTGACAACGCTTACCGACGCGCGTTACTGTTTCTCTATCTCAACCGCCACTGTTACAACGGATTATGCCGGTATAACATGAGCGGCGAATTCAATGTGCCGTTCGGGCGTTACAAGAAACCCTATTTTCCTGAAGACGAACTGCGCTGGTTCGCGCAAAAGGCTCAAAACGCTACGTTCGTCTGCGAGCACTATCGGGATACGCTGACGAAGGCGAAACAGGGTTCTGTCGTGTATTGCGATCCGCCTTATGCGCCGCTGTCCGCCACCGCGAATTTCACGGCGTACCACACCAATAATTTTAATCACGACGATCAGCGCGATTTGGCGCTGCTGGCACAGCAGCTCTCGGCGGAAAGCCAAATACCGGTATTGATTTCCAACCACGATACGGAGCTGACGCGTGAGTGGTATCAGTCGGCTTCGTCACTATACGTGGTCAAGGCCCGGCGGACGATTAGCCGCAACATCGCGGGTCGCAGCAAGGTGAATGAACTACTGGCGTTGTACCGCGGCGTCGAGTTAGGGTAGGCAGGCTGATAAAGCCCCGCGCTGTCGCGAAAACAGAGGCTGTACAAGCCCTTTTGAACCCGAAGTGGCTTCGGCAGCAATATGCAGACTTGATGGTTTGGAGAAGCGAATGAAACCGTTTTTAATCGCCCCGTCTATATTGTCGGCTGATTTTGCCCGGCTGGGAGAGGACACCGCTAACGCGCTGACGGCGGGCGCCGACGTCGTCCACTTTGACGTCATGGATAATCATTATGTTCCCAACCTGACGATGGGACCGATGGTGCTCAAGGCGCTGCGAAATTACGGCATTACCGCCCCGATTGACGTACACCTGATGGTTAAGCCGGTCGATCGCCTGATCCCGGACTTTGCCGACGCCGGCGCCAGCTACATCACCTTTCATCCAGAAGCCTCAGAGCACGTGGATCGATCGCTGCAACTGATTAAAGATCACGGTTGCCGCGCAGGACTGGTGCTGAACCCGGCGACGCCATTGAGTTGTCTGGATTACGTCATGGATAAGCTGGACATCATTCTGCTGATGTCGGTCAACCCTGGCTTCGGCGGCCAATCATTCATTCCCTCCACGCTCACCAAACTGCGTCAGGTGCGCAAGCTCATCGATGACAGCGGATACGATATTCGTTTGGAAGTCGACGGCGGCGTCAAAGTGGACAATATCGCTGAGATCGCCGCCGCCGGAGCGGATATGTTTGTGGCGGGGTCGGCGATTTTCAATCAGCCTGACTATCAGGCGGTGATCGAGAGTATGCGCCAGGAGTTGGCGAAGGTGTCCCATGGCTGAATTCAATACTGTGCGCGGGCTGGCTTTCGACCTGGATGGCACGCTGGTTAATAGCGCGCCGGGACTGTCTCAGGCGTTGGACAGAGCGATGCAGTCTCAAGGGCTACCTGAGCCGGGCGAAGCTTTACTGACGACCTGGATCGGCAACGGCGCCGACAAAGTCATCGAACGAGCGCTGCGCTGGGCCAACGTTGATCCTTCGCCTGAGCGGATGCAGTCCGCGCGTAAACAGTTCGACATCGCCTACGCGGAAACGGTAGATGCTGGCAGCCAGCTGTATGCCGGAGTTAAAGATACGCTGCACGCGTTGGCCGCTCGCAACGTACCTATGGCTCTGGTAACGAATAAACCGACCCCTTTCGTAGCGCCGTTGCTACGTTCACTTGGGATCGATGCCTACTTTACGTTAGTGCTGGGCGGCGATGACGTCCCGAGCAAGAAGCCCCATCCCGCGCCGCTCTATCTGGTGTTGGGAAAGTTGGGCCTGCGTGCAAACGAGTTGCTGTTCGTCGGCGATTCGCGCAATGATATACAAGCCGCACAGGCTGCCGGTTGCCCGAGCGTTGGCATGACCTATGGCTATAACTATGGCGAAGCGATAGCCCTGAGCCACCCGAGTGTGGTGTTGGATCGCTTTGCGGATCTCTTGTCCCTTGTCGGACCGTCCATTTCAGATAATCAGGAAGCATTAGCATGAGTAAGCCCATTGTATTTAGCGGCGCGCAGCCGTCTGGCGAGTTGACCATTGGCAACTACATGGGTGCGTTACGTCAGTGGGTTCATATGCAAGATGATTACGACTGCATCTATTGCATCGTGGATCTGCATGCCATCACGGTTCGTCAGGATGCGGAACAGCTGAGAAAAGCGACGCTGGACACGCTGGCTCTTTACCTGGCCTGCGGCATCGACCCTGAGAAAAGCACCATCTTCGTTCAGTCGCATGTGCCGGAGCATACCCAGCTGGCGTGGGCGCTGAACTGCTACACCTATTTCGGCGAACTGAGCCGTATGACCCAGTTCAAAGACAAATCCGCTCGTTACGCGGAAAACATTAACGCTGGCCTGTTCGGTTATCCGGTACTGATGGCGGCGGATATCCTGCTGTATCAGACGAATCAGGTGCCGGTAGGCGAAGACCAGAAACAGCACCTGGAGCTGAGCCGCGATATCGCACAGCGCTTCAACACGCTGTATGGCGATACGTTTAAAGTGCCAGAACCGTTTATTCCGAAGTCGGGTGCTCGCGTGATGTCTCTGCTGGAACCGACCAAAAAAATGTCCAAGTCGGACGATAACCGCAACAACGTGATTGGTCTGCTGGAAGATCCGAAAGCTGTGACCAAAAAAATCAAACGTGCGGTGACCGACTCGGATGAGCCGCCGGTGGTGCGTTATGACATCGCCAACAAACCGGGCGTGTCGAACCTGCTCGATATCCTCTCTGGTGTTACCGGGAAAACAATCCCTCAGCTGGAGCAGGAATTTGAAGGCCAGATGTATGGTCACCTGAAAGGCGCCGTGGCGGAAGCGGTATCCGGCATGCTGGGCGAATTGCAAGAGCGTTATCATCGCTTCCGTAATGATGAAGCTTATTTGCAGCAGGTTATGCGCGATGGCGCCGAGAAGGCCCGTGCGCGCGCCAGTCAGACGCTGAATAAGGTTTATGACGCCATTGGTTTCGTTTCTCGTCCATAAGCTGTAGAACGCCCGTAGGGCGGATATTCGCGATATGTGAAGACGAGCCAGTGGCTCGTCTTTTTCGTTTCAGGTCAGCGATCTTGATATCGCCGCGAGTAAAGCGCTCCATCGGCGAGCGCGTTTCTCAATCCTGCGTAAAAAAAGGTAAATCGGTAGCGCGCAGGCAGGCGGCTATTTACAATCGATACGCTTTCTGTAGTTGGCCCCTAAAAGGAATTCTTCATGTCAAAACGTATATTGGCAACGATAGCGACCGTATTTACTTTGTCTGCGTTCTTGCCTGCATTTGCTGCAACCGCGTCAACGCATGTGTTGCTTACCACGACGGCCGGCAACATCGAATTGGCGCTGGACGATCAAAAAGCGCCAGAGTCAGTGAAAAATTTTGTGAGTTATGTCGATAGCGGTTTCTATAACGGCACCATTTTCCATCGCGTCATCCCGGGATTTATGGCTCAGGGGGGCGGATTTACCAGCGACCTGAAACAGAAGGCGACCCAGCCGCCGATTAAAAACGAAGCTGACAATGGATTGCGTAATCTGCGTGGCACCATCTCGATGGCGCGTACCAGCGAGAAAGACAGTGCGACCAGCCAGTTCTTCCTCAACGTAGCGGATAATGCATTTCTGGATCACGGCCAGCGCGATTTCGGTTATGCCGTCTTCGGGAAGGTCGTGAAGGGCATGGATGTAGCGGATAAGATTTCTCAGGTGCAGACGGAGAACGTCGGGCCATACCAGAACGTGCCCATCAAACCGATCGTCATCCAGTCCGCCAAAATCATCAAATAGTTCAGGTAGTCAGTTTAGGCGCTGTTTGCCTGGCTGTTTACAGCGTGCTCCCGGCGTGGATTCGTCGGGAGAATGTCTGACTGTCTTATCCCGTCTCAATCCTCTTTCTTCGCGATAACAGATTGTTTTCTAAGTGATCGCCAGCCAGTTTCAGAGTGATGAATGTTACTGATCATTGATAACTACGACTCCTTTACCTACAACCTGTACCAGTATTTTTGCGAGCTGGGCGAAGAGGTTGTGGTCAAGCGTAATGATGAGCTGAGTCTCGACGCGATTGAGCGTCTGTCGCCGCAGCATTTGGTGATATCGCCGGGCCCCTGTACGCCGAACGAAGCGGGCATCTCGCTGCAGGCCATTCGACATTTTGCCGGTCAGTTGCCGATTCTGGGCGTCTGTCTGGGGCATCAGGCGTTGGGACAGGCCTTCGGCGCTCAGGTTGTGCGTGCGCGCGAAGTCATGCACGGGAAGACCTCGCCTATCCGGCATCGTGACATTGGCGTTTTCACCGGTTTGGCGCAGCCGCTGACGGTCACACGCTATCACTCTCTGGTAGTCGAAAGCGCGTCGTTACCTGATTGCTTTGAGATCACCGCCTGGACAGAAGATGGCGCAGGGAAAATGAACGAAATCATGGGGATACGACATCTTAACCTCCCTCTGGAAGGCGTGCAGTTCCACCCGGAAAGTATTCTGAGTCAGCAGGGGCATCAGCTGTTGAGTAATTTTTTGCACGGAAAATGAATTCGGCGCTTATTTGATTTCCACACAGATTAATGATTGCCTGAGTTTGATTTTTTATGCATATTCGATGACTATATTTTCACTGTAGACATGAAATCGTAAAAGCGGGGCAGCAGATGGCAATAGATAAAACCGCGGTGACGCGTGATACATACGATAAGGTAATCCTTCCTGTTTATGCGCCGGCACAGTTTGTTCCGGTGAAGGGGAAAGGCAGCCGGGTATGGGATCAGCAGGGTAAGGAATACATCGATTTTTCCGGAGGTATTGCCGTTACAGCGTTGGGTCATTGCCATCCTGCGCTGGTAAATGCCCTTAAAACTCAGGGCGAAACGCTGTGGCATACCAGCAACGTTTTCACCAACGAACCAGCGTTGCGACTGGCGAGCAAACTGATCGCCGCGACGTTCGCCGAACGCGTGTTTTTCGCCAACTCAGGCGCGGAAGCCAACGAAGCCGCCTTCAAACTGGCGCGTCATTACGCCATCGAACGTTTCAGCCCCTATAAAACCAAGATTATCGCCTTTCATCAGGCCTTTCATGGCCGCACGTTGTTTACCGTGTCGGTAGGTGGCCAGCCGAAGTACGCCGATGGATTCGGGCCAAAGCCCGCCGATATCATTCATGTGCCGTTCAACGATTTGGATGCGGTCAAGGCGGTGATTGACGATCACACCTGTGCCGTCGTGTTGGAGCCGGTGCAGGGCGAAGGCGGCGTGCTGCCAGCCACGCAGGAATTTATGGAGGGCGTGCGTGAACTGTGCGATCAAAATCAGGCGCTGTTGGTGTTTGATGAAGTGCAGTGTGGCATGGGACGAACCGGCGAGCTGTTCACCTATATGCACTATGGTGTGACGCCTGACATTCTGACCACCGCCAAAGCGTTGGGCGGCGGATTCCCCATCAGCGCGATGCTGACCACCGAGGACGTCGCTTCTGTCATGAAGGTCGGGACGCATGGCACCACCTACGGCGGAAACCCTCTGGCCTGTGCGGTGGCGGAAGCGGCGCTGGATGTGATCAATACCCCCGCAGTGTTGTCAGGCGTCTCCGCCAGACACGATCGCTTTATTTCCGCCCTTGATGCCATCAATCAGCAGTTCGATATCTTCGACGGCGTTCGCGGTATGGGCCTCTTGTTAGGCGCCCAGTTGAAACCCCAATGGCATGGACGGGCGCGAGATTTTCTGACGGCCGCCGCCGAGCTGGGCGTGATGATCCTGGTCGCAGGCCCTGATGTTATTCGCTTTGTGCCGTCGCTGGTGATTGAACTGGACGATATTGATGAAGGGATGGCGCTGTTTGCGAAAGCGGTCGCACAGGTGGTCAACGGTTAATAGTATTTTTAGACGAAGAGTGAACAGCGCGTTGCGCGCTGTTCATGAATCGAGGAGTTGAGATTAGCGCGTACCGAAGACCACGATGGTTTTACCGTGCGCTGAAATCAGCTCCTGATCTTCCAGCATCTTCAGAATCCGACCCACGGTTTCGCGGGAGCATCCTACGATCTGACCGATTTCCTGACGGGTGATTTTAATCTGCATCCCGTCTGGGTGCGTCATGGCATCAGGCTGTTTGGCGAGGTTCAGCAGCGTTTGTGCAATGCGGCCGGTCACGTCGAGAAACGCCAGGTTGCCCACTTTCTGCGAGGTGACCTGAAGGCGACGCGCGATCTGAGACGACAGACGCATCAGAATATCGGGATTGACCTGAATCAGCTGGCGGAATTTTTTATAGGAAATCTCGGCAACTTCGCAGGCACTTTTGGCTCGTACCCATGCGCTGCGCTCCTGATCCTCTTCGAACAAGCCTAGCTCCCCGATGAAATCCCCTTGATTCAGATAGGAAAGAATCATCTCTTTCCCTTCTTCATCTTTGATCAATACGGCAACGGAACCCTTTACGATGTAGTAAAGCGTTTCTGCTTTTTCACCTTGGTGAATCAGCGTACTCTTTGAGGGGTACTTGTGAATATGACAATGAGAAAGGAACCATTCAAGAGTCGGGTCTGTTTGCGGTTTGCCGAGAACCATTCGCTGTTATCCTCTGTTGTAATTCACTACGTAAATCACAGGGCTCAGAGTTCCCTGTAAGGCATGATAACTCTAGTTATAATTCAAATTCCGTTAGACGGAATATGTCAGGGAATTGACTGAAACCTCTCTGTCAGGTGACGCTGCAAACTGCTGTTTTCAGCATTGCGCAGAACGCACCGGATACTGCCTCTGTTTGTAACACAGGTTGAGAGGACTGTCTTGTGTTGTCTCGCTTCAGCATGATTACGCCTTGATATGCAGGCATTTTCTACATAAGCGCGATAAAATTTCAAAAAAAGTTGAGTGGGAGTGAAAGGCTATGCAAGCGCGGATGAAATGGGTAGAAGGGTTAACGTTTATCGGTGAATCCGCTTCGGGCCACCAGATTATTATGGATGGCAACGCGGGCGATAAAGCGCCGAGTCCGATGGAAGTGCTGTTGATGTCGGCGGGAGGTTGCAGCTCGGTTGACGTCGTGTCTATTCTGCAAAAAGGGCGTCACGATGTGGCGGATTGCGAAGTGCGTCTGACCTCCGAGCGCAGACAGGAAGCGCCCAGACTGTTTACTGCCATTAACCTGCATTTCATCGTGACCGGAAAAGGGCTGACCGAGCAGGCCGTGTCGCGTGCGGTATCCCTGTCGGCAGACAAGTACTGCTCGGTGGCGCTGATGCTGGGCGCGTCGGTGACGATCACGCACAGTCACGAAGTCATTACTCTCGATTAAACAGCCTGCGGCCGTTCAGGCCGTAGGGGGGCGATCTCATGTGATCGTCTTGCCTTCCAGCAGCCGCTGCACCAGCGGCATCATGATCAATTCCATCGCCAGCCCCATTTTGCCTCCGGGCACCACCAGCGTATTGATATGAGAGATATACGACCCCTGTAGCATGGCGAGCAGATAGGGGAAGTCGATATTCTCCAGGCGCTGGAAATGAATGACCACCAAACTTTCATCCAGCGATGGGATTGCTTTTGCGGCGAAGGGGTTCGACGTATCGACGGTCGGCACCCGCTGGAAATTGATGTGCGTGCGGGAAAACTGCGGCGTGATATAGGTGATGTAATCTTCCATCGAGCGCACGACGGAGTCCATGACCGCATCGCGCGAGTGTCCGCGTTCGTTGACGTCGCGGTACAGCTTCTGTATCCACTCAAGATTCACGATAGGTACGACGCCCACCAGTAAATCAACATGGCGAGCCACGTTGTGTTGCTCGGTGACGACGCCGCCGTGCAAGCCCTCATAGAACAACACATCCGTCGGATCAGGCATGGCTTCCCAGGGCGTAAATGTGCCGGGAACCTGATTGTAAGGAATGGCTTCGTCGTAGGTATGCAGGTACTTGCGGGTTTGCCCGGACCCCTTGCTGCCATAGTCGGCGAATACCTGTTCCAGCAGGGTGAAATCGTTCGCCTCCGGCCCAAAGTAACTAATGTGGCGCCCCAGATCTCGGGCTTTGCGGATAGCCATGTCCATTTCCGGACGGGTGTAGCGGTGAAAGCTGTCGCCTTCGAGTTCAGCCGCGCGGATTTTCAACTGCTGAAAAATTTTTCGGAACGCCAGACTGGTGGTGGTCGTTCCGGCGCCGCTTGAGCCGGTCACGGCAATAATAGGGTGTGGATGCGACATCGTGCTGCAACTCCGCAATTGACGGTAAAACCCTGCAGGAAGCGCCGGGGATTTGACCTTCATTGTTACCCTGTTTGCGCCGATGCGCCACGCCATTTTTGCATGGGCAGCGCGAGGTACGGCGTTATGAATCGTGTCCGGCCTTGAACTGAGTGCGCGGCATGAGGTTGACCGTTTCATGCAGTTCGGACCAGACCAGCACCACTTCGCCGCTTTCCAGCTGGCGGCGGACATCCGCCACCTTTTGTTCCAGCGTGCGCTCGTGCTCGCCATAGTCAGTACCTTCGCGCAGCACGAAGGACTCAATCAGATTCTCCAGCGTATCCGCCGCGAGTTCTTTCCAGGGAATAATCACCTTATCGCTCCAGATGTGGGGTGAGCCAGTCGGGAATGCGCTGCTCCAGCCACAGTTTGGGTTTTAATAACGAGCCGCCCACGAAGCCGACGTGCCCGCCGTAATCCGTCAGTTGATACTCCACACTAGGCGGCAACGATGTGGCCGCAGGGATCACATCCTGCGTCATGAACGGATCGTCCTTGGCGTGGATAATCAACAGTGGCGTACGGACGTTCGGCAGCAGGGGGAGGGCGCTGCAACGCTCATAATAGTCATTGGCGTCGGTAAAGCCATGAATGCGCGCGGTGATGATGTTATCGAACTCCCGCAGTCCCCGAATCTTTCTTAACTGATGCAGGTGAACCGGCAGCGTATCCGGATAGGCCGCCAGTTTGCGGATGGCGTTGCGTTTCAACAGCCGCAGCAGATAGTGCTGATAGAAGCGTGAAAAGCCTTTTTCGATATGACGACAGCAAGGCTCCAGCATCAGCGGCGCGGACACCACGGTCGCCGCGTCAAGCAACGGCTCGTCCGTCTGCTGACCCAGCAGGCAGGCCAGCATGTTGCCGCCCAGCGAGACGCCGATGGCGGCGGTCGGCGCATCGCCGTAAGTCGACTTCAGCCAGCGCAAGAAATAGCGGGCATCTTCGGTCTCTCCGGAGTGATACATCTGGGGCGTGCGATTAGGCGTGCCGCCGCAGCCGCGAAAATGCATGACGACAGCCAGCCAGCCCCGTTGGTGGCAGGCCGCCACCAGACCGTGCGCATACGGACTATAGAAGCTGCCTTCCAGTCCGTGGAACAGCACCACCCGCGGTTTATGGCGGGCCAGCATGGGATCTTCGCTCCAGGCCAGATCGAGAAAATCGCCGTCCGGCAGTTCCAGCGTCTGCCAGAGTGGCTTGAGCAGCGCGCGTCGCCGTAACAGACGGGGAAGCAAAGTTTGCAAATGGGGGTTGTACATACCGGCCAGGGGACGAAACATCTGGCTAGTCGTGGGATGAATATTCATAGTCAAAAGCTTGTACCGGCGACATCACGCTGCTAGGTTGAAGAACTGCAAATTTCGTTTGTTAGAAGGCCTTTTCAATTACATGGCGCACTTCAATCTGTTTCTTTCCATGCTTGGCTTCCTGTGGGTTGCAGCGATTACCCCAGGCCCCAATAATATGCTACTCACCGCTTCCGCTGCTAATTTTGGTTTTCTCCGCTCCATGTCGCTGATGGTCGGCATCATGATCGGGATGCAAAGTGTACTGCTGCTGGTCGCGCTGGGTTTGGGGAGCCTGATTCTACTCTATCCTTCGCTGCACCTCGCGCTCAAAATTTTGGGTAGCGTCTATCTGCTGTGGTTGGCGTTTAAAATCGCCAGCGCTCGCTACGAAGAGCTCGACACGCAAACGGCGCCGCCGCGACCGATGCCCCTTTACCAGGGCGGATTGCTGCAATTTCTGAACCCAAAGGCCTGGCTGATGGCGCTGGGCGCCGTCGCCGGTTTCAGCCTCTCCGGGGGGAATACGTGGGTTCCGTCATCGCTATCAGCATCGCCATGTTCAGCGTGAATCTGGTCGCTGGGATAGTCTGGCTGGGGTTTGGCACGGTGATCGGTAAAATGCTGCGCAGCCGCCGGGCGTGGCGGATCTTCAACCTGTTCATGGGGCTGCTGACCGCCGCCTGCGTACTCATGATCTGGCATTAAGCGAAACGCCTGGGCTGACATCACGCCCGCCCGGCGTCATCAGGATTGCAACATCTGCTCGAGCTGCTCCTGCGCGTCCAGCCAACTCATTTCCGTTTCTTCCAGTTCGCCTTTGACCGCGATTTGCTCTTGCAGACAGGTCGTCAGCTCCGCTTTGCGGCTGGCTTCATAAATCGCCGTATCCGCCAGTCGGTTTTCCAGCTCGGCCAGCGTGGTATTCAGCTTCTCCATTTGTTGCTCCAGCTTGGTGATCTGCTTACGCAGCGGCTGGGTTTGGGTGCGCAACTCGGCTTCGCGTCGTTTCTGGTCTTTTCTGGCCTGAGCGCTGTTGCCAGCGCTCTCTTTCGCCGGTGTCGATTCGCTGGCGTCCTGTTTCTGCGCATCCAGCAACCACTGTTGATAATCCTCCAGATCGCCGTCGAACGGCTCAACCCGGCGATCGTGAACCAGATACAGATCGTCTGTCGTGGAACGAATCAGATGGCGATCGTGCGAGACGACGACCAACGCGCCTTCGAAGTCGATCAAGGCTTCGGTCAGCGCCTGACGCATATCCAGATCGAGGTGGTTAGTCGGTTCATCGAGCAGCAGCAGGTTAGGCCGCTGCCAGACGATTAACGCCAGCACCAGTCGCGCTTTCTCACCGCCCGAGAAGCGTTCGGTCGGCTCTACCACCTTGTCGGCACCGAACCCGAAGCCGCCCAGATAGTCACGCAGCTGCTGCTCGGTTTCCTGTTCGGCCAACCGGGTCAGATGCTGTAACGGCGACTCGTCGGCTCGCAGGTACTCCAGCTGATGCTGAGCGAAGTACCCCAGTCGAACGCCTTTCGCTAGCCCGACTTCGCCGCTCTGCGGGTGTAGCTCCCCCGCCAGCAGTTTGATCAGGGTCGATTTACCGGCACCGTTGTGGCCGAGAAGGCCGATGCGGGAACCGGGCACCAAATTGAGCTTGATGGATTCCAGAATCAGCTTGTCGCCGTAACCTGCGCTCACTTTCTCCATCCGCAATAATGGATTGGGCAACGCCTGCGGCGCGCGGAAACTGAAACGGAACGGATTATCGACATGCGCTGGCGCAATCAGCTCCATTTTTTCCAGCATTTTGATACGGCTCTGCGCCTGCTTGGCTTTTGTCGCCTTGGCGCGGAAACGGTCAATGTAATGCTGCAAATGCGCGACGCGTTCCTGCTGATGTTCATACAGCGACTGCTGCTGAGAAAGTCGTGTTGCGCGCTGCTGTTCGAACGAGGTGTAGTTGCCGGTGTATTCGAACAGGGACTCCTGCTCGATATGCAAAATCTTGTTAACAATAGGATCAAGAAAATCCCGGTCATGGGAAATCAGCACCAGCGTGCCGGGATAGTTCTTGAGCCATTTTTCCAGCCAGATGACCGCGTCGAGATCCAAATGGTTAGTCGGTTCGTCCAGCAGCAGAAGATCGGAGCGACAAAGCAGGGCCTGCGCCAGGTTGAGGCGCATACGCCAGCCGCCGGAAAAGGCGCTGACAGGCTGTTGCAGCTGTTCCTGACTGAATCCCAGTCCGTTCAGCAGACTGGCGGCGCGAGACTGGATCGACCAGGCGAGGATCGCATCCAACTTGCCGTGTACGGTCGCGATGGCATTGCCGTCGTTGCGTTCGTTGGCCTGCGCCAAATCGCTTTCGAGCTGGCGAAATTCGCGGTCGCCGTCTATCACATACTCTATTGCAGGACGCTCCAGCGCAGGCGTTTCCTGATTGACCCAAGCAAGGGACCAGTGCTGAGGGAAAGTGGCATTGCCGCCGTCAGCGCTGATTTCTCCTTTCAGCAGGGACAGCAGCGTCGATTTTCCGCAGCCGTTTTTACCGACCAGACCGACTTTCTGACCCGGATTGACGGTCGCTGTGGCGTTATCCAGCAGTACCCGCGTACCACGTCGAATTTGTAAAGAGGAGAAGACAATCATAAAGCGCCAAGTAATAAGAATATGTTAAATTATGGATCAAGTTTCAGGGCGTCAGCGTCCTGGAAATCCCCGCTGCGCTGCATGGTAGCGGAAAATATCTACGATGACGACGCTTTGGAGGGGAATGATGTCGCAGCCACCCAAGATTTTGCTGCTGTTTGCCCATCCGGAATTACAGGACTCGGTCGCGAATAAGCTGTTATTGCAATCCGCTCGGGGCTTGGAACATGTGACGGTACATGATTTGTACGCGCACTATCCTGATTTTTTTATCGATATTCACCATGAACAACAGTTACTGCGAGAGCATCAAATCATCGTGTTTCAACATCCGCTTTATACCTATAGCTGCCCAGCATTGCTGAAAGAGTGGCTGGACCGCGTACTGAGCCGGGGCTTCGCCAACGGCGCCGGCGGCAATGCCCTGTCGGGCAAATACTGGCGCAGCGTGGTGACGACCGGCGAGCCGGAATCGCGTTATACCTCGGAGGGACGCCGGCATTCGTTTATGGATGATGTGCTGAGGCCTTTCGAGATGACGGCGACCATGTGCCATATGCGCTGGATGAAGCCGCTGGTGATTTACAACGCGCGCCGGATGTCGCGCGACGCGTTGCGCGAACACGCCCATCACTACGGGGATTGGCTGGCGTCGCCTTTGTCTGAGGGAGGGCTCTGAATATGGATAGCGCTTCCACCCTGGGCGCGGGTGTTCTGTTTTTATTCGTCACCGTACTGGCGGTGCCTATCGCTGCGCGTCTGGGTATTGGCGCGGTGCTGGGCTATTTGCTGGCCGGTATCGCTATCGGTCCTTGGGGACTGGGCTTTATTCGCGACGTTTCCGCCATTCTGCATTTCTCTGAGCTGGGCGTTGTGTTCCTGATGTTTATCATCGGGCTTGAACTGAATCCTTCCAAATTGTGGAAGCTGCGGCGATCCATTTTCGGCATCGGCGCGGCTCAGGTACTGCTGAGCGCCGCGATACTGGGCGGCGTATTGTTCATGAGCCAGTTCTCCTGGCAGTCGGCCTTGATTGGCGGGATCGGGTTGGCGATGTCATCCACGGCGATGGCGTTGCAGCTGATGCGCGAAAAAGGGATGAATCGCAACGAATCCGGCCAACTTGGTTTTTCCGTTTTGCTGTTTCAGGATTTGGCGGTCATTCCCGCGTTGGCGTTGATCCCTATTCTGTCGGGCGTTCAAGGACAGATTGATGACTGGCAGCAAGTCGCCATGAAGGTATTGGCGTTTGGCGGAATGCTGATCGGCGGGCGTTATCTGGTGCGTCCGTTGTTCCGGTTTATAGCCGCCTCCGGCGTAAGCGAAGTGTTTACCGCCGCGGCGCTGCTGTTGGTGCTTGGCTCCGCGCTGTTTATGGAAGCGCTGGGACTGTCGATGGCGCTCGGTACCTTTATCGCTGGCGTGTTGCTGGCGGAAAGCGAATATCGTCATGAGTTGGAAATCTCTATTGAGCCGTTCAAAGGGCTGCTGCTGGGGCTATTTTTCATTTCAGTGGGGATGGCGCTTAATCTCGGCGTCCTGTACGCCAACATCGTCGAAGTTTTGCTGGGCGTTGTCATTCTGGTGTCCGTCAAAGGCTTGATTCTCTACGTGCTGGCGCGGATCTATGGATTACGTTCGTCGGAACGGTTGCAGTTCTCCGGCGTGCTTAGCCAGGGCGGCGAGTTCGCCTTTGTGCTGTTTTCCGCTGCGGCGACTCAGCATGTGCTGCAGGGCGATCAACTGCCGCTGCTGCTGGTCACCGTCACCCTGTCGATGATGGTCACGCCGCTACTGATGCAGCTGATCGACCGTATTCTGGCGCGCCGCTACAACGCGCCGGAGGAGTCGACGGAGAAGCACTATGTGGAAGATGATGAGCCGCAGGTGATCGTCGTGGGCTTTGGCCGCTTCGGTCAGGTGATTGGGCGACTGCTGATGGCGAACAAAATGCGGATTACCGTACTTGAACGAGACATCAGTGCGGTCAGCCTGATGAGAAGCTACGGTTATAAGGTGTATTACGGCGACGCCACGTCGGTGGATTTACTCCGTTCGGCGGGCGCTGAGCAGGCGCAGTCGATAGTGATTACCTGCAACGACCCCGAAGATACGATGTCCATTGTGCATCTGTGCCAGCAGCATTTTCCGCATCTGGAGATACTGGCGCGCGCCCGCGGTCGTGTGGAAGCGCATGAGCTGTTGCAGTCAGGCGTGACGCAGTTTTCCCGCGAAACGTTTTCCAGTGCGTTGGAGCTGGGGCGGAAAACGCTGGTCTCTCTGGGAATGCATCCCCATCAGGCTCACCGTTCGCAACAGCATTTCCGCCGCCTGGATATGCGTATGCTGCGCGAGCTGATGCCGGAGCGCCAGGCCGAAGGCGAGGGCGCGCAGATTTCGCGTGTTAAAGAGGCCCGGCGTGAATTGGAAGATATCTTCCAGCGTGAGATGCAGCATGAGCGTCGGCGTCTGGACGATTGGGACGAAACCTAACTGCTGGCGAATGTCGCCATTGCAGACGGATTGGACGGAAAAACATCATGTCGACACCACGAAAGCGGTTTATTGCCGGTGCGGTTTGCCCTCAGTGTCATACGCAGGATACCCTGACGGTCGGGATGGAAGATGTCGAGGAAGTCGTTGTCTGCGTCAAATGCGGTTATCGGCAGAGCCGTCCTGAGGCAACGCAGCAGGGTGCGGAGCGTCAGGATGAGCACATTATTGGCATGTTTCACCCTTAATAAGCGTGGTAGCGATTTTTGATTCCGTGCAGTACATGGGGATGTTTTTCAGCTACAATTTGCGCCAAAGCGATTTCCAACGGTAGGAGATATCATGAAAGTAGCAAAAGACCTGGTGGTCAGCCTGGCCTATCAGGTACGTACAGAAGACGGTGTATTGGTTGATGAGTCTCCGGTGAGTGCACCGCTGGACTATCTGCACGGTCGCGGCTCGCTGATTTCCGGCCTGGAAAAAGCGCTGGACGGACGTGCGGTCGGCGAACATTTCGATATTAAAGTAGGCCCGAATGAGGCTTACGGCAACTATGACGAAAATCTGGTACAGCGCGTACCGAAAGATGTCTTCATGGGTGTGGACGAGCTGCAGGTCGGCATGCGTTTCCTGGCTGAAACCGACCAGGGTCCGGTTCCTGTCGAAATTACTGAAGTGCAGGACGAACACGTCGTGGTTGATGGTAACCACATGCTGGCGGGCCAGAACCTGAGCTTCAACGTCGAAGTCGTCGCGATTCGTGAAGCGACAGCGGAAGAGCTGGAGCACGGTCACGTTCATGGCGAACACGACCACGAACATGACCACGACGGTTGCTGCGGCGGTCACGGCCACGATCACGACCATGACCACGGTAACGGTGGTTGCGGCGGTCACGGTGGATGCGGCTGCCAGCACTAAGGGCGGCTTCACCCTAAAAAAACCCGGCGCTGCGTCATGCAGGCCGGGTTTTTTTACGTCTGATGTTTTTGATGGCGGTGAGGCTGGGGGCTTACTCTTTTCCCATCAGCATCTCATCCTGCGGCGCATTGAAGCGCTGGGCTTTAGTGAGCAGGAAGTAGAGATAGGCTGCGACCATCAGCGCGATGAAAAGGGCGCCGATCAGTGGGTTGAACCACAGCATCGCCAATAAGCACAGACAGGCCAGCACCAAGGCGAACCCCGGTATGATCGGATAGCCGGGCGCCAGGTAGGTTCGTTCTAGCTCTGGCGCGGTGCGACGCAGCCGGAACAGGCTCAGCATGCTCATGATGTACATCACAATAGCTCCGAAGACGGCCATCGTAATCATCGCGGCGGTGAGACTCATTCCCTGCAGGTTGATCCAGCTGTCGCTAAAAATCGCGGCGATCCCGATAACGCCGCCGGTGAGGATCGCGCGATGGGGCGTCCTAAAGCGGGACAGTTTGGCCAATCCGGTCGGCAGGTAGCCCGCTCTGGCCAGGGCGAAGAACTGCCGGGAGTAGCCGAGAATGATGCCGTGGAAGCTGGCAATCAGCCCGAACAGACCGATCCACACCAGCATGTGCATCCACCCGGAATTGGCGCCCACCACGGCTTTCATCGCCTGCGGCAACGGGTCGTTAATATTGGAAAGCGTCCGCCAGTCGCCCACGCCGCCCGCGAGCAACATCACGCCCAGCGCCAGGATCACCAGCGTCATAATGCCGGTGATGTAGGCTTTAGGGATGGTCCGTTTGGGATCTTTGGCTTCCTCCGCCGCCATCGCCGCGCCCTCTATCGCCAGGAAGAACCAGATGGCGAAGGGGATGGCCGCGAAGATGCCGGATAGCGCAGGCAGGCCGAAGCTGTCGCTGCCTGCCCAACCGTTGGCGACAAAGTGGCTGATGCTGAAGCCGGGGGCGACGACGCCCATAAAGACCAGCAGTTCGAATACCGCCAGCAGGGTGACGCAGAGTTCAAACATGGCGGCGAGTTTCACCCCCAGAATGTTCAGCCCCATAAACACCAGATAGGCGCCCGTTGCGGCATAGCGCGGGTCCAGATTGGGAAACTGTACGTTCAGATAGGCGCCGATCGCCATCGAGATAGCCGGGGGCGCAAAAACGAATTCAATCAGCGTCGCCATACCGGCGATCAGTCCACCGGTTTCGCCGAAGGCACGGCGACTGTAGGCGAAAGGACCGCCCGCGTGAGGTATGGCGGTCGTCAGCTCGGTAAAGCTGAAGATAAAACAGGTGTACATGGCGGCGATCATCAGCGTGGTGACCAAAAAGCCGAGCGTGCCTGCGACGCCCCAGCCATAGCTCCAGCCAAAATATTCCCCGGAAATGACCAGACCGACGGCGATCCCCCAAAGATGAAGGGTCCCCAGCGTGGGCTTCAACTGCATTGTCATGACGTTCTTCCCCTCTAAAATATGGATAAAAACCAACCTCGTTTTTATAGGCATAACAGCTGGTTATGGAGCCTGAAGCCTGAAGCCCGTTTCTGCGATGGGGCTGCATACGCATCGATGATGACGCTGTTATGGGTGGGGATACTTGACACTAACGAGGTGTTTTTTGCGTTCTGGAGTCAACGAAGGAGAGGAAAGAGGGCATGTTGTCGTCTGCGGTCAACTTTTACTGCCTTTGCGTCAAGCATCGGAATGGCGGTCATTACATGCTGAAAGCCTGTAAGCCACTTCCTTTGATGAGATCTTACGATGGCAGAACAATACGATACGCTGGACGACATCACGATGAGCCTGTTGGCGGAGCGGGCGATGGGTCACTACCCCGCCGATCTGCAGGGAACGCTGACGCTGCTGTGCCGTTCCGAAAATGCGACCTATCGACTGGATGCCGGCGGTAAGCGCTACGCCATGCGCATTCATCGGCCCGGCTATCATCATCGCGACGACATTAACGGCGAACTCAGCTGGCTGGCGGCACTGCGTCAGGAAGGCATCATCGTGCCGGAACCGTTGGTAGGACACGATGGCGAAACGGTACAAACCGTGTCGTTGGATGACGGCGTGGAGCGAAACGTCGTGGTCTTTCACTGGATAGAAGGCGAGATGCCGACGACCGATGTGGACGGGGCGGCCTTTGAGCAATTGGGCAGGATTACCGCCCGTCTGCATCAGCACAGCCGTAGTTGGCAGCCGCCTTCCGGTTTTCGCCGCATCGTGTGGGATCATGAAACGATGGTTGGCCCGGAGGCGCATTGGGGGCGCTGGCAGGATGCGCCCTCCCTTTCTCCGTCCGACCACCCGGTTATCGAAGCCGCAATTGAGCGGGTCAGGGCGACGCTGGCCGACTACGGTAAATCGTCGCAGCGCTATGGATTGATCCACGCGGATCTGCGTTTGACCAATCTACTGCTGTTTCGCGGGGAAACCCGGGTGATCGATTTTGACGACTGCGGTATGGGCTGGTATTTGCACGATCTCGCGGCGGCCATCAGTTTTGTCGAGCATCACCCGCGCGCGTCGGAATGGGTTGAAGGCTGGTTGACGGGCTATCAACAGATTTGCCCCCTCAGCGAGGCCGACCTGGCGGTCATTCCTGCTTTGATCGCACAACGCCGGATTCAGATGACGGCTTGGATCGGTTCGCATCAGCAGACGGAACAGGCTAAAAGCATGGGGGAACGCTGGTGCCCAGACACCGTCAGGCTGTGCCAGCGTTATCTGGACGGTGGGCTGCCGGTGGGCGCCTAATCCGCGTTTTCCTGAGGCTATTTGCACCATCTCAAGGCACTGCTGTGCTGCGGCAGTGCCTTGTCTTCCATCATTGCGCCAGTGTCCACCGCCGTACTCTTTTATCCCCAACGTTATCCCGCTGTTTTACCTGACGTCTGTCTGATGACGTCAGTCTTTGTCCTTCGCTGGTATGGAAATTGCTTTTTCTCTTCGATTTGGCGTCTTGCATCACTGAGGGAGAAATTATGGGAACACCGTCATTTCGGCTTCCTTCGCCTGCGGGGATTCCGCTCGGTCACCGCGGTGTGCTGGCAGCTGCGGCCTCGGGGTTAGGGCAATTCATCGGAGACAATGGTGGCGATGCCGATCGTATTCTTGGCATCAGCGGTATCGATCCCGAGCTGCTGGCCTGTCCGACGCTCAGCGTGGGATTAGTCAACTATTGTCGTGTATTGGAAGAGGCCGCGCGTTACTCCGACTGCACCAATTTTGGTCTGCATTACGGCAGGCAGTTCAAGCCCCAGGCGCTTGGGTTGATAGGCTATGTTGGGTTATGCAGTGCCACCCTCGAGCAGGCATTGCATAACGTAGCCCATGCTTTTCCATTTCATCAGCACGATACGCTGATTCGTCTGGTTGATAAGGGCGATTGCTGGCGTTTCGACTATCAGGTGCGTCATGGCGCGATCCTGCACTGCCGTCAGGACGCCGAGCTGACGCTGGGGATGATTTTGAACCTTGTGCGCCATGCCGCTGGCAAGCATTGGGCGCCGCGAGAGGTGCATTTCGAGCATCCTCGTCCGGAACAGTGGCACGAGCACTGCAAAGTGTTTGATGCCCCGGTCTACTTCGATCAGCCATTCAACTCGCTGTTGATCCCCAAGCGCGATTTGCTCAAAGCCATGCCGGATCACGATCCGTTGCTGTTGCTGGTGGTGCAAGACTCCCTGCGGCAGTTGAACAGCGACGTGCAGCAGCAGAGCGTGGTGGATATGGCGCGCGCCCAGCTGCGCCAGGTGCTTTCGCAGGGAGAACCTTCTTTGGAAGAGGTGGCGGAAAATATCGGTTTGTCGAGCTGGTCGCTGCAGCGGAGGTTAAAAGATGCGGGGATCAATTTCACTCAGCTGGTGGAAAAGGTGCGCTGCGAAATGGCGACGCACTATTTGCAGCAGCGACAGCTCTCAATTTCTGAAATGGCTTTTTTACTGGGGTACTCGGAGGTGAGTGCGTTTTCACGGGCATTTCGCCGTTGGTTCGGCATCAGTCCGCGACAGTGGCGTAAGGCTTAGCCCGGCTTTTCAGTAGTGCGGCGGCGGTGTTTCTTCAGATTGCGAGGCAATCAGAGACGGCGCCGTCGCTTTCAGTTTATCGACCAACAGGTGCAGCTGTTCACGCACCTTGGCCATTTCCAGTTCATGCTGGACCACGGTTTGGTTCAGCTCCTCAATTGTTATCTCCTGAAATGCGATGCGGCTTTCCAGCAGTTCAAGGCGCTGTTCGAGTAATTGCTGCGACATGTGACTTCCTCCCAGACGGACAGCGGTAGAGTTTGTCAGAAAGCGGAAACTTCTGGTAGTAAAAATGGTCGGAGTAGGGCGCAATAAGCGCATAAGGGAATTTTATCGAAGATAGTGGTGTGTTCGTTGTAATGTCTCCGTACACGCAGCTATAGTAGTTTCGACTTTTTAAATGATTACCGGGATCTATCGGGTCTCGGATGCTGGAGAGATGGATGAAATCACTGTTTAAAGTAACGCTGCTAGCGACCACAATGACACTGGCTTTGAATACCGGCGCAATGGCCGCGGAGCCAGTAAAAGCGTCCGATAGCAGTACGACGAGTACGACAACAGCAAAATTCAACAATGATGAACAGGCTGCGGCTTACGCGTTGGGTGCCTCTCTGGGCCGCTACATGGATAATTCCCTGAAAGAGCAAGAAAAACTGGGCATCAAGCTGGATAAAGAACAGCTGATCCAAGGCGTTCAGGACGCATTTGCAGACAAAAGCAAACTGTCTGACGAAGAAATCGAAAAAACGCTGCAGTCATTTGAAGGCCGTGTGAAAGAAGCGGCTAAAACCAAAATGAAGCAAGATGCGAAAGAGAACGCGGATAAAGGTACTAAATACCGCGATACTTTTGCCAAAGAAAAAGGCGTGAAGAAAACCAACTCCGGCCTGCTTTATCAGGTAGAGAAGGAAGGAACGGGCGCGGCTCCGAAAGATAGCGATACCGTCGTGGTGAACTACAAAGGCACGTTGGTCGACGGTACTGAGTTCGACAACTCCTACAAACGCGGTGAACCGCTTTCTTTCCGTCTGGATGGTGTCATTCCGGGTTGGACCGAAGGTCTTAAGCACCTGAAAAAAGGCGGTAAGATTAAAATGGTCATCCCGCCGGCACTGGCTTACGGTGAAACGGGTGTACCGGGAATTCCGGCCAACTCTACGCTGGTATTCGACGTAGAACTGCTGGATATCAAATCTGAAGCGGAAGCTAAAGCGGCCGACGCTGCTAAAGCTGAAAAACCGGCTGACGAGAAAGCCGCTCAGCCAAGCGCTAAGTAGTACCGAGCTTTGGCACGAAGAACCGCAGGTCATCCTGCGGTTTTTTTATGCGTGAATGTTGCGCCTCTAGGTGCTAATGATTGAATACCTTTAAATCCCACCTCATGAGTTCGTGACGTAGATATAACGATAAGCGTTTGTCGCACATAGCGAATTTCGATAAGCAGAAGCACACTATCGCCCATGTTCACGCTGATGTCAGGCATCGGTAGAATGCGTAGAATTGCGTTTTATCCACCGCCATTGGATTGGGGGAGTGTGGGCGCGACTCAACGATCTTTCCCCTTCGTGTGATAAAGGCGGCAAAAACCTTCGCAGACGTTATACTGCTCCAGCGCGGTAGCCGATCTCAGGCAGATCCCCCCGTTTGTTAAGTCTGCCTTTTTTGGGCGAAAAAGGCTGATGAATGCAGGCATCATGGAGGTCTCATCGCATCAGCCTTTCGATATGACGCCGCGAATTTCAGGGACGAGAGAGAGGACTTTTGTTAGACTATCCCTCCTGTCAATACGATAAATTGAATGACATTGAAGGTGGTGTTTGCCATGTCTAGTTCGCTTCTTTCAGCAGAGTCGAATGACCTTGATTTGCTGGATGAACGTCCGTTTTCCCAAACGGATTACGAAATCCTAAAGTCGTATGAAGCCGTCGTCGATGGTTTAGCGATGCTAATCGGTGAACACTGCGAAGTCGTGCTGCATTCGCTGGAAAATTTAAAATGTTCCGCGATGCGTATCGCGAACGGCGAGCATACCGGACGTAAGATCGGTTCGCCTATCACCGATATGGCGCTACGGATGGTGCATGATATGGCCGGTGAAGATAGCAGCGTGTCGCAAGTGTATTTCACCCGCGCCAAAAGCGGCATGCTGATGAAGTCAATCATTATCGCTATCCGCAACCGTGAGCAGCGTGTGATTGGTCTGCTGTGTATGAACATGAATCTGGATGTGCCGTTCTCGCAAATCATGCAGACATTTATGCCGCCTGAGATTAAAGCGGTGGCGTCGTCCGTTAACTTCGCCTCTTCAGTGGAAGACCTGGTCACGCAAACGCTGGAGTTCACTATTGAAGAAGTGAACAATGATCGCAACGTTTCCAATAACGCTAAGAACCGACAGATTGTGCTCAACCTTTATGAGAAAGGGATTTTCGATATTAAGGACGCCATCAATCAGGTTGCCGATCGGTTGAATATCTCCAAGCACACCGTGTATCTCTATATCCGCCAGTTCAAGAGCGGCGACCTCAGCGGGCACGATCGCTAATGTTGACCTACTGTCTGCTGGTTACCGGACCGGCATACGGCACCCAGCAGTCCAGCAGCGCATTGCAGTTTGCTCAGGCGCTGTTGGCCGAAGGCTATCAGCTTAAAAGCGTCTTTTTCTATCGGGAAGGCGTGCTCAACGCAAACCAATTGACCTCACCGGCCAGCGATGAATTTGACGTCGTGCGCGCCTGGCAACAGTTACACGAGGATCATCAGGTCGCATTGAACGTCTGCGTCGCGGCTGCGTTGCGTCGTGGCGTCACCGACAGCGAGCAGGCAGCTCAGCTGAAACTGGCTGGCGCGAATCTGCAACCGGGATTCAGCCTGAGTGGTCTGGGTGAACTGGCTCAATCCGTACTGACCTGCGACCGGGTCGTGCAGTTTTAACGCGGGCTCATGCTATGAAACGTGTCGCTTTTGTTTTTACCCATTCCCCCCACGGCAGCGCTTCAGGTAGAGAAGGGTTGGATGCGCTTTTGGCGATGTCGGCGTTGACGGAAGATATCGGCGTGTTCTTCGTTGCAGACGGTGTTTTGCAGCTCCTGCCAAGCCAGCAACCAAGCGTTATTCTCATGCGTGACTACATCGCGACCTTCGGTGTCTTGCCGCTGTACGATGTTGAGCAGTGCTATGTTTGCGAACAGGCTTTGCAGCAGCGCGGTCTTTCAAAAGACACTCAGTGGGTGCTACCGGTGGAAATACAGTCGCCAGAATTATTGGCCCAGATGTTGAAAACCTACGATACCGTCCTCACCTTCTAGAGAGTTGTCTATGTTGCATACGCTGTCTCGCTCCCCCTACCAGATCGATTTGGATGCCATGCTACGCAATGTCGGTAGCGAAGACGCCGTTCTTCTGTTTCAGGATGGGGTCTCAGGGGCGTTGGCCAACGCTGCGATGCTCAGGCCGATGTTGGCGGTAGGCGTTCCCGTTTATGCCTTGAAGGAAGATGCCTTGGCGCGAGGAATGGTTGCTCAAATTTCGAGCAGAGTGGTGTTAATTGGCTATAATGACTTTGTTAAACTGACGGCCCAGCATTCCGGACAGATGGCCTGGTAGTGGTATTTTTGTATATTTCTTGACTCCTCATCCGGGCAGCCCTAAAATTCTGCGTCCTTATACTTTGCCTTGTGCGAGTACGAGACGATTTATTACGTGTTTACGAAGCAAAACCCAGGAGCTTTTTGAATGGCAACAATTAACCAGCTGGTACGCAAACCGCGCTCTCTGAAGGTTGCTAAAAGCAACGTTCCAGCGCTGGAAGCATGCCCGCAGAAACGTGGCGTATGTACTCGTGTATATACCACCACCCCGAAAAAACCGAACTCCGCACTGCGTAAAGTTTGCCGTGTTCGTCTGACTAACGGTTTTGAAGTTACCTCCTACATTGGTGGTGAAGGTCATAACCTGCAGGAGCACTCCGTGATCCTGATCCGCGGCGGTCGTGTTAAAGACTTGCCGGGTGTGCGTTACCACACCGTTCGTGGCGCGCTGGACTGCTCAGGTGTTAAAGACCGTAAGCAATCCCGTTCCAAATACGGCGTGAAGAAGCCAAAGGCTTAATGGTTCTCCGTTAAGTAAGGCCAAACGTTTTAACTTTAATGTCAAACTAAACTCGTAGAGTTTTGGACAATCCTGAATTAACAACGGAGTATTTCCATGCCACGTCGTCGCGTCATTGGTCAGCGTAAAATTCTGCCGGATCCTAAGTTCGGATCTGAATTACTGGCCAAATTTGTAAATATCCTGATGGTAGATGGTAAAAAATCTACTGCAGAAGCAATCGTCTATACCGCGCTGGAGACCCTGGCTCAGCGTTCTGGTAAAGACCACCTGGAAGCCTTTGAAGTAGCTCTGGACAACGTGCGTCCGACTGTCGAAGTTAAGTCTCGCCGTGTTGGTGGTTCTACTTATCAGGTACCAGTTGAAGTACGTCCGGTTCGTCGTAATGCCCTGGCAATGCGTTGGATCGTAGAAGCTGCTCGTAAACGCGGTGATAAATCCATGGCTTTGCGCCTGGCGAACGAACTTTCCGATGCAGCAGAAAACAAAGGCACTGCTGTTAAAAAACGTGAAGACGTTCACCGTATGGCTGAAGCCAACAAGGCGTTCGCTCACTACCGCTGGTAATACCGGCGTAGATGTTAATAACCCAGCGGGCGCCTCAAAGGCTAACCCGTTTGGGTTTTTTACTACTTTGAACGCCCTAGGAATAGAGGAAACAAATGGCTCGTACAACACCCATTGCACGCTACCGTAATATCGGTATCAGTGCACACATCGACGCCGGTAAGACCACCACCACTGAACGTATTCTGTTCTACACAGGTGTGAACCATAAAATCGGTGAAGTTCATGACGGCGCTGCCACCATGGACTGGATGGCGCAGGAGCAGGAGCGTGGTATTACCATCACCTCCGCGGCGACGACTGCCTTCTGGTCTGGTATGGCCAAGCAGTATGAACCACATCGCATCAACATCATCGACACCCCGGGGCACGTTGACTTCACTATCGAAGTTGAACGTTCCATGCGTGTACTGGATGGCGCGGTAATGGTTTACTGTGCGGTAGGTGGTGTTCAGCCGCAGTCTGAAACCGTATGGCGTCAGGCTAACAAATATCATGTTCCGCGCATCGCGTTCGTTAACAAAATGGACCGCATGGGCGCGAACTTCCTGAAAGTGGTAAACCAGATCAAAACCCGTCTGGGTGCGAATCCGGTTCCGCTTCAGCTGGCCATCGGTGCTGAAGAGCACTTCACTGGTGTTGTTGACCTGGTGAAAATGAAAGCCATCAACTGGAACGAAGCAGATCAGGGTGTCACCTTCACTTATGAAGACATCCCGGCAGACATGGAAGAACTGGCCCAGGAATGGCACCAGAATCTGATTGAGTCTGCTGCTGAAGCTTCTGAAGAGCTGATGGACAAATACCTCGGCGGTGAAGAACTGACCGAAGAAGAAATCAAGAAAGCACTGCGTCAGCGCGTTCTGAACAACGAAATCATTCTGGTTACCTGTGGTTCTGCGTTCAAGAACAAAGGTGTTCAGGCAATGCTGGATGCGGTTATTGATTACCTGCCAGCGCCGACAGAAGTTCCGCCGATCAGCGGTATTCTGGACGATGGTAAAGACACTCCGGCTGTGCGTCATTCCGATGACAAAGAACCGTTTGCTGCCTTGGCGTTCAAAATCGCTACCGACCCGTTTGTTGGTAACCTGACGTTCTTCCGCGTTTACTCCGGTGTGGTTAACTCCGGTGATACCGTGCTGAACTCTGTGAAATCAGCTCGCGAACGTTTTGGTCGTATCGTACAGATGCACGCTAACAAGCGTGAAGAGATCAAAGAAGTTCGCGCAGGCGACATCGCTGCTGCTATCGGTCTGAAAGACGTAACTACTGGTGATACGCTGTGTGATCCTGATAACGCGATCATCCTGGAACGTATGGAGTTCCCGGAACCGGTTATCTCTATCGCCGTAGAACCGAAAACCAAAGCTGACCAGGAAAAAATGGGTCTGGCTCTGGGTCGTCTGGCGAAAGAAGACCCGTCATTCCGCGTATGGACTGACGAAGAGTCAAACCAGACCATCATCGCTGGTATGGGTGAGCTGCACCTTGAAATCATCGTTGACCGTATGCGTCGCGAATTCAACGTGGAAGCCAACATCGGTAAACCGCAGGTTGCTTACCGTGAAACCATCCGTGACACCGTTAAGGATGTTGAAGGTAAACATGCTAAACAGTCTGGTGGTCGTGGTCAGTACGGTCATGTCGTTATCGACATGATGCCGCTGGAGCCAGGTGGTGAAGGATACGAATTTGTTAACGAAATCAAAGGTGGTGTGATTCCTGGCGAATACATCCCGGCCGTTGACAAAGGTATCCAGGAACAGCTGAAAGCTGGTCCGATGGCGGGTTACCCTGTTGTGGATATCAAAGTGCGTCTGCACTTCGGTTCTTACCATGACGTCGACTCCTCTGAACTGGCGTTTAAGCTGGCTGCTTCCATCGCGTTTAAAGAAGCGTTTAAACGTGCGAAGCCTGTTCTGCTTGAGCCGGTAATGAAGGTTGAAGTAGAAACGCCGGAAGACTACATGGGTGATGTAATCGGTGACCTTAACCGTCGTCGTGGCATCATCGAAGGTATGGAAGACACCGCTACCGGCAAGACTATTCGTGCCCAGGTTCCGTTGTCAGAAATGTTTGGTTATGCTACTGACCTGCGTTCGCAGACTCAGGGTCGTGCTTCTTACTCCATGGAGTTCCTGAAGTACGCTGAAGCACCGAACAACGTTGCTCAGACCGTTATCGAAGCCCGTGGTAAATAATCCGGGTTTAACATATTGATCCCGTGCCCTCTCCGTGCGGAGGGGGCATTCGAGTAAGGAATATCGCCGTGTCTAAAGAAAAATTTGAACGTACAAAACCCCATCTCAACGTTGGTACTATCGGCCACGTTGACCATGGTAAAACCACTCTGACCGCTGCTATCACCACCGTACTGGCTAAAACCTACGGCGGTGCTGCTCGCGCATTCGACCAGATCGATAACGCGCCGGAAGAAAAAGCACGTGGTATCACCATCAACACTTCTCACGTTGAGTACGATACCCCGACTCGCCACTACGCGCACGTTGACTGCCCAGGGCATGCCGACTACGTGAAAAACATGATCACCGGTGCTGCCCAGATGGACGGCGCGATCCTGGTAGTTGCAGCGACTGACGGCCCGATGCCGCAGACTCGTGAGCACATCCTGCTGGGTCGTCAGGTAGGCGTTCCGTTCATCATCGTGTTCCTGAACAAATGTGACATGGTTGATGACGAAGAGCTGCTGGAACTGGTTGAAATGGAAGTTCGTGAGCTGCTGTCTCAGTACGACTTCCCGGGCGACGACACTCCGGTAATCCGTGGTTCTGCGCTGAAAGCGCTGGAAGGCGAAGCTGAGTGGGAAGCGAAGATTGTAGAACTGGCAGAAGCGCTGGACAGCTACATCCCGGAACCAGAGCGTGCTATCGACAAGCCGTTCCTGCTGCCGATCGAAGACGTATTCTCTATCTCTGGCCGTGGTACTGTTGTTACTGGTCGTGTAGAGCGCGGCATCATCAAAGTCGGTGAAGAAGTTGAAATCGTGGGTATCAAAGACACGACCAAAACGACTTGTACCGGTGTTGAAATGTTCCGCAAACTGCTGGACGAAGGTCGTGCGGGTGAGAACGTTGGTGTTCTGCTGCGTGGTACTAAACGTGACGAAGTTGAACGTGGTCAGGTACTGGCTAAACCAGGTTCAATCAAACCGCATACGCAGTTCGAATCTGAAGTTTATATTTTGAGCAAAGATGAAGGCGGCCGTCATACTCCGTTCTTCAAAGGCTACCGTCCGCAGTTCTACTTCCGTACAACTGACGTAACGGGCACCATCGAACTGCCGGAAGGCGTTGAAATGGTTATGCCAGGCGACAACATCAAAATGGTTGTTAACCTGATTGCTCCGATCGCGATGGACGACGGTCTGCGTTTCGCAATCCGTGAAGGTGGCCGTACAGTAGGCGCCGGCGTGGTTGCTAAAGTTATCGCTTAATTGCTGATAATTTAAAGCGTATAAAAAGGCACTTCGGTGCCTTTTTTTATGGCTGAAGAAAACATGAGAATTGAAATCAAAATCATTCACAATTAGAATTTCGGCATCTGGTTAAAAATGAGCCACCAAAAATGTATGTTTGTTTGTGTAACGCCATCACTGATAAAGCGATCCGCCGTGTAGTTCATCAGCATCACCCCCAATCACTTCAGCATCTAAAACAATTAATTCCTATTGGAACTGAATGTGGAAAATGTTTACGGCACGCTCGTGAAATTCTCCAGGAAGAGAAAGAACGACTTCCTGAATTATATAAAGTGGCATAATTCGTATGGATATTTTTTGACTCTGTAACGGCTGGCTCTACACTTTTAGGAACTGGAGCGGAGGAGTCATGTCATGAAAGGTGATAAAAAAGTCATTACGCATCTAAACAAGCTGCTAGGCAATGAGCTCGTTGCAATCAACCAGTATTTCTTACACGCCCGTATGTTCAAAAATTGGGGTTTCACCCGGCTTAATGATCACGAATATCATGAGTCGATAGATGAAATGAAACACGCCGACCGCTATATCGAACGTATTCTTTTTCTCGAAGGCATACCTAATCTGCAAGACTTGGGTAAGCTCAACATCGGGGAAAATGTGGAGGAGATATTGCGCTCAGACCTAAACCTTGAGCTGGATGGTGCGCGCGATCTGCGAGAGGCGATCAGTTATGCCGACTCGGTACGGGACTATGTTAGCCGAGATTTGATGATAACGATTCTATCTGATGAAGAAGAACATATAGATTGGTTAGAGACGGAGCTGGATTTAATTGGTCGGTTAGGGATCCAAAACTATCTACAGACCCAACTCAAAGAAGCTTGATGCCGACTTCGTTGCCTACCTACAAATAGCCTCGAGATCTACGTTGTACAATTGCCGGTCAATAAAAAATCATTTTCCCTCCCGGGTTGCTTCCTGGACAGATTTACGTATAATGCGCGGGCTTACCTGAAATGGTAAGCCCGATTCTTTGCGAATTCGGAGACAGGTGTCAAAGCCCGTCAAACAATACTCCCAATAGGGGAGTTATGTACTGAACGATTACACTCCCCCATCAATCGAAATGGGTGTGAGGAGTAATTATTTACGTTTATAAATAATTGGAGCTCTGGTCTCATGCAGAACCAAAGAATCCGTATCCGCCTGAAAGCGTTTGATCATCGTCTGATCGATCAATCAACTGCGGAAATCGTCGAGACTGCTAAGCGCACTGGCGCTCAAGTCCGTGGTCCGATCCCGCTGCCGACCCGCAAAGAGCGCTTTACCGTTCTGATCTCCCCGCACGTCAATAAAGATGCGCGCGATCAGTATGAAATTCGCACTCACAAGCGTCTGGTTGACATCGTTGAGCCAACCGAGAAAACCGTTGATGCTCTGATGCGTCTGGATCTGGCTGCCGGTGTAGACGTGCAGATCAGCCTGGGTTAATCAGGTCATTGAGCGATTGAGAGGTTGAAACAATGATTGGTTTAGTCGGTAAAAAAGTGGGTATGACCCGCATCTTCACTGAAGAAGGCGTTTCTATCCCTGTAACCGTAATTGAAATTGAAGCAAACCGTGTAACTCAGGTCAAAAGCCTGGAGAACGACGGTTATTCTGCTGTCCAGGTGACTACCGGTGCTAAAAAAGCAAGCCGTGTCACTAAACCTGAAGCAGGTCACTTCGCTAAAGCGGGCGTTGAAGCAGGTCGTACACTGCGCGAATTCCGCCTGGCTGAAGGTGAAGAATTCACCATCGGTCAGAACATCAGCGTTGAAATTTTCGCTGACGTGAAAAAAGTTGACGTGACTGGTACATCCAAAGGTAAAGGTTTTGCCGGTACTGTTAAGCGCTGGAACTTCCGTACTCAGGATGCCACCCACGGTAACTCCTTGTCTCACCGCGTTCCGGGTTCTATCGGTCAGAACCAGACTCCGGGCAAAGTGTTTAAAGGCAAGAAAATGGCTGGTCAGATGGGTAATGAACGCGTAACTGTTCAGAGCTTGGACGTGGTACGTGTTGACGCTGAGCGCAACCTGCTGCTGGTTAAAGGTGCAGTTCCCGGTGCTACCGGTAGCGACCTGATCGTTAAACCAGCTGTGAAGGCGTAAGGGGATAGCAATGGAATTAGTATTGAAAGACGCGCAAAGCGCGCTGACTGTTTCCGAAACTACCTTCGGTCGTGATTTCAACGAAGCGCTGGTACACCAGGTTGTTGTTGCTTATGCAGCAGGTGCCCGTCAAGGTACTCGTGCTCAGAAGACCCGTGCTGAAGTAACTGGTTCCGGTAAAAAACCGTGGCGCCAGAAAGGTACCGGCCGTGCGCGTTCAGGTTCTGTAAAGAGCCCGATCTGGCGTTCAGGTGGCGTGACCTTTGCTGCCAAGCCTCAGGACCACAGTCAGAAAGTTAACAAAAAGATGTACCGCGGCGCGCTGAAAAGCATCCTGTCCGAACTGGTACGTCAAGATCGTCTGATCGTTGTCGAGAAGTTCTCTGTTGAAGCACCGAAAACCAAGCTGTTGGCTCAGAAACTGAAAGAGCTGGCTCTGGAAGACGTGCTGATCATCACCGGTGAACTGGATGAGAATCTGTTCCTGGCCGCACGTAACCTGTACAAGGTTGACGTACGCGATGTAGCAGGTATCGACCCAGTTAGCCTGATCGCCTTCGACAAAGTGGTCATGACTGCTGACGCTGTTAAGCAAGTTGAGGAGATGCTGGCATGATTCGTGAAGAACGTCTGCTGAAAGTACTGCGCGCGCCGCACGTTTCTGAAAAAGCGTCTACTGCGATGGAAAAAACCAACACCATCGTTCTCAAAGTTGCAAAAGACGCGACTAAAGCAGAAATCAAAGCAGCAGTGCAGAAACTGTTTGAAGTCGAAGTCAATGTCGTTCGCACCCTGGTTGTTAAAGGGAAAGTGAAACGTCATGGACAGCGTATCGGTCGTCGTAGCGACTGGAAAAAAGCTTACGTCACCCTGAAAGAAGGCCAGAATCTGGACTTCATCGGCGGCGCAGAGTAAGTCGGAGGAGTAAAGAACAATGGCAATTGTTAAATGTAAACCGACATCTCCGGGTCGTCGCCACGTTGTTAAAGTGGTTAACCCTGAGCTGCACAAGGGCAAGCCGTATGCCCCGTTGCTGGAAAAAAACAGCAAAAGCGGTGGCCGTAACAACAATGGCCGCATCACTACCCGTCACATCGGTGGTGGTCACAAACAGCAGTACCGTATTGTTGACTTTAAACGCAACAAAGACGGTATCCCTGCTGTAGTTGAGCGTCTGGAGTACGATCCGAACCGTTCCGCGAACATCGCGCTGGTTCTGTACAAAGATGGCGAACGCCGTTACATCCTGGCACCTAAAGGCCTGAAAGCCGGTGATCAGATTCAGTCTGGTGTTGATGCTGCAATCAAGCCGGGTAACACCCTGCCTATGCGTAACATCCCGGTGGGTTCAACGGTTCATAACGTAGAAATGAAACCAGGTAAAGGCGGCCAGCTGGCTCGCTCAGCCGGTGCCTACGTTCAGATCGTTGCCCGCGACGGTTCTTACGTCACCCTGCGTCTGCGCTCTGGTGAAATGCGTAAAGTTGAAGCTGACTGCCGCGCAACACTGGGTGAAGTCGGTAACGCTGAGCACATGCTGCGCGTTCTGGGTAAAGCTGGTGCTGCTCGCTGGCGTGGTGTTCGTCCTACCGTTCGCGGTACGGCAATGAACCCGGTCGACCACCCGCACGGTGGTGGTGAAGGTCGTAACTTTGGTAAGCACCCGGTATCCCCGTGGGGCATCCAGACCAAAGGTAAGAAGACCCGCAGCAACAAGCGTACTGATAAATTTATCGTACGTCGCCGTAGCAAATAATTTTAGAGGATAAACCATGCCACGTTCTCTCAAGAAAGGTCCATTTATAGACCTGCACTTGCTGAAGAAGGTAGAGAAAGCGGTGGAAAGCGGAGACAAGAAGCCTTTGCGCACTTGGTCCCGTCGTTCAACGATCTTTCCAAACATGATCGGTTTGACCATCGCTGTCCATAATGGTCGTCAGCACGTTCCGGTATTCATCTCTGATGAGATGGTCGGTCACAAGCTGGGTGAGTTCGCACCGACCCGTACTTATCGCGGCCACGCGGCCGATAAAAAGGCTAAAAAGCGCTAAGGTAGGAGGAAGAGATGGAAACTATCGCTAAACATCGCCACGCTCGTTCTTCTGCTCAAAAGGTACGCCTGGTGGCGGACCTGATTCGCGGTAAGAAAGTGTCGCAAGCTCTGGAAATTCTGACCTACACCAACAAGAAAGCTGCTGGTCTGGTTAAAAAAGTACTGGAGTCTGCTATTGCTAACGCAGAACACAACGATGGCGCTGACATTGATGATCTGAAAGTTGCGAAAATCTTCGTTGACGAAGGCCCGAGCATGAAGCGCATTATGCCGCGTGCCAAAGGTCGTGCGGATCGCATCCTGAAGCGTACCAGCCACATCACTGTGGTTGTGTCCGATCGCTGAGACTCTGGAGACTAGCAATGGGTCAGAAAGTACATCCTAATGGTATTCGACTGGGTATTGTCAAACCTTGGAACTCTACCTGGTACGCAAATACCAAAGAATTCGCTGACAACCTGGACAGCGATTTTAAAGTTCGCAAATACCTGACTAAGGAACTGGAGAAAGCCTCCGTTTCCCGTATCGTTATCGAACGTCCGGCTAAGAGCATTCGTGTGACTATTCACACCGCTCGTCCGGGTATCGTTATCGGTAAGAAAGGTGAAGACGTAGAAAAACTGCGTAAAGTCGTCGCGGAAATCGCTGGCGTTCCTGCGCAGATCAACATCGCTGAAGTTCGTAAGCCTGAACTGGACGCAAAACTGGTTGCTGACAGCATCACTTCTCAGCTGGAACGTCGTGTTATGTTCCGTCGTGCTATGAAGCGTGCCGTACAGAATGCCATGCGTCTGGGCGCTAAAGGGATCAAAGTTGAAGTAAGCGGCCGTCTTGGCGGCGCCGAAATCGCACGTACCGAATGGTACCGCGAAGGTCGAGTTCCGTTGCACACACTGCGTGCGGATATCGATTACAACACCTCCGAAGCGCACACCACTTACGGTGTCATCGGTGTGAAAGTGTGGATCTTCAAAGGTGAGATCCTGGGTGGTATGGCTGCCGTTGAGCAAGCAGAAAAACCGTCTGCTCAACCTAAAAAGCAGCAGCGTAAAGGCCGCAAGTAAGGAGAGTCGCTGATGTTACAACCAAAGCGTACAAAATTCCGTAAGGTGCACAAGGGCCGCAACCGTGGTCTGGCTGCCGGTACGGATGTGAGCTTCGGCACTTTCGGTCTGAAAGCTGTTGGCCGTGGTCGCCTGACCGCTCGTCAAATCGAAGCCGCGCGTCGTGCCATGACTCGTGCTGTAAAGCGTCAAGGTAAGATCTGGATCCGTGTATTCCCGGACAAACCGATCACCGAGAAACCGCTGGAAGTGCGTATGGGTAAAGGTAAAGGTAACGTTGAGTATTGGGTTGCCTTGATTCAGCCAGGTAAAGTCCTGTACGAAATGGACGGTGTGCCGGAAGAGTTAGCCCGTGAGGCATTCCAACTGGCAGCAGCGAAACTGCCGATCAAAACCACCTTTGTAACTAAGACGGTGATGTAATGAAAGCAAAAGAGCTGCGTGAAAAGAGCGTTGAAGAGCTGAATACTGAACTGCTTGAACTGCTGCGCGAACAATTCAATCTGCGTATGCAGGCGGCCAGTGGTCAGCTGCAACAAACTCACCTGTTAAAGCAAGTGCGTCGTAATGTCGCACGCGTTAAGACTTTACTGACTGAAAAGGCGGGTGCGTAAAATGACCGATAAAATCCGTACTCTGCAGGGTCGTGTTGTTAGTGACAAAATGCAGAAATCTGCTGTTGTTGCTATCGAACGTTTCGTGAAGCACCCGATTTACGGGAAATTCATTAAACGTACGACTAAGCTGCACGTACATGACGAGAACAACGAATGTGGAATCGGCGACGTGGTGGAAATCCGCGAATGCCGTCCGCTGTCCAAAACTAAATCTTGGACGTTGGTTCGCGTTGTAGAGAAAGCGATTCTGTAATACAGTGAGCGTTCTCTAAAACGATAAACGGCTCAATTCTTTGAGCCGTTTATTTTTTCTACCCATAGTCAGGAAGCAGTGTTATAATGCTGCGCCCTCATTTATGGGGCTTTTTTAACGGCCTATTCTGGGTCCTATAAAGTAGTAGTTGACATTAGCGGAGCACTAACATGATCCAAGAACAGACTATGCTGAACGTGGCCGACAACTCCGGCGCGCGTCGCGTAATGTGTATCAAGGTTCTAGGTGGCTCGCACCGTCGCTACGCAGGCGTCGGCGACATCATCAAGATCACCATCAAGGAAGCAATTCCTCGTGGTAAGGTGAAGAAAGGCGATGTGCTGAAGGCGGTAGTGGTGCGCACCAAGAAGGGTGTTCGTCGCCCTGACGGTTCTGTCGTTCGCTTTGATGGAAATGCTTGCGTTATTTTGAACAATAACAGCGAACAGCCCATCGGTACGCGTATTTTTGGGCCGGTGACTCGTGAACTGCGTTCTGAAAAGTTCATGAAAATTATCTCTCTGGCACCAGAAGTACTGTAAGGAGCGAAACCATGGCAGCGAAAATCCGTCGCGATGACGAAGTTATCGTGCTAACCGGCAAAGATAAAGGTAAGCGCGGTAAAGTAAAAAATGTTCTGTCTTCCAGCAAGATTGTTGTTGAAGGTATCAACCTGGTTAAGAAACATCAGAAGCCGGTTCCGGCCCTGAACCAACCGGGTGGCATCGTTGAAAAAGAAGCTGCAATTCAGGTTTCCAACGTTGCGATCTTCAATGCGGCAACTGGTAAGGCTGACCGTGTAGGCTTTAGATTCGAAGACGGAAAAAAAGTCCGTTTCTTTAAATCTAACAGCGAAACTATCAAGTAATTTGGAGTAGTACGATGGCGAAACTGCATGATTACTACAAAGACGAAGTAGTTAAAAAACTCATGACTGAGTTTAACTACAATTCTGTCATGCAAGTCCCTCGGGTCGAGAAGATCACCCTGAACATGGGTGTTGGTGAAGCGATCGCTGACAAGAAACTGCTGGATAATGCAGCAGCAGATCTGACAGCAATCTCCGGTCAAAAACCGCTGATCACCAAAGCACGCAAATCAGTTGCAGGCTTCAAAATCCGTCAGGGCTATCCGATCGGCTGTAAAGTAACTCTGCGTGGCGAACGCATGTGGGAGTTTCTTGAGCGTCTGATCACCATTGCTGTACCGCGTATCCGTGACTTCCGTGGCCTGTCCGCCAAGTCATTCGATGGTCGTGGTAACTACAGCATGGGTGTGCGTGAGCAGATCATCTTCCCGGAAATCGACTATGACAAAGTCGATCGCGTTCGTGGTTTGGATATTACCATTACCACTACTGCGAAAACCGATGATGAAGGCCGTGCTCTGCTGGCTGCCTTTAACTTCCCGTTCCGCAAGTAAGGTAGGGTTACTAATGGCTAAGCAATCCATGAAAGCACGCGAAGTCAAACGCGTGAAACTAGCTGACAAATTCTTCGCAAAACGTGTTGAACTGAAAGCTATCATCTCTGACGTGAATGCTTCCGACGAAGACCGTTGGAATGCTGTTCTGAAGCTGCAGACTCTGCCGCGTGATTCCAGCCCGTCTCGTCAGCGTAACCGCTGCCGCCAGACTGGTCGTCCGCACGCTTTCCTGCGGAAGTTCGGGTTGAGCCGTATCAAGGTCCGTGAAGCCGCCATGCGCGGTGAAATTCCGGGTCTGAAAAAGGCTAGCTGGTAATTGTCACCAATTGAATCACGGGAGTAAAGACAGATGAGCATGCAAGATCCGATCGCGGATATGCTGACCCGTATCCGTAACGGTCAAGCCGCGAACAAAGTTGCGGTCACCATGCCTTCCTCCAAGCTGAAAGTGGCGATTGCCAACGTGCTGAAGGAAGAAGGTTATATCGAAGATTTCAAAATCGAAGGCGACACCAAGCCTGCTCTTGAACTGGAACTGAAATATTTCCAGGGCAAGGCAGTGGTAGAGAGCATTCAGCGTGTTAGCCGTCCAGGTCTGCGCATCTATAAACGTAAAGATGAGCTGCCAAAAGTGATGGCTGGTTTAGGTATCGCAGTTGTTTCTACCTCTAAAGGTGTTATGACTGATCGTGCAGCTCGCCAGGCTGGTCTTGGTGGCGAGATTATCTGCTACGTAGCTTAATCGGGAGGAAAGAATGTCTCGTGTTGCAAAAGCACCCGTCGTCATTCCTGCCGGCGTAGAGGTTAAACTCAACGGTCAGGATATTTCGATTAAGGGTAAAAACGGCGAGCTGAGTCGTAAGATCCATGATGCCGTAGAAGTTAAACAGGCTGACAATGCACTGACTTTCGCTCCGCGCGAAGGTGTTGCAAACGGCTGGGCCCAGGCTGGGACCACTCGTGCACTGTTGAACAACATGGTTATCGGTGTTACCGAAGGCTTCTCTAAGAAGCTGCAGCTGGTAGGTGTAGGTTATCGTGCCGCCGTAAAAGGCAACGTGGTGAATTTGGCTTTAGGCTTTTCTCACCCTGTTGATCACGAACTGCCTGCAGGCATTAATGCCGAATGTCCGACTCAGACTGAAATCGTGCTGAAAGGCGCTGATAAACAGCTGATTGGTCAGGTTGCTGCAGAACTGCGCGCTTACCGTCGTCCTGAGCCTTATAAAGGCAAGGGTGTCCGTTACGCCGACGAAGTCGTGCGTACCAAAGAGGCTAAGAAGAAGTAAGGTAACACTATGGATAAGAAATCAGCTCGTATCCGTCGTGCGACCCGCGCACGTCGCAAGCTCCAGGAACTGGGTGCGACACGTCTGGTGGTACATCGTACCCCGCGTCATATTTATGCGCAGGTCATCGCACCGAACGGTTCTGAAGTCTTGGTAGCCGCTTCTACTGTAGAAAAAGCTATCGCTGAACAACTGAAGTCCACTGGTAACAAAGATGCTGCGGCTGCTGTGGGTAAAACCATCGCTGAACGCGCTCTTGAAAAGGGCATCAAAGATGTCTCTTTTGACCGTTCCGGGTTCCAATATCATGGTCGTGTCCAGGCACTGGCAGATGCTGCCCGTGAAGCTGGCCTTCAGTTCTAAGGTAGAGGTGTAAGATGGCTCACATCGAGAAACAAGCTGGCGAACTGCAGGAAAAGCTGATCGCGGTAAATCGCGTATCCAAAACTGTTAAAGGCGGTCGTATTTTCTCCTTCACAGCTCTGACTGTAGTTGGTGATGGTAACGGTCGCGTAGGTTTTGGTTACGGTAAAGCGCGTGAAGTTCCGGCAGCAATCCAGAAAGCGATGGAAAAAGCCCGTCGCAATATGATGAATGTCGCGCTGAACAACGGCACTCTGCAGCACCCTGTTAAAGGTGCGCATACAGGGTCTCGCGTGTTCATGCAGCCAGCTTCCGAAGGTACCGGTATTATTGCCGGTGGTGCAATGCGCGCCGTGCTGGAAGTCGCAGGGGTTCATAACGTACTGGCTAAAGCCTATGGTTCCACTAACCCGATTAACGTGGTTCGTGCAACTATCGACGGCTTGGCCAATATGAAGTCCCCGGATATGGTCGCTGCCAAGCGTGGTAAATCCGTTGAAGAAATTCTGGGGTAATTAACCATGGCAAAGACTATTAAGATTACTCAAACCCGTAGTGCAATCGGTCGTCTGCCGAAACATAAGGCAACACTGCTTGGCCTGGGTCTGCGTCGTATTGGTCACACCGTTGAGCGTGAAGACACGCCTGCTGTACGCGGTATGGTCAACGCGGTTTCCTACATGGTTAAAGTGGAGGAGTAAGAGATGCGTTTAAATACTCTGTCTCCGGCCGAAGGTGCTAAACACGCACCGAAGCGTTTAGGTCGTGGTATCGGTTCTGGCCTGGGCAAAACCGGCGGCCGTGGTCACAAAGGTCAGAAGTCTCGTTCTGGCGGTGGCGTACGTCGTGGTTTTGAAGGTGGTCAGATGCCTCTGTACCGTCGTCTGCCGAAGTTCGGCTTCACTTCTCGCAAAGCAATGGTAACAGCTGAGATTCGTCTCTCTGACCTAGCTCGTGTTGAAGGCGATGTTGTCGATCTGAATACGCTGAAAGCCGCAAATGTCATTGGCATCCAGATCGAGTTTGCGAAAGTGATTCTGTCTGGTGAAGTTGCACGCCCAGTAACGATTCGTGGTCTGCGTGTCACTAAAGGTGCTCGTGCTGCTATCGAAGCTGCTGGCGGTAAAATTGAGGAATAAGTAGCAGATGGCTAAGCAACCAGGATTAGATTTTCAAAGTGCTAAAGGCGGGGTTGGCGAGCTGAAACGCAGACTGTTGTTTGTAATCGGTGCGTTGATTGTTTTCCGTATTGGCTCTTTTATTCCCATTCCTGGTATTGATGCCACTGTGCTTGCCAAATTGCTCGAGCAACAGCGTGGCACCATCATTGAAATGTTTAACATGTTCTCTGGTGGTGCCCTCAGTCGTGCTTCTATCTTTGCTCTGGGTATTATGCCGTACATTTCGGCATCAATTATTATCCAGTTGTTGACGGTGGTTCATCCAGCGTTAGCGGAAATAAAGAAAGAAGGGGAGGCTGGGCGACGTAAAATCAGTCAGTATACCCGCTACGGTACACTGGTCTTAGGTATTTTTCAGTCTATCGGTATTGCTACCGGTTTACCGAATATGCCTGGAATGCAAGGGCTGGTCATTAATCCAGGCTTTGCTTTCTATTTTACGGCTGTTGTCAGCCTGGTTACCGGGACGATGTTCCTGATGTGGCTTGGTGAACAGATTACTGAACGAGGTATTGGTAACGGTATCTCAATCATAATCTTCGCTGGTATCGTTGCAGGACTTCCTCCTGCTATCGCGCATACCATCGAGCAAGCTCGGCAAGGCGACCTGCACTTCCTCCTGTTGCTGTTGGTTGCAGTTTTAGTGTTTGCAGTGACGTTCTTTGTTGTGTTTGTAGAGCGTGGTCAACGTCGTATCGTCGTTAACTATGCGAAGCGTCAGCAGGGTCGTCGTGTTTATGCAGCACAGAGTACGCATTTGCCTCTGAAGGTGAATATGGCCGGGGTTATCCCAGCAATTTTCGCTTCCAGTATTATTCTGTTCCCTGCTACGATTGCATCTTGGTTTGGGGGCGGTACCGGTTGGAACTGGCTAACGACGATTTCGATGTTTCTGCAGCCTGGAAAACCGCTTTATGTGCTACTCTATGCGTCTGCAATCATCTTCTTCTGTTTCTTTTATACCGCGTTGGTTTTCAACCCGCGTGAAACAGCAGATAACCTGAAGAAGTCCGGTGCATTCGTGCCAGGAATTCGGCCGGGAGAGCAAACGGCGAAATATATTGATAAAGTGATGACCCGCCTGACTTTGGTCGGTGCGATGTACATTACTTTTATCTGCCTTATCCCGGAGTTCATGCGTGATGCAATGAAAGTGCCGTTCTACTTCGGTGGTACGTCTCTGTTGATTGTTGTTGTCGTGATCATGGACTTTATGGCTCAAGTGCAAACTTTGTTGATGTCTGGTCAATATGAGTCTGCATTGAAGAAAGCAAACCTGAAAGGCTATAACCGCTAATCAAGGCAAGCTTGAGAAGTTACGGAGAGTAAAAATGAAAGTTCGTGCTTCCGTCAAGAAATTATGTCGTAACTGCAAGATCGTTAAACGTAACGGTGTCGTTCGTGTGATTTGCAGCGCCGAGCCGAAGCATAAACAGCGTCAAGGCTGATTTATCTCACATATTTTTCTTGCAAAGTTGGGTTGAGCTGGCTAGATTAGCCAGCCAATCTTTTGTATGTAACTGCAACATTATTTGAGTATCCTGAAAACGGGCTTTTCAGAATGGTGTTGCCGTATAAAATTGTAGGAGTGCATAGTGGCCCGTATAGCAGGCATTAACATTCCTGATCATAAACATACCGTTATCGCATTAACGGCGATCTACGGTGTCGGTAAAACCCGCTCGCAGGCTATCTGCGCAGCTACGGGTATTGCTGAAAATGTTAAGATCAGTGAGCTGTCTGAAGAGCAAATCGAAAAGCTACGTGACGAAGTTGCCAAGTTTGTTGTTGAAGGTGACCTGCGTCGTGAAGTTACCCTGAGCATCAAGCGTCTTATGGACCTTGGAACTTATCGTGGTTTGCGTCATCGTCGTGGTCTGCCGGTTCGCGGTCAGCGTACCAAGACCAACGCCCGTACCCGTAAGGGTCCGCGCAAACCGATCAAGAAATAATCGGGGTGATTGAATAATGGCAAAGGCACCTATTCGTGCACGTAAGCGTGTAAGAAAGCAAGTCTCTGACGGTGTGGCTCATGTCCATGCTTCTTTCAACAACACCATCGTAACTATTACCGATCGTCAGGGTAATGCGCTGGGTTGGGCAACTGCCGGTGGTTCCGGTTTCCGTGGTTCTCGTAAATCTACGCCATTCGCCGCTCAGGTGGCAGCAGAGCGCTGCGCTGAAGCTGTGAAAGAGTACGGTATCAAGAATCTGGAAGTTATGGTTAAAGGACCTGGTCCGGGCCGTGAGTCTACTATCCGCGCATTGAACGCGGCTGGTTTCCGCATCACTAATATTACTGATGTGACTCCGATCCCTCATAACGGTTGTCGTCCGCCGAAAAAGCGCCGCGTATAACGCCGCTTTTAGGATTGTTGGAGAAAGAAAATGGCAAGATATTTGGGTCCTAAGCTCAAGCTGAGCCGTCGTGAAGGCACCGACCTGTTCCTTAAGTCTGGTGTTCGTGCGATCGATTCCAAGTGTAAAATTGAACAAGCTCCTGGTCAGCACGGTGCTCGTAAACCGCGCCTGTCTGACTATGGTGTACAGTTACGTGAAAAACAAAAAGTTCGCCGTACTTACGGTGTTCTGGAACGTCAGTTCCGTAACTATTACAAAGAAGCAGCACGTCTGAAAGGCAATACCGGTGCAAACCTGTTGCAGTTGCTGGAAGGTCGTCTGGACAACGTTGTTTACCGTATGGGCTTCGGCGCTACGCGTGCAGAATCACGCCAGCTGGTTAGCCATAAAGCTATCATGGTAAACGGTCGCGTTGTTAACATCGCTTCTTATCAGGTATCTCCGAATGACGTAGTCAGCATCCGCGAGAAAGCTAAAAAGCAGTCTCGTGTTAAGGCCGCTCTGGAGCTGGCTGAACAGCGTGAAAAGCCAACTTGGCTGGAAGTTGATGCTGCCAAGATGGAAGGTGTGTTCAAACGTAATCCTGAACGTACCGATCTGTCTGCGGACATTAATGAACACCTGATCGTCGAGCTTTACTCCAAGTAAGGCTTAGTACCAAAGAGAGGACACAATGCAGGGTTCTGTGACAGAGTTTCTAAAACCGCGCCTGGTTGATATCGAGCAAGTCAGTTCGACGCACGCCAAGGTGACCCTTGAGCCGTTAGAGCGAGGCTTCGGCCACACTCTCGGTAACGCACTGCGCCGTATTCTGCTTTCATCCATGCCAGGTTGCGCGGTGACCGAGGTTGAGATTGATGGTGTACTGCATGAGTACAGCACCAAAGAAGGCGTACAGGAAGATATCCTGGAAATCCTGCTCAACCTGAAAGGGCTGGCGGTGAGAGTTCAAGGCAAAGATGAAGTTATTCTTACCCTGAATAAATCTGGCATTGGCCCTGTGACTGCAGCCGACATCACCCACGACGGTGATGTCGAAATCGTCAAGCCACAGCACGTAATCTGCCATCTGACCGATGAAAGCGCCTCTATTAATATGCGCATCAAAGTTCAGCGTGGACGTGGTTATGTGCCGGCATCTGCCCGTATTCATACGGAAGAAGATGAGCGCCCGATTGGTCGCCTGTTAGTCGATGCTTGCTACAGCCCGGTAGAGCGTATTGCCTACAATGTTGAAGCAGCTCGTGTTGAACAGCGTACCGACTTGGACAAGCTGGTCATCGAAATGGAAACCAATGGCACGATTGATCCTGAAGAGGCAATCCGCCGTGCGGCTACCATTCTGGCTGAACAACTGGAAGCTTTCGTTGACTTACGTGATGTACGTCAGCCGGAAGTCAAAGAAGAGAAACCAGAATTCGATCCGATCCTGCTGCGCCCTGTTGACGATCTGGAATTGACTGTCCGCTCTGCTAACTGCCTTAAGGCAGAAGCTATCCACTACATCGGTGATCTGGTACAGCGTACTGAAGTTGAGCTACTTAAAACGCCTAACTTGGGTAAAAAATCTCTTACTGAGATTAAAGACGTGCTGGCTTCACGTGGTCTGTCTCTGGGCATGCGCCTGGAAAACTGGCCACCGGCAAGCATTGCTGATGAGTAACCGGATCACAGGTTAAGGTTTTACTGAGAAGGATAAGGTCATGCGCCATCGTAAGAGTGGTCGTCAACTGAACCGTAACAGCAGCCATCGTCAGGCTATGTTCCGTAACATGGCTGGTTCTTTGGTTCGTCATGAGATCATCAAGACGACCCTGCCAAAAGCGAAAGAGCTGCGTCGCGTTGTTGAACCGCTGATTACTCTTGCCAAGACCGACAGCGTTGCTAATCGTCGTCTGGCATTCGCCCGTACTCGTGATAACGAGATCGTGGCAAAACTGTTTAATGAACTGGGCCCGCGTTTCGCGAGCCGTGCTGGTGGTTACACTCGTATTCTGAAGTGTGGCTTCCGTGCAGGTGACAATGCGCCGATGGCTTACATCGAGCTCGTTGATCGCTCAGCTTCTACAGAAGAAGTTGCTACTGCAGAGTAATCTGTCAGGGCATGAAAAACCGGGGAAACCCGGTTTTTTTTCGTCTGTATCTTTTGTCGTCTCCTCTCCGCAATTTGTTTTATGTCATATTCTGTTTATGGTGGGATCCTGATAACCAATTTTCGGAGGCGGTATGTTCATTATCGACGAATGGGCTGAACGTCATATCAGAGAAGCTCAAAAAAAGGGCACATTTGATAATTTGCCCGGTAGCGGGGAACCTCTTCATCTGGACGACACCACGTTTGTGCCCGAAGAGCTGCGAACTGTTTACCATCTGCTCAAAAACGCAGGTTATCTCCCTCCTGAGCTTATGGATCGTAAAGAGGCCATTACCCTGTCTGCCATGATGCAAGAGATCGCACTCGATCATCCTGATTATGAATCGATTTCTAAACGTCTAGTATTACTTGAATTGCGTTTGCAACAAGCAGGTGTAAATACTGAGTTTTTGAGAGGAAGTTATCGTACAGCGATGAGTAACAGAATCGGTCGGATCGAGGGTGATAAATAATCGTTTGAAAGCACTACACGAGACCGAGGTTCGGTATTAGAATCGCGGCGCAGTTATCAGTGACAATGAAATTAACCACTAGGTCAGGAGAGAATGATGTCTAACTATAGGCATACCAAAGGCCAGATAAACGACAATGCAATTGAAGCACTGCTTCATGACCCGTTATTCAGGCAGCGCATAGAGAAAAAAGTGAAGGGGAAGGGAAGCTATCAGAGAAAATGTAAACATAAAAATGCAGGGAAGGGTAACTGGGAGGCCAGTGGTAAAAATAAACGCTTTTTACCACTGGCTTTCTGGTTTTAAAAGGCGATAGCCCTTCCTCTCAAAACTTGGGCTGACTATTCCGACCAGCGAACATCTGGATTATTTGTTCTGCAGTTTAAGCAGATCACGAATTTCGGTTAATAGCGTTTCTTCTGCAGAAGGCTTAGGTGGCGCTGCGGGTTTCTCTTCCTCTTTGCGACGCATCTTGTTCATTAAATTGATGGCAACAAAAATTGCGAGAGCGACGATGATGAAATCAAAAATGTTCTGGATGAATACGCCGTAGTTCATGACTACTGCGGGAATATTGTCATGGGCCTCGCGTAACACCAGATGGAATTGTTTGAAATCTATTCCACCAATTAATAAACCCAGCGGCGGCATGATGATATCGGAAACCAGAGAAGAGACGATCTTGCCAAATGCTGCGCCAATGATGACACCGACGGCTAAATCCACCACGTTCCCGCGCATCGCGAACTCGCGAAACCCTTTAAAGAAACTCATTGTAATTCTCCTAATAAAATAGTCACTTCAATCATTCTAACAAGAGCTGAAGGATTTTCCATTTACGGCCACCTGCAGATTATCCCTGCGAATGTTTACAGGAAGAAGGGGCTCGGTTGGAACAGACGTTCAACGTCAGAAACGTACTTCTTATCTGTTAAGAACATGATGACATGATCGCCTTGCTCTACCTGGCTTTTACCTGTCGCGATAATCACGTTGTCGCCTCGCACTATGGCACCAATCGTCGTACCCGGTGGGAGCTTGATGTTTTCTACTGTGCGGCCAACCACTTTTGAAGTCCCTTCGTCGCCGTGCGCAATCGCCTCGATAGCTTCCGCGGCGCCTCGACGTAAGGAAGAAACGCTGACAATATCAGCTTTGCGAACATGTCCAAGCAATGCGGAAATAGTTGCCTGTTGAGGGGAGATAGCGACATCAATCGCACTGCCCTGTACCAGATCGACATATGCCCGACGCTGGATCAGCACCATTGCTTTTTTGGCCCCCAGCCGTTTGGCGAGCATTGATGACATGATGTTCGCTTCGTCATCATTGGTGATGGCGATGAACACATCCATCTGTTCTACATGCTCTTGCGCCAACAGTTCCTGGTCGGAAGCATCGCCGTGGAAGACAATGGTATTTTGCAGAAGCTCAGCCAGCTCTGCGGCCCTTTGCTCATTCTTTTCAATAAGTTTGACGCTGTAGTCTTTTTCCAACTTGAGCGCCAAACCCGCACCGACATTACCTCCCCCTACGATCATGATGCGTTTGTAGGGTTTTTCCAGCCGCTGCAATTCGCTCATTACCGCGCGAATGTGCTGTGAAGCGGCGACAAAAAAGACTTCGTCACCTGCTTCGATAACCGTGGAGGCTTGTGGCCTGATAGGTCTGTCATGGCGGAAAATGGCTGCGACCTGCGTATCGATATGAGGAATATGTTCGCGCATTGATGAGATGGCGCTTCCCACTAAAGGCCCGCCGTAGTAGGCGTTGACAGCCGCGATGCTGACTTTCCCTTCGGCAAAGTTCACGACCTGAAGCGCACCGGGGTATTCGATAAGCTTGTAAATATTGTCAATCACGAGCTGTTCGGGAGAGATCAGATGATCGATAGGTACGGCGTCGGACTGAAAAAGCTGCTCTGATTCTCGGATATAGTCGGCAGAGCGAATACGGGCAATACGATTGGGCGTATGAAATAGCGAATAGGCTACCTGACATGCCACCATATTGGTTTCATCAGAGCTGGTCACGGCTACCAGCATATCGGCATCTTCCGCGCCCGCTTCACGCAAAATTCGGGATGAGAAGCGTATCCAGTCACTACGCGCAGGTCGAATTTATCCTGCAGCTGACGCAGACGCGTCATATCGGTGTCGACAACCGTAATATCGTTGTTCTCACCCGACAAGTTTTCCGCCAGCGTTCCGCCTACTTGTCCTGCACCAAGAATAATAATTTTCATCGCTTTTTTGCCGTGTAATGTGTTGACCCGGATTGAGACAATGATAAGAAATCGCGTCAGTCTTTGGTCAGCTTCGCATAGAAGAAACCATCGCCACCTTCAGGGGTGGGGATACATTGAATACCTGGTCGTTCGAGATCGCCGGTACCCGTTAGCGTGGCATCGGTATGACGCGTCAGGAATGCCGTTATTTGCTGTTGGTTCTCTTCAGGTAATATTGAACACGTCGCATAGACTAGCGTCCCGCCAGATTTCAGGTGTGGCCAGATAGCATCGAGTATCTCTGATTGCAGCGTGGACAGCTCTTGAATATCGCTATCGCGGCGCAGCCATTTTATATCCTGATGACGACGAATAACCCCAGTTGCTGAACAGGGCGCATCGAGAAGAATGCGATCAAACGTTTGGCCCTCACACCAGTCGGCAGGCTGGCGTCCATCTCCCTGACGTACTGTTGCTTTGAGACGCAGTCGTTCAAGGTTCTCTGTCACACGTTCAAGTCGTTTTGTGTCGACATCGACCGCCATCACCTGAGCCGCTGGCGCAGCTTCAAGTATATGTGTAGTTTTACCACCTGGCGCGGCGCACAAGTCCAGAATGGATTCGCCGTTTTTTGGCGAAAGCCAGCGGACACAACCTTGTGCCGATGCATCCTGAACGGTCACCCAGCCATCGGAAAATCCCGGCAGCGCCGTAACTGCGCTGGGTGCCAACAGACGAACTGCATCCGGATTTTCATCATGGGCAACAGCGTTCAACCCTGCTTCAGACAGCAGCTGAAGGTATTCATCCCGAGTATGATGCAGTCGGTTGACTCGTAGCCACATCGGTGGCTTTTGGTTATTGGCGTCGAGGATGTCTTGCCATTGTGTGGGATAGGCATCCCGAATGCGCTTTAACAACCAGCTGGGGTGTAAATGAGCACTTTCCAAACCCGATGCCTGTTCTACCAGTGAATCCTGCTGACGTTGGAACTGACGTAGGACGCCATTAATCAGCCCCTTCATCTGAGGACGTTTCAGCGCAACAGCGCCGTTCACCGTTTCCGCCAGTGCGGCATGTGCCGGAATGCGGGTAAAAAGCATCTGGTATATCCCGACCATCAACAGATAATGTAACGTCCGCTGCTTGCCCACCATGGGTTTGGCCATCAGTTGCTGGATGTACCACTCTAACTGCGGAAGAACGCGCAAGGTGCCGAAGCACAACTCTTGCAACAGCGCGCGATCTTTGTCGGAGACATTCTTTTGCAGAGCGGGCAAGACCGCGCTGAGAGACTGACCCTGATCCAACACCTGGCCGATGGCTTTGGCTGCAATGCTGCGTAGGTTGTAATTGTTTTTCATAGGCTAAAGCGGATATCGATCGGTGTTATAGGAATAAATCGCCCGGTGATTAGCCACCAGGCGATGGGGATGATTTACAGCTGATTTCCTGGGGTAAACCATTCACGGCGAGAATTTAACAGGTCTTGCGCCGACATAGGTTTTTTGCCCGCCGGTTGTAGCTGCGTGAGATTGATAATCCCGTTCGCGGTGGCCACTTGAATGCCGTGCTTATCGGCCTGCACGATCGTGCCTGGTGCCGCCTCGCTGTCAGTGGCGATGACATTGGCCTGCCACACTTTTACCGGTAGATCGTCGATGGTGAAATAACTGATCGGCCAAGGGTTGAATGCTCGAATACAGCGCTCCAACTGTTCGGCTGAGAGTGACCAGTCGAGCCGGGCTTCCTCTTTACTCAGCTTTTCTGCATAGGTTGCCAGGCTTTCATCCTGAACTTCGGCATGGAACTCAGATGTGGACAGTTTGTCCAACGTAGAAAGCAGCCCCTGTGGCCCTAACTCAGCCAACTTTGCATAGAGTGTGGCGCTGGTATCCTCTGGCAGAATCTGACATTCCACCTTTTTCAGCATCGCTCCGGTATCGAGTCCGGCATCCATTTGCATAATGGTGACGCCCGTGTGGCTGTCGCCTGCCCACAGCGCGCGCTGAATAGGCGCGGCTCCACGCCAGCGCGGCAATAAAGAACCATGGACGTTTATGCAGCCCAACCGCGGCATATCCAGCACTGCTTGCGGCAGGATTAAACCATAAGCCACAACCACCATCACGTCGGCTTCAAATTCGGCCACAAGCTGCTGATGCTCTGCCGGACGCAGCGATTTAGGCTGTCTCACCGGAATGGCATGCTGTTCCGCCAAAACTTTTACCGGGCTCGGAGTGAGTTTGTTTCCTCGCCCTGCAGGACGGTCTGGCTGAGTAAATACGCCGATGACCTCATGTTGAGAGGAAAGCAGCGCCTCGAGGTGCTGCGCTGCGAAATCAGGGGTTCCTGCAAAAATAATCCTTAAAGACACGTGGTTTCCGCCTGATTGATGGTTATGCGCGACTGCTTTGTCTGGCCAGTTTTTCCAGCTTCTGCCGGATGCGTTGACGTTTTAATGTGGACAGATAATCAATGAACAGCTTGCCAACAAGATGGTCCATCTCATGTTGAATACAAATGGCCAGCAGTCCATCGGTTTCGAGCTCGAATGACTCTCCGTCACGGTTTAGAGCACGAATTTTGATACGTTCCGCCCGTGAAACCAGTGCGCGGGTTTCAGGAATGGACAGGCAGCCTTCTTCAATGCCCGTATCTCCGCTTTTTTCAAGCAGTTCCGGGTTGATCAGCACCAGACGTTCGTTACGTTCTTCTGAAACGTCGATCACGATGATGCGCTGGTGGATATCAACCTGTGTCGCGGCCAAGCCAATGCCTTCTTCTTCGTACATCGTGTCGAACATATCGTCCACGATACGTTGAATTTCTGCATCAACTTCTTTGACGGGCTTTGCGATTGTGCGAAGCCGCTCGTCCGGGAAATGTAATACCTGCAAGACTGACATATATTTTTAGATCTGTATCCGAGTGATGAGAGAGTTCTGGTCTCTATTCTAGACATTTCCTGTTCTGATTGACAGTATCCGACATTATTAGCACTGCGGGATGCGGAGCGGAAAATGACGGAGACGGAAGTATGGTTGCGCCTGGCGTCGGTAAGTCGATTGGGGGCAAGGAAAATCGCGCTGCTGGTCAGTCAACTAATGCAGGCCGATGGCATTTCATCCGCATTTCTACAGCATTTAGGGTTGTCGGAATCACAGGTGCAGCAGTTCTATGATTACGAGCCTGCGAAGGTGGCAGCTGTCTTGGGCTGGTTGGAACATCCTTCTCACTCGCTCGTGTTCTTTGGCACGAGCGAATATCCCTTTCTGCTTGGTAATATCAGCTCACCGCCGCCCATGCTGTACGTCATCGGTGATATCAAGCTGTTGGGTTCACCTCAAATAGCGATGGTTGGTAGTCGGAACCATAGTACGTATGGGGAACAGTGGGGGAGGTTCTTCGCTCAGGAGTTTAGTCTGAGTCAGTTGACCATCACCAGCGGACTCGCGATTGGCATTGACGGCATCGCTCATCAGGCGGCGTTGGATACGCGGGGAAAAACGATTGCCGTTCTGGGAAGCGGGTTGAATCACCGGTATCCACGCCGTCATCTGCCTCTCGCAGAGCGCATTATCGAGCAGGGCGGAGCGCTAGTTTCTGAGTTCGAGCTGGATACCAGGCCGCTGCCTATTAATTTTCCGCGCAGAAACCGAATTATCAGCGGGTTGAGCCAAGGCGTGCTGGTGGTCGAAGCATCTCGTCGTAGCGGGTCTCTGGTTACGGCGCGTTATGCCCTTGAACAGAATAGGGAGGTCTTTGCTCTGCCGGGGCCAATTGGTAATGCGATGACGGAAGGGACGCACTGGTTGATTCAGCAAGGGGCGTACCTGGTAACCCATCCGAAAGACATCATTGAGCAGCTTGGGAGCGATCTTCATTGGCTTACAGGGTCGACAGACGGAGATAAGGCAATTATTTGTTCTCAGGAGCGCGAAGTTGAATTGCCATTTGCTGATGTGTTGGCTAACGTAGGAGATGAGGTTACACCTGTTGACGTTGTCGCTGAACGTGCCGGCCAACCTGTGCCAGAGGTAGTCAGTAAATTACTGGACCTGGAGTTAGCAGGATGGATCGCAGCTGTACCCGGCGGCTATGTCCGATTAAGGAGGGCAAGCCATGTTCGACGTACTCATGTACTTGTTTGAAACTTATATTCACAATGAAACTGAAATGCGTGTCGATCAAGATACGTTGACTGATGACCTCACTCGCGCTGGTTTTGATCGCAATGATATTTATAGCGCGTTGGATTGGTTAGAAAAATTAGCGGATATCCAAGAGGGGCAAACGCCTCCATTGGCATTGGCAAGCGATCCTCTGGCATTACGTATTTATACGCCGGAAGAAGATCAGCGATTGGACGTCGACTGTCGCGGTTTTCTTCTGTTTCTCGAACAAATTCAGGTGTTGAGCCTGGAAACCCGTGAGATGGTAATTGATCGGGTGATGGCGCTTGAAACCCAAGAGTTCGATTTGGATGACCTCAAATGGGTTATTCTGATGGTGCTATTTAATGTGCCCGGCTGTGAAAATGCCTATCAGCAAATGGAAGATTTACTTTTTGAAGCCAACGAAGGTTATGTGCAGTAAGCCCCACTCACGGGGAAACAATGGTTAAGCCGACACTTTTCGCTGAGAAAAAACAGCAGTGTCCGGAATGCGGTGCTGATTTGGTTATCCGTTCCGGGCGACATGGCCCTTTTCTGGGCTGTTCCCACTATCCCGAATGTGAATACATCCGCCCGCTCAAGGCGCAAGCGGATGGCCACGTTGTTAAAGAACTCACGGGTCAGCTTTGCCCTGAATGCCAGTCAACGCTGGTATTGCGGCAAGGACGCTATGGCATGTTTATCGGGTGCTCTCACTACCCCGAATGCGGTCATACAGAAACGATCGACAGACCTGATGAAACTGCGCTGACCTGTCCCCAGTGTCAGCAGGGAAAGTTACTGCAACGTAAGTCACGTTATGGAAAAACGTTCCATTCATGTGACCGCTATCCCGAATGCCGTTTTGCCATCAATTATCAGCCGGTAGCAGGTGAATGTGAACTTTGTCACTATCCCCTGTTAATCGAAAAGAAAACGGCGCGCGGCGCAAAGCGGTTTTGCGCCAGCAAGTCATGTGGCAAACCAGTATCCACCGAGACATCTGATAGCGATGAATAACAATATCTCCCTCGAGCAGTGGCCTCCTCTGTTGAAAAAACTAGAGAATCAGCAAGTGATCGCGTATCCGACCGAAGCTGTCTTCGGTCTGGGGTGCGATCCGGATAGCGAGATCGCCGTTCAGCGGCTGCTCGATCTTAAGCGTCGCCCATGGCAGAAGGGGTTGATCCTGATTGCTGCAGACTTTCAACAGTTGGAACCTTATGTAGATGTTTCCGCTCTCTCTGAGGTGCAGCTAAACACGGTCTTTTCCTCTTGGCCGGGACCCGTGACTTGGGTTATGCCGACGAAACCTGGCACGCCTCAATGGCTGACCGGAGAATTTACAACGCTGGCGGTGCGAGTCAGCGATCACCCTCTAGTTATTGAGCTTTGCCGTCGGTTTGGTAAACCAGTGGTTTCCACTAGCGCAAATCTGAGTGGCAAGCCGCCATGCCGTACAGCAAACGAAGTGTTTGAGCAGTTTGGGAAAGACTTTCCTGTGTTGGAAGGTGTGATTGGTGGGCGTCAAAATCCATCAGAGATTCGCGATGCCCTAACGGGCTCCATGGTCCGTCCGGGCTAAAAGGAAATGAGTCATGTCATCTGAAGTCAAAACCTTCGCAGTGTTTGGTAACCCTATCGCGCACAGCAAATCTCCGCAGATCCACACCCTGTTTGCTGACCAGACTGAGATTGTACTGTCGTATGACCGGGTTTTGGCTCCAGTTGAACAGTTTGAGCAGACGCTTCAAGCCTTTTTCCAGAACGGCGCTGGCGCCAATGTGACGACGCCGTTCAAAGAGCGGGCCTGTGTCGTTATGGATGCTCTGAGTGAGCGTGCGAAAGCGGCGGGCGCTGTGAATACCATCAAGAAAATGAATGATGGCACGTTGTATGGCGATAACACTGACGGCATTGGCCTGTTGAGTGATTTAAAGCAGAACAACTTAATCCAGCCAGGTTTCCGTGTGTTGTTGATTGGCGCAGGCGGGGCGGCCAGAGGCGTTATTCAGCCTCTCTTGACCTACGGCTGCGAGGTCACAGTAACGAACCGCACGCAGAGTCGAGCTGAAGCGCTGGTGGAACACTTTCGATATATGGGAAGTATCCGGGCGGTCGTCTTGAATGGATTGAGCGATGAGAGGTTCGACCTTATCGTCAACGCTACATCGTCAGGCATCACCGGCGATATACCTGCATTGCCTGAGTCGCTCGTGAGCCGCGAGGTTCGTTGCTACGACATGTTTTATGCATCTGGCCTGACTCCTTTCCTTGAATGGTGTACCGGATTGGGCGTGGAAAAGTTTGCAGACGGCTTGGGCATGTTAGTGTGGCAGGCGGCGCATGCTTATGAATTGTGGCATGGGGTCCTGCCAGACGCCGCTGCTGTGATTCAACAAATGCAGCGAGAACTTGAGCAGTGAATCAGTCTATTCAATTTCCCGATCGTGAAGAGTGGGACGAGGACATTCAGGCCATCCGCTTCCCCGTACAGATCAATGGATTTCTGCGTGAATGTGTTCTGCGTGCGGAATCCATCCAGCAACGGTTTGGCGGAGCGGATGGTGAACAGTGGCTATCGTTGTTCATCTCGAATCGCTGGGATTTAGAAGAAGAGTTTGAGTGTCTGATCGTGGATGACGTTGAAGATGCCGACGGCCGATTTGTTATTTAGCCGTTAAGGTATTCATCTTTCCAGCGCACATAGTTGCTGGCGGAATGAAGTAGCCCAGCAATTTCCTCAGTAGTTAGCGGTCGTACCTTTCTGGCCGGACTCCCTAAATAAAGATAACCGCTTTCCAGCCGTTTGCCCGGCGCCACTAAACTACCCGCGCCGATCATTACGTCATCCTCGATCACCGCACGATCCAAAATAATGGATCCCATTCCCACCAGAACTCGATGTCCGATCGTACAACCATGCAGCATGACTTTGTGGCCGACGGTGACGTCCTCCCCTATCAATAGGGGATTGCCGCTTTTGTTGTGGGCGGACCGATGGGTGACGTGCAAAACACTGCCGTCCTGAATATTGGTTCGAGCGCCAATAAGGATCGTGTTGACGTCCCCACGAATGACGACCAAAGGCCATACGCTGACATCGTTCGCTAGAGAAACAGCACCGATCACGACGCTGGAGGGATCGATCATGACTCTTTCGCCTACCGTGGGGGTGAGGTTTTTAAAGGGGCGAAGGATCTTCGACATGGTTGATTACCTCATAAATGACGCGCGGATCTTTCAATAAGCCGAATTTGAGTCAGAAAATAGCCGCGGATGCGTAAGATCTCAACGGAAAGATGAAAAAAACAGCTAACGATAAAAAAGATCTAATTAGGGGGTTGTGCAACCCGGAGAGATCCCTATAATGCGCTCCCACTGACACGGCAAAGCGGACAACGCATCGCAGTGACAGTCGGAGAAAAACGAAAAAAGTCGTTGACTCTGAATGAGGTAAGCGTAATATACGCGGCCTCACGTTAGTCGCCTCGGCGGCAACGAAACGCTCTTTAACAATTTAATCAGACAATCTGTGTGGGCACTCACAAGACACTATCGCAACTAGATACGAAAAAGTCTTGAAGAGTGAACAACAGTTAATTCATTACGAATGAACAGTAAATTCTTTGAGCATCGCTATTAACTTAGCAAATCAAGCTTTTAATTGAAGAGTTTGATCATGGCTCAGATTGAACGCTGGCGGCAGGCCTAACACATGCAAGTCGAGCGGCAGCGGAAAGTAGCTTGCTACTTTGCCGGCGAGCGGCGGACGGGTGAGTAATGTCTGGGGATCTGCCCGATGGAGGGGGATAACTACTGGAAACGGTAGCTAATACCGCATAACGTCGCAAGACCAAAGTGGGGGACCTTCGGGCCTCACACCATCGGATGAACCCAGATGGGATTAGCTAGTAGGCGGGGTAAAGGCCCACCTAGGCGACGATCTCTAGCTGGTCTGAGAGGATGACCAGCCACACTGGAACTGAGACACGGTCCAGACTCCTACGGGAGGCAGCAGTGGGGAATATTGCACAATGGGGGAAACCCTGATGCAGCCATGCCGCGTGTATGAAGAAGGCCTTCGGGTTGTAAAGTACTTTCAGCGGGGAGGAAGGGAGTAAGGTTAATAGCCTTATTCATTGACGTTACCCGCAGAAGAAGCACCGGCTAACTCCGTGCCAGCAGCCGCGGTAATACGGAGGGTGCAAGCGTTAATCGGAATGACTGGGCGTAAAGCGCACGCAGGCGGTTTGTTAAGTCAGATGTGAAATCCCCGAGCTTAACTTGGGAACTGCATTTGAAACTGGCAAGCTAGAGTCTTGTAGAGGGGGTAGAATTCCAGGTGTAGCGGTGAAATGCGTAGAGATCTGGAGGAATACCGGTGGCGAAGGCGGCCCCCTGGACAAAGACTGACGCTCAGGTGCGAAAGCGTGGGGAGCAAACAGGATTAGATACCCTGGTAGTCCACGCTGTAAACGATGTCGACTTGGAGGTTGCGGTCTTGAACTGTGGCTTCCGGAGCTAACGCGTTAAGTCGACCGCCTGGGGAGTACGGCCGCAAGGTTAAAACTCAAATGAATTGACGGGGGCCCGCACAAGCGGTGGAGCATGTGGTTTAATTCGATGCAACGCGAAGAACCTTACCTACTCTTGACATCCAGAGAATTTAGCAGAGATGCTTTAGTGCCTTCGGGAACTCTGAGACAGGTGCTGCATGGCTGTCGTCAGCTCGTGTTGTGAAATGTTGGGTTAAGTCCCGCAACGAGCGCAACCCTTATCCTTTGTTGCCAGCACATAATGGTGGGAACTCAAAGGAGACTGCCGGTGATAAACCGGAGGAAGGTGGGGATGACGTCAAGTCATCATGGCCCTTACGAGTAGGGCTACACACGTGCTACAATGGCGCATACAAAGAGAAGCGAACTTGCGAGAGTAAGCGGACCTCATAAAGTGCGTCGTAGTCCGGATTGGAGTCTGCAACTCGACTCCATGAAGTCGGAATCGCTAGTAATCGTAGATCAGAATGCTACGGTGAATACGTTCCCGGGCCTTGTACACACCGCCCGTCACACCATGGGAGTGGGTTGCAAAAGAAGTAGGTAGCTTAACCTTCGGGAGGGCGCTTACCACTTTGTGATTCATGACTGGGGTGAAGTCGTAACAAGGTAACCGTAGGGGAACCTGCGGTTGGATCACCTCCTTACCAAAGTGAAGTGCTAGTGAAGTGCTCACACAGATTGTCTGATGAAAGAAGAACGAGCAGAAATACCTTTATAGGCTTGTAGCTCAGGTGGTTAGAGCGCACCCCTGATAAGGGTGAGGTCGGTGGTTCAAGTCCACTCAGGCCTACCAATTCCTTCCCATGCTGCGTTGTCGCCCCACTCGTTTACTTGAGTAAACGTCGTGAGACTCCGCCTTGCCTGAAAAAGAATTGGTCGACTCATCATGAGATGGGTTGACAGAGGTATAACTGATTTGGGGCTATAGCTCAGCTGGGAGAGCGCCTGCTTTGCACGCAGGAGGTCTGCGGTTCGATCCCGCATAGCTCCACCATACAAAGACTTCAGAGCGTATTGGCAACAGTATGCTGTGAAGTATTTTGCTCTTTAACAATCTGGAACAAGCTGAAATTTGAAACGATGCAGCTGAACATATCTCTCCGTGCAGTACTGAGATGTGATTTGGTTGTATCAGAGTCTCTCAAATAATCGCAGCGCGAAGTGTTTTACGAAACACCTTCGGGTTGTGAGGTTAAGTGACTAAGCGTACACGGTGGATGCCTAGGCAGTCAGAGGCGATGAAGGGCGTGCTAATCTGCGATAAGCGTCGGTAAGGTGATATGAACCGTTATACCCGACGATACCCGAATGGGGAAACCCAGTGCAATCCGTTGCACTATCATGTCATGAATACATAGTGACATGAGGCGAACCGGGGGAACTGAAACATCTCAGTACCCCGAGGAAAAGAAATCAACCGAGATTCCCCTAGTAGCGGCGAGCGAACGGGGAGGAGCCCAGAACCTGAATCAGTTTGTGTCTTAGTGGAAGCGTCTGGAAAGTCGCACGACAGAGGGTGATAGTCCCGTACACGAAGAGGCATGAGTTGTGAGTTCGATGAGTAGGGCGGGACACGTGTTATCCTGTCTGAATATGGGGGGACCATCCTCCAAGGCTAAATACTCCTGACTGACCGATAGTGAACCAGTACCGTGAGGGAAAGGCGAAAAGAACCCCGGCGAGGGGAGTGAAATAGAACCTGAAACCGTGTACGTACAAGCAGTGGGAGCCTTGATTTATCAGGGTGACTGCGTACCTTTTGTATAATGGGTCAGCGACTTATATTCTGTAGCAAGGTTAACCGAATAGGGGAGCCGCAGGGAAACCGAGTCTTAACTGGGCGTTAAGTTGCAGGGTATAGACCCGAAACCCGGTGATCTAGCCATGGGCAGGTTGAAGGTTGGGTAACACTAACTGGAGGACCGAACCGACTAATGTTGAAAAATTAGCGGATGACTTGTGGCTGGGGGTGAAAGGCCAATCAAACCGGGAGATAGCTGGTTCTCCCCGAAAGCTATTTAGGTAGCGCCTCGTGAACTCATCTTCGGGGGTAGAGCACTGTTTCGACTAGGGGGCCATCCCGGCTTACCAACTCGATGCAAACTACGAATACCGAAGAATGTTATCACGGGAGACACACGGCGGGTGCTAACGTCCGTCGTGAAGAGGGAAACAACCCAGACCGCCAGCTAAGGTCCCAAAGTCATGGTTAAGTGGGAAACGATGTGGGAAGGCCCAGACAGCCAGGATGTTGGCTTAGAAGCAGCCATCATTTAAAGAAAGCGTAATAGCTCACTGGTCGAGTCGGCCTGCGCGGAAGATGTAACGGGGCTAAACCATGCACCGAAGCTGCGGCAGCGACACTTAGGTGTTGTTGGGTAGGGGAGCGTTCTGTAAGCCTGCGAAGGTGGCCTGTGAGGGTTGCTGGAGGTATCAGAAGTGCGAATGCTGACATAAGTAACGATAATGCGGGTGAAAAACCCGCACGCCGGAAGACCAAGGGTTCCTGTCCAACGTTAATCGGGGCAGGGTGAGTCGACCCCTAAGGCGAGGCCGAAAGGCGTAGTCGATGGGAAACAGGTTAATATTCCTGTACTTGGTGTTACTGCGAAGGGGGACGGAGAAGGCTAGGTTATCCGGGCGACGGTTGTCCCGGTTTAAGCGTGTAGGTGGATGTTTTTGGTAAATCCGGAACATCATTAACACTGAGGCGTGATGACGAGTCACTACGGTGATGAAGTAGCCGATGCCAAGCTTCCAGGAAAAGCCTCTAAGCTCCAGGTAACACGAAATCGTACCCCAAACCGACACAGGTGGTCAGGTAGAGAATACCAAGGCGCTTGAGAGAACTCGGGTGAAGGAACTAGGCAAAATGGTGCCGTAACTTCGGGAGAAGGCACGCTGGTGTTGGTGAAGGGACTTGCTCCCGGAGCTGATACCAGTCGCAGATACCAGCTGGCTGCAACTGTTTAATAAAAACACAGCACTGTGCAAACACGAAAGTGGACGTATACGGTGTGACGCCTGCCCGGTGCCGGAAGGTTAATTGATGGGGTCAGCCGCAAGGCGAAGCTCTTGATCGAAGCCCCGGTAAACGGCGGCCGTAACTATAACGGTCCTAAGGTAGCGAAATTCCTTGTCGGGTAAGTTCCGACCTGCACGAATGGCGTAATGATGGCCAGGCTGTCTCCACCCGAGACTCAGTGAAATTGAACTCGCTGTGAAGATGCAGTGTACCCGCGGCAAGACGGAAAGACCCCGTGAACCTTTACTATAGCTTGACACTGAACCTTGAGCCTTGATGTGTAGGATAGGTGGGAGGCTTTGAAGTGTGGACGCCAGTCTGCATGGAGCCAACCTTGAAATACCACCCTTTAATGTTTGATGTTCTAACGTGGGCCCCTAATCGGGGTTGCGGACAGTGTCTGGTGGGTAGTTTGACTGGGGCGGTCTCCTCCCAAAGAGTAACGGAGGAGCACGAAGGTTAGCTAATCCTGGTCGGACATCAGGAGGTTAGTGCAAAGGCATAAGCTAGCTTGACTGCGAGAGTGACGGCTCGAGCAGGTGCGAAAGCAGGTCTTAGTGATCCGGTGGTTCTGAATGGAAGGGCCATCGCTCAACGGATAAAAGGTACTCCGGGGATAACAGGCTGATACCGCCCAAGAGTTCATATCGACGGCGGTGTTTGGCACCTCGATGTCGGCTCATCACATCCTGGGGCTGAAGTAGGTCCCAAGGGTACGGCTGTTCGCCGTTTAAAGTGGTACGCGAGCTGGGTTTAGAACGTCGTGAGACAGTTCGGTCCCTATCTGCCGTGGGCGTTGGAAGATTGAGGGGGGTTGCTCCTAGTACGAGAGGACCGGAGTGAACGCACCACTGGTGTTCGGGTTGTCATGCCAATGGCATTGCCCGGTAGCTAAGTGCGGAAGAGATAACCGCTGAAAGCATCTAAGCGGGAAACTTGCCCCGAGATGAGTCTTCCCTGGGACCTTGAGTCCCCTGAAGGGCCGTTGAAGACGACGACGTAGATAGGCTGGATGTGTAAGCGTAGCGATACGTTGAGCTAACCAGTACTAATGACCCGAGAGGCTTAACCTTACAACACCGAAGGTGTTTTTAGAGAGACGTATTCAGCTTGTTCGAAGATTGGTTCTGATGGTTGCGTGGAAGTAGGACGTAACGGTTGGGATGAAACAGAATTTGCCTGGCGGCGATAGCGCGGTGGTCCCACCTGACCCCATGCCGAACTCAGCAGTGAAACGCCGTAGCGCCGATGGTAGTGTGGGGTCTCCCCATGTGAGAGTAGGGAACTGCCAGGCATTAATTAAAGTAGAAACCCTCAGCGCAAGCTGGGGGTTTTTGCGTTGGGGCGGAAAAAAGCCGACAGACCGGCTCTGTACCTCCCCCCGTCTCACCGCCACGCGGCAGACCGTGAATCTGGATGGCCACACTCTGGTCTGCTGAGGCAGGATTGATGGTCATGTCGGGTATCGTCACTGTCCCACCGCTTAACATGCCTGCCGTGATGACGTATTCTTGCTCAGCGGCTTGTTCCCCTGAAGCTGCCCCCTTTGCTCAACGTGACCGATGCCCCCCACAATCTGCCTCCCCGTGCTCATCCTGACCGACGTGAAACTCCCTTTGCCCCTCATTCAATGATGACCAGGCCGCGGACCTAAGTCAGGGTTAATATTGGTTACATTATCGCCATAATGTGGGGGTGGCGATCTGCTTATTCGTAAAAAGCATATGTTCATACTCTTTTGAGTGAAACATTTTCAACTGCACCTGTTCGCTATCGACATCAACAGGGAAAATCGCTATCTTCGGCTGTCTGGAAGTCTAAACGTATAAACGTATGCAGTGAGGTTATAAGGTTATGCCAATCCGAGTCCCCGATGAATTGCCCGCAGTGAACTTTTTGCGCAAAGAAAACGTGTTTGTGATGACATCATCTCGTGCGAAAACTCAGGAAATTCGTCCGCTTAAGGTATTGGTACTTAACCTGATGCCCAAAAAAATCGAGACTGAGAATCAGTTTCTACGGTTGCTATCGAACTCCCCCCTGCAGATCGATATTCAGCTGTTGAGAATCGACAGTCGCGAGTCCAAAAATACGCCGACTGAGCATCTCAATAACTTTTACTGCAACTTCGAAGATATAGAAGATGAAAACTTTGATGGGCTGATTGTAACCGGAGCCCCATTGGGATTAGTTGATTTCAGCGATGTGGTATATTGGCCGCAGATTTCACGGGTCGTGAGTTGGGCTAAAGAGCATGTTACTTCAACCTTATTTGTGTGTTGGGCCGTACAAGCCGCATTAAACGTCCTTTATGGCATCCCGAAATTGACGCGTGACGCTAAACTCTCCGGCGTTTACGAGCATCATACTTTTCAGCCACATGCGCTAATGACGCGCGGTTTTGATGAAACATTCCTGGCTCCTCACTCACGCTATGCGGATTTCCCACTGGATGTTATTCGCGAACATACTGACTTGGATATTCTGGCGGGGTCAGACGAAGTCGGCGCTTATCTGTTCGCGAGTAAGGATAAACGTCTGGCATTTGTTACCGGTCATCCGGAATATGATGCGCTGACGCTGGGTAGTGAGTATTTTCGCGATATTGAAGCCGGGTTGGATACCGTTGTCCCAGTGAATTACTTCCCGGATAACAACCCCGAAAAAGCGCCTAAAGCAAGCTGGCGCAGTCATGGCCATCTCTTATTTTCCAACTGGCTGAACTATTATGTCTACCAGATCACGCCGTTCGATTTACGTAATATGAATCCTACTTTGGATTGATATTCTTTATTTAGGCACCTGCGGGTGCCTTTATGTTGCGTTTATTTTTTTCGCTCAATACCCCTCCTTTTTATAGTGCTTTACTCCAGTGTTTATCCCCCATATTGGGTCTTAAATAATGTCTGATGACATGAATGTTGAGGTAAATAGATCTGGATAAATAAGCAATGACGCGGCCTTAGTTGCCAGTCTAACCGTTTTATAAGCCGGGAAAGGTAATAACTGGTGTACCGCAGACTGATAATACGGCTATGTGGTTTTGGTCAGTCGATAGGTTCGATGAGGAATAATGCGGTCAACACTAATTCCGCTGAAATAAAAACAGGGGCACAAGGCCCCTGTAACATAAAACATCGCCTGTCATTAATACAACCCGATGACCTTCCACCATAACAAGCCGGCAGACATAAAGATCGCCTGGTTAATCAGACTAATAATGAACCCTGTTCGCCACCAGACACCGGTGGGTACATATCCTGCGCCGAACAGAATGGGGCCGCGGGCATGTGTGTACTGGGTAAGAGAACAATACAGGCTGCTGGTAAACGCCAGCATCAGCGCCATGGGGACTGCGGGGATATTCAGGTTAATACCCACACCCAGGAATACGGCATAAAGGGCTGCGATTTGCGCATTACCGCTGGCGAAGAAGTAGTGGGTATAGAAGTAGGCGGCATTGAGTAGCAGGAGGACTAATACCCAGCTAGTTCCCAGCATCATATGGCCAATGCTGTTACCGATAAGATCGCCAAACCAGGCCGTGAAGCCCAGATTCTTGAGCTGGTTCGCCATCATTAACAGCGCCGCGAACCAAATCAACGTATCCCAGGCACCTTTCTCGCTTTTAATATCATCCCAGCTCAATACGCCAGTCAGCAGCAAGAAAGAAAGTCCGACAAAGGAGGCGGTTGTCGCATCCACGCCCAGTTTGTCGCCGAAAATCCACAGTACCAGCAGAATCAACACGGTGGCGGCCATCAGCCACTCCCCGCGGCTCATGCTTCCCATCTTTTTCAATTCAGCGACGGCAAGCTTAGGAGCATCGGGCGTATGACGAATTTCTGGTTTCACCAGCCAGTATACGCACAGCGGGATCACCAGCAGAGAGATGAGGCAGGGCACTACCGCGGCGACGAACCAACTGCCCCACGTGATAGTGACGCCAGCGTTGGCTGCCAGTTTTATCGCTAACAAGTTACCGGTGTAAGCCGTCATAAACATTGCAGCGGTGATGTCGTTGACGTTACCGATACAGGTGACCAGAAACGTACCGATCTTACTGCGGGAAGCATCATCCGGTTTGGAGTCGAAGCTGCGTGCCAGCGAGTCGGCGATGGGATAGATAACGCCGCCGCAGCGCGCCGTGTTGCTCGGCATGGCCGGGGACAACACCAGGTCGGCAAAAGCCAGTCCATACGCCAGGCCCAGCGTGCGTTTGCCAAGTAGACGGATCATCTGGAGTGCAATACGCCGCCCCAATCCGGTTTTAATGAATCCCCGGGCAATCATGAAGGCAACGACGATCAGCCAAATCAACGAACTGTTGAGATCGCTCAGCGCCGTCTGAATGGATGCGCTAGGCGTCTTGTCGCCTGCCGCATAGGTCAGGGCGAACAGCGTAATGCTGATGATGCCAATCGCCCCAATCGGCAATACGTTTGCCACGATACAGATAATCGTTGCGACGAAAATAACGGCTGAATGCCAGGCTGCGGGAGTCAGGCCGGTGGGCGGAGTGAGTTGCCAGAAGAAAGTTGCAATAATGACGATGACTACTAAAGGAAGCCAATTCAGGCCATAAGACGTTTTGGTCTTCATCCGTTTTCCTTACAAAGGTCTGAAGATATTGCGTGTGTGTCGCCCTAATATCGGTTAGGGAGTGAACTAAGAATAACGCTAATGAATAACTGAGAAAGTGAAAATATGCGTCTTATTGACGTAAGGCGTTTTGAAAGTATTTATTTTAGAGGCTTCATTGACGAAACGACAATGAAGAAAAATAGACGATGGCCGGAATGGAATAACCGGCCATCATGTTCGAGGAAGGGATTATTCGAATAGATTGTGGTGCAGAGTTTGTACGACCTGTTCGGCCGCGCTGGACGGCACCAGGAAACACAGATTATGACTACTGGCGCCATAACAGATCAGGCGAATATTAAAGGGTTCCAGTACGCCGAAGACCTCTTTGCCCACGCCGCATGCCTGAGAGAGTTTATTGCCGATCAGCGCGACCAGCGACATATTCTCTTCCACTTCAACCCGACACAACGAAGACAGCTCCGTCAGCATCGCGCTGGATAGCAAGCCGTCGCCGGTAGACGTCGATCCTGTCGTATCGAGCGTAAGCGCTACGTTCACTTCGGACGTGGTAATCAGGTCCACGGAAATATTGTGACGCGCCAATATGCTGAAAACCTCTGCCAAAAAGCCACGCGCATGCAGCATGTTCAGGCTGTGCAGCGTCAGCAGGGTTTGCTTGCGGCGTAGCGCCAGTGCGCGAAACAGCGGGGGATGCTCCGTTTTATTGCAGACCAGCGTTCCCCCTGCGGCCGGGTCTTTGCTGGAGCCGACGAAGACCGGGATGTCGCTGCGTACGGCGGGTAACAGCGTCGCGGGATGCAGGACTTTGGCGCCAAAGGTCGCCATTTCCGCGGCTTCCTCAAACGTGATCTGATCGATGCGTTTAGCGGCGGGCACCACGCGCGGGTCGGTGGTGTAAATGCCGGGAACGTCGGTCCAGATATCAATTCGGCTGACGTTCAGGGCTTCGCCCAGCAGTGCGGCCGTATAGTCGCTGCCGCCGCGTCCTAGTGTGGTGGTCCGTCCTTTAGACTCGCTGCCGATGAAGCCTTGCGTAATGACGAGGCTATCGGACAGACGAGGCAACAACTGCTCTCGGGTCAACACTCCCAGCGCTTCGCAGTCAGGCTCGGCACGGCCGAAACGATCGTTGGTGCGCATAATCTTGCGCACGTCGAACCACTCCGCCACGACGCTGCGTTCCCGTAAAATCTCAACGAACAGCAGCGTGGACATCAGCTCGCCGTGGCTAACCAGCTCGTCGGTCAGTGCCGTAGAAGTGGCTAACGCCGCCGCTTCTGAGAGTCGGGCAATGTTGTCCAGCATCCGGTTAATCTCTTCACGGATGACTTCCGGCTGAGTCAGTCGGTCGACGATGGCATATTGGATCTGGCGGATTTTATTCAGGTGTAATTCGCGTTCTTCTAGTGGTACGCCTTCTGCCAGCGCGACCAGTAGGTTGGTTACGCCAGCTGAAGCCGACAGCACCACGATGCGTACCTGCGGATTGGAAAGTACCACGTCGGCGCTATGATTCATCGCGTCGAAATTGGCGACGCTGGTGCCGCCGAATTTAGCGATAATCAACGCGTTTTGTTGTTGAGCGGACATTTATGAAACCTCGTGTCAGGAGACGGCATCGCTAAGGTGTGGAGCCGTCCATCGTTAAACCTGTGCACAAGGGAAGAGCGATAAACAGGGAGCAGACGTAGAAAAAAGCTACGATACACCCAGAAGCGCTCCACCTTGCTGAACATCCTGCCGCGCAGGATGAGCCGGTGACAACCCAGGGGATTCAGCCCCTGTGGTCGATGAAATCAATGCCGACGTTGATCTCATCTCGGCGACGCTCCCCCTCGGGTATCTTCTTCGGAAAACGGCTCCTCCGATACCTTACCTGGGCGACGCACCTCTTCTGGCTTACGAACCTCGTGGGCGCGTAAGTAGGCCATTACAAATAACGGGTTACGCGGTGGCTGTCAATGGCTCGCGGGCTTCCGCGCCGGGCATTTCGCAAGAAAAGGGATCTCAAGCGGAGCGTTAAGGGATACAATCTCTTGATTACTGACCATTCATTCTTAGACAAAGAGTACCGTTATGAAAAATATCAATCCAACGCAGACGGCCGCCTGGCAAGCTCTGCAGCAGCATTTTGCCGTGATGAAGGACGTTCAAATCAGCGATCTGTTTGCCCAGGATGATGCCCGCTTCAAGCGGTTTTCCGCGACCTTTGACGACCTGATGCTGGTGGACTACTCAAAAAACCGTATCACGGATGAGACGCTGGAAAAATTGCAGGCCCTGGCGCGCGAGACCGATTTGGCTGGCGCTATTTCGTCCATGTTCTCCGGTGAAAAGATTAACCGTACTGAAGATCGCGCGGTCCTGCACGTTGCCCTGCGTAACCGCAGCAATACCCCGATTGTGGTCGATGGCAAAGACGTGATGCCGGAAGTGAATGCCGTCCTGCAGAAAATGAAGCAGTTCAGCGAACGTGTGATCGGCGGTGACTGGAAAGGATATACCGGCAAAACCATTACCGACGTGGTGAACATTGGTATCGGTGGTTCGGACCTGGGTCCGTTCATGGTGACGGAAGCGCTCAAGCCTTACAAAAATCACCTCAACATGCACTTCGTCTCCAACGTTGACGGCACGCACATCGCAGAGACGCTGAAAACGCTGAACCCGGAAACCACGCTGTTCCTCGTCGCGTCTAAAACGTTCACTACCCAGGAAACGATGACCAACGCTCACAGCGCGCGTGACTGGTTCCTGAAAGCCGCGGGCGATGAGAAATTTGTTGCTAAGCACTTTGCCGCGCTGTCCACCAATGGCAAGGCCGTGGGCGAGTTTGGGATTGATACCGACAACATGTTTGAATTCTGGGACTGGGTTGGCGGTCGTTATTCTCTGTGGTCCGCCATCGGTATGTCTATCGTGCTGTCCATCGGCTACGACAACTTCGAACAGCTGTTGAGCGGCGCTCACGCGATGGACAAGCATTTCGCGTCCACGCCTATCGAGAAGAACCTGCCGGTACTGCTGGCGCTAATCGGCATCTGGTACAACAACTTCTTCGGCGCGGAAACAGAAGCGATTCTGCCGTACGACCAGTATATGCACCGTTTCGCCGCCTACTTCCAGCAGGGCAACATGGAGTCCAATGGCAAGTACGTAGACCGCAACGGCACGCCGGTGGATTACCAGACCGGCCCGATCATCTGGGGCGAACCAGGTACTAACGGACAGCACGCGTTTTATCAGCTGATTCATCAGGGAACCAAACTGGTGCCTTGCGATTTCATCGCGCCTGCCGTCAGCCATAATCCGCTGAGCGACCACCACAGCAAATTGCTGTCCAACTTTTTCGCACAGACTGAAGCGCTGGCCTTCGGGAAATCCCGTGAAACGGTTGACGCCGAATTCGCCGCTGCGGGTAACAAACCGCAGGACGTGGAACACGTCGCACCGTTTAAAGTATTTGAAGGCAACCGCCCGACTAACTCTATCCTGTTGCGTGAAATCACGCCATATAGCCTGGGTGCGTTGATTGCGCTGTACGAACACAAGATCTTCACGCAGGGCGCGATTCTGAATATCTTCACGTTCGACCAATGGGGCGTTGAATTGGGTAAACAACTGGCTAACCGCATTCTGCCGGAACTGCTGGATGATTCTGCGGTGAGCAGTCACGACAGCTCCACCAACGGCCTGATCAACAACTTCAAAAAATGGCGTCAGGCATAATCAGCCCGATGTGAGCCATGCTGTTCGCGCGGTCTATTGTATGGGCGGCGCGAGCAGAAAACGCCAGACGGGTTCATCGGGTCTTTCTGACGTTCCTACCGCTCGTGGGGGAGAAGGCCGACATGCCGTTTATCGTCACATCGTGGTATTTGCTACCGACACAATGACCGTCAGACCGCGATCTTAATTATCTCGGAGGGAACATGCGGACTCGTATTCTTATGGCAACAGCCGGCGTTTTGCTGGTGGCCGGATGTAGCTCGACGCATTCGCTTAGCCCAGCAGGGCAAGCAGTGCGTTTTACGGATAGCTTGCCTGGCGCGGAATGTCAGCGACTTGGCGCGGTGACCGGCACTCAATCCAATTGGTTATCCGGTAACAGTGATGCGGGCAGTTCGATGCGGGGCGCGGCTAACGATCTCCGTAATAAGGCTGCTGAGATGGGGGGAAATGTGATCTTTGGCGTGACATCGCCGAGTGAGACGTTCCTGTCCAGTTTCGCTCCGTTGGATAGCAAGATGCAGGGTGACGTGTATAAATGTCGTTAACGCCCGCGATGTAACAAAAGGGGCCGACGAGCGTTTTCGTCGGCCTTTGTTTTATCCTGCGACGGTTTTATCCGGCGACATCGTCCTGACTTTGCCGCATGCCGAGATCCAGCGGCGTCTTACTGGCTTCGCCACCGATTTCCCGCGCCAGCCGGGGCACTAAATAGCCTGACACCATCGTCATCAACGTTCTGATGATGTCTCTCGCCTCATCATCCGGCACCAGAAAATGCGCGGCGCCCTGCACTTTGTCCAGCACATGCAGGTAATACGGCAGGATCCCCGCGTCGAACAGCGCGTTGCTGAGCGCCGCGAGCGTTGTGGCGCTATCGTTGACGCCGCGTAGCAGTACGCTCTGGTTCAGCAGCGTGACGCCCACCCGGCGTAATTTCGCCATATTTTGTGCTACGTCAGTGTCGATTTCATTGGCGTGATTAATATGCGTGACGAGCACCACACGTAGTCTGGATTGCTTCAGGCGTTGGCACAGCGCGTCCGTGATCCTTGCCGGGATCACAACCGGTAGTCGGCTATGGATGCGCAGGCGTTGAAGATGGGGAATGCTTTCCAGTTCGGCGATCAGCCAATCCAGCTCGTGATCTTTCGCCATCAGCGGATCGCCGCCGGAAAAAATGATCTCATCCAGTTCAGGATGTTGACGAATATAGTCCATCGCCTGGCGCCAGTTGGATTTATTCCCCTGATTATCCTGATAGGGGAAGTGGCGACGGAAGCAGTAACGGCAGTTGACGGCGCAACCGCCTTTGACCAGCAGCAGCGCACGATTACGGTATTTGTGCAGGAGGCCGGGAACGACGCTGTCTTGCTCTTCCAACGGATCGTAACTGAATCCGGGCGTCTCAATAAATTCCTGCGGCGCGGTGATCACCTGCAATAGCAGCGGATCGAGAGGATCGCCCGGCTGCATCCGCGCGGCGAAAGATCGCGGCACGCGCAGGGGGAAAAGCCTACGGGCATCACGCCCTTCTGTTAGCTGAGGGTGCTCTTTAAGCGCGATAAACTGGAGTAATTCGTCTGGATCGGTAATAACGTCGGCGAGTTGCTGTAACCAATCTTCTCCAGACAGCGTATTTCGGGTTATAATGTGTGCCATTTTTTGGCTAAGTTACCAGTAATAAGAGGACCAACATGGCGTCTTATAGTACCAATGAATTCCGTTCCGGTCTTAAAATCATGCAGGACGGTGAGCCGTGTGCGATCATTGAAAACGAATTTGTTAAGCCGGGCAAAGGCCAGGCATTTAACCGTGTCAGAATCCGTAAGTTGATTTCCGGCAAAGTGCTGGAAAAAACCTTCAAATCCGGTGATTCCGTTGAAGCAGCGGACGTCATGGATATGAACCTGACTTATCTGTACAACGACGGCGAGTTCTGGCATTTCATGAACAATGAAACGTTTGAACAGCTGGCTGCCGATGTGAAAGCCGTTGGCGACAACGCCAAATGGCTGGTTGAACAGGCAGAATGCGTACTGACGTTGTGGGACGGTGCTCCGATCGCCGTGACGCCGCCGAACTTCGTTGAGCTGGAAATTACCGATACCGATCCGGGCCTGAAAGGCGATACGGCTGGAACGGGTGGTAAACCTGCAACGCTGACGACGGGCGCCGTGGTTAAGGTTCCGCTGTTCGTACAGATTGGCGAAGTGATTAAAGTGGATACTCGCTCTGGCGAATACGTGTCCCGCGTAAAATAATCTCTCCGCATAATACCGCTGCATTCTCGCAGCGGTATTACCCACACCGTTTCTCATGCAACGCGTGCCCCGTTATTGTGCCGTCCCCGCAACATCGTTATCCGACTGATTAACCCAAATAAGCTGTTCCGTGTCAAAACCATAGCGTCTGGCCGTCGTCAGCAGCTGTTGTTTCACTGCGTCGTCCAGCGTCGGCGTGCGGGATAAGATCCACAGGTAGTTGCGGTTGGGTCCGCAAATCATGGCGTAGCGATAGGCATCGTCCAGCGCAATCACATTATAGCTGCCGTAGAATGGCCCGAAGAAAGAGACTTTCAGCGATGCCGTCTCTGGATCCCCCATCAAATATCCTTTCCCCGTACTCTCTTTCCAGCGTTGCTGCTGCGTATTAAAGCCGCGATTGGTGACAGTAATGCCGCCGTCGTCGCGCGGATGATAGGTCGCCGTCACTCGGTCCAGGCCGCGTTCGAAGCGGTGGTCGAGACGCGCAATTTCGTACCAGGTGCCAAGATAACGGTGTATATCGAAGTTTTTCACGACCTCGACATTCTCCGGCGGTGTCGTACTGCAGGCGGAGGAGAGCAGTGACGTGATTGCCGCCACCAGCGTTTTCCATCTTTTCATCGGTTTTTATCCTCCAGGGATAGGCCATGGCTGAAGAGTGATGACGTTAAGGGTAGGAAGCGTTTGACGGACTGGCAATGAAAAACGGCCTGTATAAGCAGGCCGTTGTTTTTTGGAGCGGAGTTTTAAAGTGTGACGAGCCCAATGACGGCGACTACCGTCAGAATGGCCGCGAGCCCGTAAAAGACCCATTTCCCTGCCGGCACGTGAATTTTAAGGTCGTGCATGGCGTGGTGGATGCGGTGCAGGCCACACCAGAGCGGCAGCACGATCATCAGCAGCAGGAACAGCCGGCCGATAAGGCTATGGCTAAATGCCGCGATGCGGTCATAGGACAACGCATCCGGGAACAGTCCCATTGGCAGCAGAATACCGACCAGCAGGACGATCACCGGCCCGAAGATGGCGCTCCACATGCCACCGGCGCCGAACAGCCCCCAGAAAGGCGGTTCATCGGAACGTTTTGGCGTTTGATTAATCACGTTATTCCTCCTGATCAGTACAGCAAGGCGATAGCCAGTATCGCCAGCGTGACTACCACGGTCACAATCCACAGCGCTTTCACGATCGGTTCGGGACCCATCTTTTCATCTTTAATGACGATGATGGTGGCTTTGGGCGCCAGATCGAACCAGGTTTTGGTCTGAAGAGCCGCGGCCAGCAGCGCGATGATATTGATGAACAGCACGATAGGGTTTTGCAGGAATCCGACGAAGCCTTCCCAACCTTCCACGCCGTGTTTCAGCGCGAAAACGCCGTACAGCAGCACGATACTGAACCATACTGCCGGAACCGCCGTTCCTTCGCGCAGCATATAGAAGCGGTAATACCCCAGCTTTTGCCACCAGGTCGGCGTCATGCCACGGACATACGCTTTACGTTTGGTTGTCATTGTTTGCCTCCCTCCCTTATTGTGGTTTCAGCATGGCGATCATGAAGTCTTTGGCGCTTTCGACCTTGCCCTGCTGAATGGCGGCGGCGGGATCGACGTGCTTCGGACACACTTCGGAGCAGTAACCGACAAACGTACAGGACCATACGCCGTTATCGCTGTTCAACTGAGGCATACGCGCTTTCTTGCCGTGATCGCGGTTGTCCAGATTGTAGCGGTGCGCCAGCGTAATGGCGGCCGGGCCGATGAACTCCGGGTTCAGACCAAACTGCGGGCAGGCGGCGTAGCACAACCCGCAGTTGATGCAGCCGGAGAACTGGTGGTACTTCGCCATTTGCGCCGGCGTCTGCTTGTTAGGGCCGTCTTCCGGTTTGCGATCATTGCCGATAATGTACGGCTTGATGGCTTCGAGACTCTCAATGAAGTGAGTCATATCGACCACTAAATCGCGTTCGATCGGGAAGTTACCCAGCGCTTCTACCTTCATGCCGCCGGTATAGTCGCGGAGGAAGATTTTGCAGGCCAGTTTCGGGACGTTGTTGACCATCATGCCGCAGGAGCCGCAGATCGCCATACGGCAGGACCAGCGGTAAGACAGGTCCGGCGCCAGGTTGTCTTTGATATAACCCAGCGCATCAAGCAAGGAGGTCTGCTTGTTATACGGCACTTCATAGGTTTCGAAGTGTGGCGCACTGTCCTGCTCCGGGTTGTAGCGCATGACTTCCATTTTCAGGGTTTGCATCTCAGCCATTCGCTTGCTCCTTCTTACTTTTCTCCTGAGCATCGGCTTCACCGCCGTAAACACGTTTCGCCGGCGGCAGCTTGGTGATCTTCACATCGCTATACTCAAGACGTGGAGCACCATCCTGGCTGTGGAACGCCAGCGTATGCTTCAGGTAATTGACGTCGTCGCGTTCGGTGCAGCCTTCGTCAAGACGCTGGTGGGCGCCGCGGGATTCCTTACGGTTGATTGCAGAGTGCGCCATACATTCCGCCACATCCAGTCCGTGGCCGAGTTCGATGGTGTACAGCAGGTCGGTGTTAAATACGCTGGAGTGGTCGCTGATTTTGACGCGTTTGAAACGTTCTTTCAGTTCGGCCAGCTTATCGACGGTTTTTTGCATCAGGTCGGTGGTGCGATAGATACCGCAGCCTTCTTCCATCGTCATCCCCATCTCATCACGGATTTTAGACCAGCTTTCCGTGCCTTCCTGATTCATCAGGTCATGCAGTTTTTTCTCAACGTCGCGGGCCTGCGCATCCAGCGCGCTGGTATTGGCGGGCGTCGCTTCCTGAGAGCGTCGTACGGCGTGTTCACCGGCCAAACGGCCGAAGACCACCAGCTCCGCAAGGGAGTTAGAACCCAGACGGTTGGCGCCGTGCAGGCCGACGGAAGAACATTCACCGGCGGCGAACAGACCTTTGATGCGCGTTTCACACTGCTGATCGGTTTCGATGCCGCCCATGGTGTAGTGCGCGGTAGGACGAATGGGGATCGGTTCCTTGACGGGATCGACGCCGACGTAGGCTTTGGCCAGTTCGCAGATGAACGGCAGGCGCTCTTTCAGCTTCTTCTCGCCCAGGTGACGCAGGTCGAGGTAGACCACATCGCCCAGCGGAGTCGAGATGGTGCGGCCAGCGCGCCACTCATGCCAAAAAGCCTGAGAGACCTTATCGCGCGGCCCTAGCTCCATGTATTTGTTTTTCGGCTCACCCAACGGCGTTTCGGGTCCCATGCCGTAATCCTGCAGATAGCGGTAGCCATCTTTATTGACCATGATGCCGCCTTCGCCGCGGCAGCCTTCGGTCATCAGGATGCCGGAGCCGGGCAGGCCGGTCGGGTGATACTGTACGAATTCCATATCGCGTAGCGGCACGCCGTGGCGGAACGCCATCCCCATGCCGTCGCCGGTGACGATGCCGCCGTTGGTGTTATAACGGTACACACGTCCGGCGCCGCCTGTCGCCATGATGACGGCGTTGGCGCGAATTTGCACCAGCTCGCCTTCCATCATATTGATGGCGACGACGCCACGCGCGTGGCCTTCATCGACCAGAATATCCAGCACGAAGTGTTCGTCGAAACGCTGAATTTGCGGGTATTTCAGCGACGTCTGGAACAAGGTGTGCAGCATGTGGAAACCGGTTTTGTCGGCAGCAAACCAGGTGCGTTCAATCTTCATCCCGCCGAAACGGCGTACGTTGACTGAACCGTCTGGTTTACGACTCCACGGACAACCCCACTGTTCCATCTGGATCATTTCACGTGGGCACTCGTGAACAAACTGGTCGACGACGTCCTGTTCGCAGAGCCAGTCGCCGCCGGCGACGGTGTCTTGGAAATGGAAGTCAAAGCTATCGTGATCCTGAGTGACCGCTGCTGAGCCTCCTTCTGCGGCCACGGTGTGGCTCCGCATTGGGTAGACTTTAGAGATCAGCGCAATCTTCAGTTGGGGATTAGCTTCGGCTGCAGCAATAGCTGCGCGTAAGCCAGCGCCCCCGGCCCCGATAATGGCCAAGTCGGCATTAAAGGTCTGCACTGCATTCCTCCAGTTACATAAGTTAAATAAGATAAAATAAGAAAATAATGCGTAATGCGAATATTGGGTTTATTTCCGCCCAGTTTTTAGTGAGTTGGGAGGGGCAGAAAAAAAATCTGACGGCCGTGGATAACCGTTAAATCACTCTTTTTTGTGTGGAAATGATTATAGCTATTTAAAGGTAGCTGAAATTTGATGTGATCCAGCATTTTGCTGTTTTTTAACCAGCGGAGAGGAATAGTTCTTAAAACGTGATCGAAAATGCAATTAAAGTAAAAACAGCACTTTTATTGCTTTAATAAATACTCATCCCTACCGATTAAAACATCTTCAACTGGATATAATTTGTTTGGTCGGACTGATGCGGGTAGACTGCACCCCTCTTTGACTTTGGAGTAGACCACCATGAGCGAAACGGCAAGTTGGCAACCCAGCGCCCCAATTGCCAATCTGTTGAAGCGGGCGGAGATCATGAACGAAATTCGGCGCTTCTTCTCCGATCGCGGCGTGCTAGAGGTGGAAACCCCCGCCATGAGTCAGGCAACGGTCACAGACGTTCATCTGGTTCCTTTTGACACTCAGTATGTCGGGCCAGGCGCTGCGGACGGCCTAAAACTCTATTTGATGACCAGCCCGGAATACCACATGAAACGCCTGCTGGCGGCAGGCAGCGGCCCAATTTATCAGCTGGGGCGCAGCTTCCGTAACGAAGAATCCGGCCGTTATCATAATCCTGAATTCACGATGCTTGAGTGGTATCGCCCTCACTACGATATGTACCGCCTGATGAATGAGGTGGACGATCTGCTGCAACAGGTGCTGGAGTGCGAAAGCGCCGAAATGCTCACCTATCAGCAGGCTTTCCAGCGTCATCTGGACGTCGATCCGCTCTCCGCCGACAAAGCTCAGCTGCGCGAAGTCGCCGAAACGCTGGGCGTGGGGGATGTCGCGCATCAGGAAGAGGATCGCGATACGCTGCTGCAACTGCTGTTCGCGGTGGGCGTTGAGGTCAATATCGGGCGCGACAAACCGGCCTTCGTCTATCATTTCCCAGCTACGCAGGCGTCTCTGGCTGAAATCAGTACCGAAGATCACCGTGTCGCTGAGCGGTTTGAGGTCTACTTCAAAGGGATTGAACTGGCGAATGGGTTCCGCGAGCTGACCGACAGCGCCGAGCAGCGTCAGCGTTTCGAGCAGGATAACCGCAAACGCGCCGCGCGCGGCTTGCCGGTTCAGCCGATAGACGAAAACCTGTTGGATGCGTTGACCGCGGGTATCCCGGATTGCGCAGGCGTCGCGCTGGGCGTCGATCGCCTGATCATGCTGGCGCTGAAGGCTGAGTCCATTAGCGAAGTGATTGCCTTCCCAGTCGACCGCTCCTAAAGCGCAAGACCCCAATAAAAATCCGGTGAGGCGAGGAGCCTGCACCGGATTTTTTTATGCGCGTCATTCAGGGCGGAATACCTGAGACGGGACAGGCGACTAGAGCGCGCCGTCCGTACGCGTGGCGGAACCGGCGTTACGGCCGTCAATCTGTACGGAATCCATCCGGACCTGGAACGGCGGGAACGGCATCACCAGATTGTGCTGACGGTAGCTGTCCAAAATTAGCTGGTGCAGCTCATGTCGCAGCGGCATGCGGTGCCCCATCTCCGCGGCGAAGATTCGCAGTTCAAACAGCTGAATCCCCTGACGTAAATCAACGAGGAAGACCTCCGGCGGCGGGTTGTCCAACACCAGCGAGCAGCGTTTGACGGCATCCAGCAGCAGGTTGGTCACCTCTTCCGTATTGGCGTCTGCCGGGGCTGGAATGGTCAGCACCACGCGCGTTACGGAGTCAGACAGCGACCAGTTGATGAACTGTTCCGTGATGAAGGCCTTGTTGGGAACGATAATCTCCTTGCGGTCCCAGTCCGAGATCGTCGTGGCGCGGGTGTTGATACGCATAATGCTCCCGGTCAGATCGCGGATCGTCACCGTATCGCCAATACGTATCGGCTTCTCGAACAGAATAATCAGGCCGGAGATAAAGTTGGCGAAGATCTCCTGCAAGCCGAAGCCCAACCCCACCCCTAGGGCGGCGACGAGCCACTGAAACTTGGACCACTCGATGCCGAGCATAGAGAAGCCGAACATCCCGCCAATCAACAGCAGCACATATTTACTGACGGTGGTGATGGCGTAGCCAGAGCCGGGCGACAGCTCGACGTGTTGCAACAACACCAGCTCAAGCAGCGCAGGCAGATTGCGCATCAGCTGAGTCGTAATAAAGAAGATCAGAATGGCGATCAGCACCGCGCCCAGCGTGATCGGTTGGACCGTCTCGGTGCCATTGAGCGTGCTGGTGGCGTCCCACAGGCTGATGTTCTCCAGGAAGGAGAACGCCGAATGGATTTCCGACCAGAGCGCCAGCACGGAGACCAGCGCAATCAGCGTCAGCACTGAACGTACCAGTTGCAGGGATTTCGCGCTGATGGCGTCCAGATCGACCACCGGCTCTTCAACGACTTCACTGCCGGCTTCATGACTCTGTTGCGTTAACTCTTCTTCCCCCCGCGCCCGGATTGCCAGTATCTCCGCCCGGCGCTGCTTGGCGCGATCGAACGCGATGCGTCGGCGCTGAATCAGCATCCAGCGGCGAATGATGTGGTAAATCACCAGCAGGAAGAACCAAATCGCGACTGACTTTTCCAACCGGGCCAGCAGCGCCTGCGACGTGGCCAGATAGCCAAAGCAGGAAGCCAGCACGGCGATCAACGGCATACAAAGCAGCAGATTCCACATGGCGCGGTTCACGGGGTTTTCTCCAGAACCTTCCTTATCCAGATACAGCGGTATTCCGGCACGTTTCAGGCTGGTGGTGACCAGACTGAGCGCCAGGCACAGCAGGATGAAACAGAGGCGTCCCAGTGTGCTGGAAAATTGGCGATCGTTGAGATTATCGAAGGTAATCAACGCCATAATGAGAGGAACGATAAGCCCGATGGACAGCCGGTAGTAGCGCATCGCCCGTTCTACCCGCTTAGGCGACCAGCCGAAATGCACGATGAACAGCCCCTGACGGTGCGCGAACGAGGCGCTAATCATCACGACCCACATCAACGGCACGGTGGCGGTGACGCTATCGCCTATGGCGACGGCGACCGGATAAGGCCACGCATTTTGCAGGCCGTAGCCCAACGCCGCCCACAGGATCGGCAGCGGAATGGCGACCATCACTGACCAGAATACGGTGCGGAGCGTCAGCATGAAGTGGTCGAGCGTCACTTTACCCACGCGTCCGCTGGCTCGCTCCAGAAACGCATGATAGTGGCGGCGTGAACTGATACTGAGCGCGACCAGCAGCAGTGCGCCAATCAACGGCAGCAGCGTACTCCAGCTGGTGACCATCATCACCATGGCGCTGCTGAGCTGCGTCAGCGTATCCAAAGACAGCAGGCGGGACAGATCCTGCACTAACTGAAGCGGGTAGGAGAGCGTCAACGGGTCGACGTCCGCCACCCAGAACAGATAGCGGTGGGCGGCTTCGCGGATCTCAATCAGGGCATCTTCGAGCTGATTACTGGCGACCTTCAGCTTGGTCAGTTCGAGAATCTGAGTATCACAGCCTGAAATCAACGAGGTCAGCAGCTCGCGTTGCGTACGTAGCTGATCGTTGAATATCTTCTGCTGAGAGGCGGTGAGCGGCGAGCCGTCATCCTGCTGCGCCTGCTCGTTCTTCGGCAGCTTGGAGAACGTGTCTTCGTACTGCAGACGTTGCACCCGCAGCTGGGTCATGTCGCCATCCAGCAGTTGGGGCTTCGGCATTTCCGGCAGTCGGGCGACCTGCGCACGCAGCGTCTCGCCCAGCGCGGTAGACGAGCCGAGCCACTGAGCCTGTTCGCGCAACGTGCTTAGCGCCTGACGCACCTGCAACGTTTGCGAAGCGGCCTGCCGCTGCTGCGATGCGATTAAGTCCATGCGCTGCGCCTGCTGATTCAGCGCCACGGATAAATCACGGTTCACCTGCAACTGGCTGGCGATGGCGGAAGGCAGGTTACCGCTTTGCTCCGCCAGCAGCTCGGTGCGTTCCAGCGCCTGTTCGGCTTCGCGCTGGCGCATACCGTTGAGGGTGCTGCGCAGGGTTTGCAGCTGATCGTCCAGACGGTCCCGCTGCTGTTTGAAGAGTTCCGCCCGCAGGCGGGAAAGTTCCTGACGATTGCTGGCGGACAGCTGTGCCAGCTCCAGTTCATCGACCCGGCTTTTGCTCAGCGCAGCTTCCGCCTGCAATGACGCGAGCTGCGCTCGCGCCAGCCGCGTGTTGGCGTTGCCTTGCGTTTGGATCCGGCGTTCGACGTCGTTGAGCGCGCGACTGGCTTCCGACTGTTGCTGCGGCAGCTGGGCCAACGAGTCGCTGATCTCCCGCAGGCGATCCTGCTCCAGCTGCTGTTGGCGGGATTGCTCCAGCAGTTGGCTACTGGTTTGAACGATCTGTTGTTCGAGTTCGTTAACGGAAAGGTTATGCACGGCGGGCGTGGATTTGGCGTCTTCCGCCGCCAGCTCCTGACGCAGCCCCCGCGTGAGGCGGGGGAAATCTTCAATCACGCGCTGATACTGATCTACCCGTTCGAGAGCTCCTTTACGCTCATCCAACATACGCAGAGCGGATTGCAGCTCTTTAACGATATCCGCCTGATTCGGCTGTGACTTGTTCGCTTCTGCCTGCTGCAAATCCTGACGTAGCTGGACTTCGCTGGGAAGTTGGGCGGTCAGCGCCGGGGCGGATAGCAGGCATCCCAGTAGAAAGATCAGTATCAGACGCACGCTAACTTACCTCTGTAATTTCGCGGTTTAAGGCGTATTTCCCGCTGTCGTAGAGACGACGACGTCCTCGCTCGTGGCTTCCGCGAGGGGTTCACCCATGCGGGTGACGCTTTGGTTGGACAGATTGGTCATCAGCTGCACTTTACCGGCGGCAAACAGGTTGATAACGGTAGAGCCCAGTTTGAACTGGCCCATCTCTTCGCCTTTGTCCAGCGTGATGGCGCCTGTCTCACCCTCGGCGGGGTAGGTCCAGCGCTTGATGATGCCTTCGCGCGGCGGCGTCACGGTGCCCGCCCACACGGTTTCAATACTGCCGACGATGGTCGCTCCCACCAGAATTTGCGCCATAGGACCAAATTCGGTATCGAACAGGCAGATCACGCGTTCGTTACGGGCGAACAGGTTGGGCACGTTGGCGGCGGTCAGCGGATTCACGGAGAACAGGTCGCCCGGTACGTAAATCATCTCGCGCAGCGTACCGTCGCAAGGCATATGCACGCGGTGGTAATCCTTGGGCGACAGGTAGGTGGTGACGAACAGACCATCACGGAAGTGATCCGCCATGTGGTAGTTGCCCGCCAGCAGGGCTTCCAACGAATAGGTGTGTTGCTTTGCCTGCAACAGCGTGTCGTTTTCGATAGCCCCTAACTGAGAGATCGCGCCGTCGGCGGGTTGTACCAGACGGTGATCGTGCGGATCGACCGGGCGAACGCCGGGGCGCAGGGGACGCGTGAAGAATTCGTTGAACGTCGGATAAGCCGCGGTGTCCGGCTGCTGGGCTTCCTGCATGTTGACGCGGTAAACGCGAACGAACAGGTCGATCACCAGCTTGGTGAGCGCGCCTCCGCGTCGTTCGGCTCCCCAGCCGGCGAGCCGGGTCAGCCAGATTTTCGGCAACAGATGTTGTAAAGCGATCTTGATTCTATCCAGCACAGTGAGCCTCTTGGGTTTGGTGATGCGCCAATATTAAAAGCGGCGCATTGTAGCGATGGTGACAATAAATGTCAGTTATCCGAATCGGAAAAGGATTTACGCGTTTTTACCTGAGACATGCTTTCAAGGATGCGGTGGTAGTTTTCAAAACGCTCGGCTGCGATGTCTCCGCGCTCCAGCGCGGCCCGTATGGCGCAGCCTGGGTCGGTGTCATGCTTGCAATCGCGGAATTTACAGCTGCCCAGATAGTCGCGGAATTCGATAAAGCCCTGCGTAACCTGCTCGGGGTCGAGGTGCCACAGTCCGAATTCACGCACGCCGGGGGAGTCAATCACGTCGCCGCCGCGCGGGAAGTGGTACATGCGGGCGGCGGTCGTCGTATGTTGCCCCAGTCCGGAGTTATCGGACACATCGTTGACCAGGATTTTGCCTTCTTCAGGATAGAGCAGGGCGTTGAGCAGGCTGGACTTACCCACGCCGGACTGGCCGGCAAATATGCTGATACGGTTGGTCAGTTCGGTTTCCAGCTCTTTCATGCCGTCGCCGGTTCTGCTGGAGACCATCAGTACTCGGTAGTGCAATGCGCGGTAGATATCCATGACTTCGTCGACGAACTGAAGTGATTCTTCATCCAACAGGTCGATCTTGTTTAATACGATGAGCGGCTCGACTTCCAGCGTTTCGCAGGCCACCAGATAACGGTCAATGATATTGATCGACAGTTCGGGAAGAATGGCGGAGACAATCACGATCTGATTGATGTTGGCGGCGATAGGTTTAACGCCGTCGTAAAAGTCTGGACGCGTCAGGACGGATTCGCGAGGATGTACCGCTTCCACGATGCCGCTGATGCCAGACAGCGTTTCGTTGCCGGGCCGCCACACGACCTTGTCGCCGGTGACCAGCGATTTGATGGTGCGACGAATATTACAGCGACGTTGCGTACCGTCGGTGGCCTCCACGTCAACATGCATGCCGAAGCGGCTGATGATGGTGCCTTCCTGGGCGTCGCCCAGTTGGCTGTCATCCCACTCGATTTTGCTGTCTGCATGCTTAAGGCGGCGCTGATGATTGGCGCTGACCCGACGTTGCTGACCTTTTGACAGTTTCTTTTTGCTCACTCAACCTCTCTAGATTCGTGGTTATCGCTCATGACATGAGATATGCCTATAATACACCCTATTTGACTTTAATTAACCGATGCTGAGCGTGTCTGCGAAGCCACGTCGGCGGCGGGACGAAAAGCCCTACAGGAATATCGATAAAATGGTAAACGAAAATAATCTGATCTGGATCGATCTGGAAATGACGGGACTCGATCCGGAACGCGATCGCATCATCGAAATCGCCACGCTGGTGACCGATGCTCATCTGAATATACTCGCGGAAGGTCCTACGCTGGCGGTACATCAGCCAGACAGCCAGCTTGCCCTGATGGATGACTGGAATGTGCGTACCCACACCGGCAGCGGACTGGTCGACCGCGTGAAGGCGAGCACCTATGACGAGAATGCCGCCGCGCAGGAGACGATTGCGTTTCTGCGCCAGTGGGTGCCTGAAGGCAAGTCGCCGATTTGTGGCAACAGCGTGGGTCAGGACCGCCGTTTTCTGTTTCGCTACATGCCGGAACTGGAATCATACTTCCACTACCGCTATTTGGACGTCAGCACGCTGAAAGAGCTGGCGCGCCGCTGGAAACCTGAAATTCTGACCGGCTTCAAAAAACAGAATACTCATCAGGCGCTGGACGATATCCGAGAGTCCGTGGCTGAGCTGGCCTACTACCGCGAGCATTTTATCCAACTGTAACGTGTTATACGGAAGCGCGCCGCGACGAAAAAACACCCGGCGTGGCGAGATTTTCCTCAATCTGGCGTTTTTCTACTCGGTTAGAAGAAAATTACGTTTCAGGGGTTGCGCCGCCAAACTTTCCTCGTATAATGCGCTCCCCGTACCGGCAAAGAAATTTCGGTACTGACAGCACCACCCAAGCGGGAATAGCTCAGTTGGTAGAGCACGACCTTGCCAAGGTCGGGGTCGCGAGTTCGAGTCTCGTTTCCCGCTCCAAATTTAGAATTACAGAGCGCGTCAAGCTTCTGTAATTTAGAGAAAAAAGGACCTTCGGGTCCTTTTTTCGTTTCTGGCTTTCCTCGCTTGATTCCTTGAATAAAACCGCGACCAGACTCGCGGCATTCTTTTATCTCCCTGTCACCATATTACAGCGTTGGCGACCAACAGCGATTCCGCGAAGCCTTAATTCTGACGGCGACGATCTACTGCTAAAGTCATTCGGTCTACCAAGGATTGCAGTTCATCTTTAAATTGGGTTGAATCGGTACCGTTTTCTAGCTGTGTCAACGTTTGTTGCTGTACTTCATATCCCTCAGGCAATTGCGCTTTTTCAATCGCCGGTAGCGAGTTGCTGTGGTCCCTCACTTCCTGATAGCTCTCTGCGCTGATCTTGCCAGTACGGTGGTATTCGGCTGTCATTTTAGCCACCACTTTTGCACGCCATTGATTTTCTTGGTCATCGGCTTCTCTAAGGGCAGCACGGCGCTCGTTGACCGTGAAGGAACCGCTGTCATCATACGTAATCAGCGCCAGCTGGTCGCGAGACATCCCCTTGAACGGGTTGCTTGCTTTGCCGTTGGTAAAATCGGTGGCCTGTTGGGCCTGAGCCAGTCGTTGCGGATCGTCAGAAGCAGGCACTTCGGCGTCGTGAGCCGCTTTATTGCGCGTGTAGCTTTCGCCGAAGAGCTCGTGAATGGTGGATTCAGCGAAGGCTGCGAGTCCGTGACGGCTCGTGCTGGCATCTCGCTCCGCGGCGCGTGCGGCGGCATCGCTGAGTTGGATCGAAAGTGAGGACACCTGTGTTGTTGTACTGGTGGGGGTATCCAAAGCGCTGTAGGCCTGTGATGGGGTTGACTCACCGCTGTGGTTAATCGTGCTTTGATCGCTGACTTGTGCTTGTTGGGCGGTGGAACCCAGTTGATTAATACTGTTCATCGGGAGTCCTTCACTCTTTGTTTAGTATTTTGATGCGCCAGTACAAGCGACTTTTTGTCGTGCCTCTGAGCCGCACTTGTTATTACTTCATTGTGAACTCAGCAGCCCAATAAAAATTAATGGTGCTCCGATAGGTAATGGCGGCATTGCCTATTTCCCCGTTGTAGCTGATCGCATCTTTATTCCATTGCAGTATTTTCGTTACACGCCGCAATACAGCAGGGGTAAAAGCCTTAATTCTGACGGCGGCGATCTACTGCTAAAGTCATTCGGTCCACCAGGGATTGCAGTTCATTTTTAAATTGGGTTGAATCGGTACCGTTTTCTAGCTGTGTCAACGTTTGTTGCTGTACTTCATATCCCTTGGGCAATTGCGCTTTTTCAATCGCCGGTAGCGAGTTGCTGTGATCCCACACTTCCTGATAGCTCTCTGCGCTAATCTTGCCAGTGCGGTGGTATTCGGCTGTGATTTTAGCCACCACTTTTACACGCCATTGATACTCTTGGTCATCGGCCTCGCTCAGGGCTGCCCGACGCTCGTTGACCGTGAAGGAACCACTGTCATCATACGCAATTAGCGCTAGCTGGTCGCGAGACATCCCCTTGAACGGGTTGCTTGCTTTGCCGTTGGTAAAATCGGTGGCCTGTTGGGCCTGAGCCAGTCGTTGCGGATCGTCAGAAGCAGGCACCTCTGCGTCGTGAGCCGCTTTATTGCGCGTGTAGCTTTCGCCGAAGAGCTCGTGAATGGTGGATTCAGCGAAGGCTGCGAGTCCGTGACGGCTCGTGTTGGCGTCTCGCTCCGCGGCGCGTGCGGCGGCATCGCTGAGTTGGATCGAAAGTGAGGACACCTGTGTTGTTGTACTGATGGGGGTATCTAAAGCGCTGTAGGCCTGTGATTGGGGTGACCCACCGCTGTAGTTAATGGCGCTTTGATCGCTGACTTGAGTTTGTTGGGCGGTGGAACCCAGTTGATTAATACTGTTCATCGGGAGTCCTTCACTCTTTGTTTAGTATTTTAATGCGCCAGTACAAGCGACTTTTTGTCGTGACTCTGAGCTGCACTTGTTATTAATTCATTGTGAACTCAGCAGCCCAATAAAAATTAATGGGGCTCCGATAGGTAATGGTGGCATTGCCAATTCCCCCGTTGTAGCTGCTCGCATTTTTATTCCACTGTTGTATTTTCGACGGGTTGTTAATAAACATTAGACTATACTAGAGACGAACAACCAGAGTAGTTTGAAATTAACACGTTTTCTCCTCCTGAGGTGTACTGCACTATCGCAAAATTCTCATTAGGAGAAAGGGTGTTCTGTGCAATGTCAGTGTTACTCGATAGGGGAGGGACCGTCGTTTTGGGTTTAGGTTTTCTTCGTTCTAATTGGCTGATTCTTTGTTATTCGTGATCTTAAAAGTTGCTTCTTGATTCCCTGGATTTTTAAACGTAATGGTCACAGGTGGGCCGGAAAATGTTACACCCTCCTTGCAAAGGGTTATGACCACAATGGCTAGTAACTGCATCGTTTCATGTGATTGTTTTCCTATTGCAGCTAATAATCTTATCAAGTGAGCTATACGTAGATCGAGTTCGTTGTGCGTTTTCCCCATGTATATGGTTTTCGTTTTTTGCGAAAAGTAGATAAGTAATTAAGCGAAAGTATATTCTTAAGTGGTTATTTTTTAATTTCTATAAATAAAAACAAAAATTAATTAATATTTCAATTTTATCACCTTAATAAATTAATTTTTATGTCACCTTAAGTTATTCAATGATACGTGTTCGATTAATATGATCCCTGAAAGGTATATTGATCTTTATGCCAAATAACTTCGCAAAATATTAGCTCACTCGAAGGGCGCTCAGTCCGATTTAAGCGATCTGATCAATCGCCAAACATCACAAATCACCAACTGGACTGAGTTATGCCGATCATCGCATTTATCCCCGATGACGAACGACGCCTGATGAGAGAAGAAGCCGAGCAAACCTGTGTTAAAAATTAGGCCGAACTTGCCGTCAAGCGAAAACCATCACCCTAGTGGTGGATAATTACCTCTTTCATAAAGCCGCAAAGTGGCGCGTTGGCTGGCAGAGAACAATACGTTCCGGTTATTGTTCCTGTGCGGATGTGCTCGCCGTGGCTGAATCCGATAGAACGGTTGGGGTTGTCGTTACACGAAACCCTAACGCGAAATCATCAATGCCGATATATGTGGCAGTGACTGGAACAAGTCAATCAGTTTATGAATGCCGCCTCGCCGTTCCCGGCAATCAACACGGACTGGATACAGTGGAGCGATAATAGGCGAAGTTATTTAGGATAAATAGCCTTTTTCCACCCATTCTCATCAGACATTCCGTTTATTTCTATTCTTTAATTCTGCCTCAGCGCTCTCATCTTTTTCTTATCGTATTTTCCTATTAAGCATATCCCAAATAGGAAGGCTATTTTCATATTGACGCATTGCTTGCTTATTAATTCGTCATCATTCTTTGTGTCGATTATGTATTGGTTGTTAATTTAAACAATAAATAAACATGGATGTTCATATGCAATATTTTATTTGTTTTTGAAACCTGAAAAATTCCGACGATAACCCCAAAATTACATTCTTTGTTCTGTCTGTTGTTGTTTTTTTGGTTTTTTATTCTTGTTTTTGGTGCTTTCGCTGCCGAATGTATGTGTTTTGTCCTGAGTTTAACAAGTTTTTGTTAAATCTCGCGATTTATTATTTTTAGAAAATACTCAAAGGGCAGGGGAAATTCTTCATTTGCAATGATTTCTTAGTCTTGCCGCTTCTGTCTTTATATAAAGTCACGTCTTCGGCGTGCCTTTATATTCATGATGCAGAGGTTCCGGCGGGCGGGAAATACCCCTGTGTTTAAAAATCACACTCTTAGACTATTTACATAGCCTTTATATTGGTAATAAGGAATAGTGACTATGCGTAAAACTCTACTCGGCGCCTTGATCGGCGCGTCTATTCTGTCAGCCGGTTATGCCAGCGCTGCGACGACCGTTGCCGGTGGTACCGTACACTTTACAGGCCAGATCGTGAATGCGGCTTGTGCGGTCAGCTCAACCTCTTCTAACCAGACGGTTAACCTCGGACAGTATCGTACCGCGAACTTTACTGCGGTAGGGGCTTACTCCGGTAAGGTGCCTTTCACGATCAAACTTGAAGATTGCGATCCTACCGTTTCCACGACAGCCGCCGTCGCTTTTAGCGGATCTGCCGATGGTAACGACAGCACCGTATTGTCCACCAGCAACATCAGCGGCGGCAGCTCCGGTTCGGCAGCTGGCGTAGGTATTGAAATTTCCGATAGCAAAGGCACCGTGCTGTCCCCGACCGGCGCCGCTTTCTCTAGCCCGCAGACGCTGATCACCGGTAGCAACACCCTGAACTTCAACGCTCGCTATAAATCGACTCTGGCTACCGTAACCCCTGGCGAAGCGGATGCGGATGCCACCTTTACCATGCAGTACGAATAACTACTCACGCAGGCAGGGAAGCGTTATGGCCGCCAGGGAGGGCGCCATTTTTGACTTTTTGTGGAAACGACGTTGCGACAAACCAACGCCGGTTCCGCGTTTCTGTACCGACATCTGCCGTGTTAGCGGAGGCGGATTTAGCGTCTGACGTAATTCGACCTCGCGCGTAATGCTCAACCCGTAGCTGTCAATCAGTCATTTTCGTACATGGAGTTTAGCGTGCTTAATTCAACTTTTTTCCGCCGCGCTTTGGCCGGTATGGCCCTGTCCGTTTTAACCGTCATTCCGCTGGCGGCGCAGGCCGGGGGCGTGGCGCTGGGCGCGACGAGGGTGATCTATTCTGCCGGTGCGACCCAAACCTCTTTGGGCGTGACCAATACGGATACCAAAAGTCCATTTCTTATTCAGTCTTGGGTGGAAGATACGACGGGCAAGAAAAGCGAGGCCTTTGTGGTCACGCCGCCGCTGTTCGTCGCCAAACCATCGGGCGAAAACATTTTACGCATTATGTACGTCGGCGCGCCTTTGCCGACCGATCGTGAATCGGTGTTCTGGATGAACGTTAAGGCGATTCCGTCCGTCGATCGCAAAGATATTCAGGATAAAAACGTTCTGCAATTGGCGGTTCTCTCCCGCATCAAACTGTTCGTCCGCCCCGTCGGCCTGCCAGAAAGCCCGGCCGAAGCACCCACGCATCTGCGATTTCATCGTCAGGGCGATAGCCTCATCATCACCAACCCAACGCCTTATTTCGTCACGTTAGTGAACTTCAACCTTGGTACCCGAAAACTGCCTAACACCATGGCGCCGCCCAAAGGAAATGTCACCGTTGCGTTGCCTACCGATGCAAGTGGCCAGGTGTTCTTCCAGTCAATTAACGACTATGGGGCCAACAGCGCTCGCGTTACCGGCGTCATGCAATAGCGCCGAACAGTGAACGGCAAATCGCGAACCGGGCATGAAAAAGGAGGGTGCATACCCTTCAGGTTGCTTTCCGTCACTTTTTTCAGGAGTTTTTTTTTCAGGAGTTTTTCATATGCGGCCATTATATCGGAAGCCCCATTTCAGACAGTCGCGCGCCACGCCGTTATGGCGGTTGTCGCCGCTGTGCCGGGCGATCGCGTTATGCGTAGCATTACCTTCGGCCGGCGCTTATGCCGAACTATTCTTTAACCCGGCGTTCTTATCCAGCGATCCTTCGGCGGTGGCGGATTTGTCGCGGTTCGAGCAGGGAAAAGGGCAGGTGCCGGGGGTCTATCACGTCGATGTCTATGTGAACGATGAATTCGTCGAAACACGGAATATCCGGTTTGATGCGCGCAAACCGACAGCCGCTGGTGTAACGCCGCTCGAACACGAGTCGGACGATACGGGGCTGGTGCCCTGCATTACCCACTCGCAGGTTGAGTCGCTCAACGTCAACATGTCGGCCTTCCCGGCCGCCGCTGGTAGCGCGGGGCAGGAGTGCGTAGCGCTGACGCGCATCATCCCCGACTCCCATATAACGTTTGATTTCGAACTGCAACGCCTGAATATCAGCCTGCCTCAAGCTTCGCTCAATAACAGCGGCCGCGGCTACATTCCGCCGGAACAGTGGGATGACGGCATCTCCGCCGCGCTGCTGAACTATGACTTCACCGGTAGCAATAGCTCCGGCGACGACGACAGCAACAACTACTTCCTCAATCTGAACAGCGGCCTTAACTGGCGCGGATGGCGCCTGCGGGATTACTCCACCTGGAGCTACTACAGCTTTGAGGGGCGGCATACGCGCGACTGGCAGCATATTAATACGTATTTACAGCACGCGATTATTCCGCTTAAAGGCGAACTTACCCTAGGCGACAGCAATACGCCGGGCGATGTGTTCGATACGTTGGGCTTTCGCGGCGCGCAGCTAGCGTCAGACGATAATATGCTGCCGGACAGCATGCGCGGATTCGCCCCCACCATCCGCGGCGTCGCGAAAAGCAACGCCCGCGTCACGATCCGGCAGAACGGCTTTATCATTTATCAGTCTTACGTTGCGCCGGGCGCATTCGCCATCACCGACCTTTACCCGACCTCCTCCAGCGGGGATATGGTGGTCACGGTGACGGAAAGCGACAACAGCTCCAGCACCTTCAGCGTGCCCTACTCGGCGGTGCCGGTATTACAGCGCGAAGGGCGCGTGAAATACGCGGTGACCGCAGGTAAATACCGCAGCAACTATACCCAGCAGGAAAAGCCCGAGTTCGGGCAAGGTACGGCGATCTGGGGTCTGCCCGGCGGCTTCACGCTGTATGGCGGTACGCAGGTGGCGAAGAAATATCAGGCGGGTGCGATCGGCGCCGGTAAAAACCTCGGGGACTGGGGCGCGCTGTCGGCGGATGTCACTCAAGCATACAGTAAGCTGGCGGATGACAGCCGTCATCAAGGGCAGTCAATGCGCTTCCTGTACGCCAAGTCGTTGAACACCGTCGGCACCAACTTCCAGCTACTGGGCTACCGCTACTCCACGCAGGGCTACTACACGCTCGATGAAACCAGCTATCGCCGCATGGTTGGCACGAACTACGATACCGATGACGGACTGATCGACCCAACGGTGGAGTACAACAATTACTACAACCTTAACTACAACCGTAAAGGGCGTATTCAGGTCAACATCACCCAGCAGCTCGGCGATTACGGATCTGTTTTCCTGAGCGGCAGCCGCCAAACCTACTGGCGTACCAATGACACCAACTCATTGTGGCAGTTGGGGTACAGCGGTCACTTGAAGGGGGTGAGTTACAGCCTGTCCTTCAACTACAACAAAAGTCCCGGACTGGTGGAGCCAGACAAACGCGCCGCCTTCAACGTTTCCATTCCTATTGGACAATGGTTGTCCGGCGGCGGCAAAGAGTCGGATATCACCCGCTCGGGTAACGCGGCCTATGCCACCTATGCGGCGAATACCGACTGGCACGGACAGACAACGCATCAGGCCGGTATTAACGGCACGTTGTTGGAAGATAACAACCTGAACTACAGCGTGCTGCAAGGCTACGGCAATCACGGTGTCGGCGGCAGCGGCTATGCGAACCTGAATTATCAGGGACGCCACGGCAACTCCAACGTTGGCTACAACTACGGCAAGCGATACCGTCAGGTCAACTACGGCCTGAGCGGCGGCATTGTGGCGCATGACAGCGGCCTCACGCTAAGCCAGCCGCTGGGGGCCACCAACGTATTGATTAAAGCGCCGGGCGCCAGCGGCGTTAACGTAGAAAGCGTGACCGGTGTGAGCACCGACTGGCGCGGCTACGCTGTCATTCCCTACGCGATGACCTACCACCGCAACCGTATTGCTCTTGATACCGCCACGCTGAAGGATAACGCCGATCTGGATGACGCCGTTGTGAACGTGGTGCCGACTCAAGGGGCGTTGGTGCGCGCCGAATTCAAAACGCACATCGGTTCACGCGCGCTGCTGACGCTGATCCGGTCTGACGGGCAGCCGATGCCGTTCGGGTCTGCGGTTTCAACTAATGACGGCCGCTCCGACAGCATCGTCGGCGATAATGGCCAGGTCTATTTATCCGGTTTGCCGTCCACGGGCAAACTCAACGTGAAGTGGGGCGATGCGACGACTGAACAGTGCGTTGTTCCTTATTCACTGCCGGATGATAGTGCAACGAAAGCGATTAGTTATGCCAAAGTGAGGTGCCAATAATGCGTCAATTAACAACATCGAAATCGCTTCGGACGGCTAGAAGAGCTGGGTGGCTGAAACGGCTTTCTATCATGTTGCCCTTACTGGCTTTTCCCCTTATCGGTGAATGCGGCAGCGATCTGACGCTGACTTTCAGCGGGGCAATCAGCTATACCGGCCCGGCGGATGACGTGTCCGTCGGTCAGCAGATCGGCCCGGCTTGGTCGGCGAGCAACAAAAACGTCTATATGTGTAACAACTCAAGCAAGGCCACGGCCAAAGCTTATGTCTCCGCCGTACGTCCCAACACGGGATTAACGACGACTATCAACGGCGTGAATTACATTATTTACGACTCGGGCACGCCGGGCATCGGCTTGGTGGTGGGCGTGAAGGATTCGAACGCCACGAACTATTCCGCGCTGACGACGACGCAAAACCAGTGGTATCCGGCCCCGGGGACCAACACCGTGCCGTATAACGGCATCGGCGGCTACGGTAAGGTCACGTTGGTCAAAACCACCGGTCACTTACAGACCGGGACGACAACGTTGGCTGCGCAGAATATTGCGATCGTGCAATGTTATGGCTCCGACGGCTCCGCTACCGACTCCGCATACATCAAAATCGCCCAGACCCAGATTACCGTTGCCGCGACCGGTTGTACCGTGCAGTCCGGCGCGAATCGCGTGATTGACATGGGGAATGTCTCTACCGGCAACCTGCCCTCCGTGGGCAGCCAGTCGGCGGCGAAATCGACGTCTATCGGGTTGTCCTGCGATACGGGCATCCACGTGGCGGCGACGATCTCCGACCAGAGCAATACCGCGAATACCAGCAACATCATCGGGCTTACCAGCGGCTCAACGGCTAAAGGCATCGGCATTCAGGCGTATTATAACGGCAGCTCCACGCCGGTGAGTCTGGGGCCGGACGACTCCAGTAAGGGGAACACCAACCAGTTCACCATCGCCGATATTTCCACTCAGGGGCAGTCTGTGACGGTTCCGCTCATGTTCAGATATGTGCGAACCGGCGATATGACCGCGGGAACGGCCAACGGTCTGGTCGGTGTGACGTTCTCCTATCAGTGAGGCCATTATGACAATTTATCGAGTAATTCTGGGGAGCGTGGCGCTCAGTATCATGGCCGGTTCGCCGGTTGCCTCCGCCTATGACTCGTATATCCAGATCAATGGCAATCTGACGTCGAACACCTGTTCGGTCAGTACTGCTTCGCAGGACAAAACGGTCAATCTTGGCTCGGTGGCGACGAAACAGTTCTTTGAAGGAGGCTCCCGAGCGCTGACGCCAGTGCGTTTCACCCTCGATCTGGAGAACTGCGGCGCGTCCGCCAGCGCCGTCTCCACCACCTTCACCGGTACGGCGAATAAAGATGATGCGACGCTGCTGGCGCTGAACAGCAGCAGCACCGCAGCCAACGTCGGGATTGCGATTTTGGATAAAAATCGCAACCGCATCTCGCTTGGCAACGCCAGTGAGCAGTATGCGCTGACCGCCAATGCCAGCAGCGTGCAACTGGTGTTTTACGGCCAGTACGTGGCGACGCAGAGTAGCGTGACTGCGGGTACGGCCAATGGCGACGCGACTTTCACACTGACCTATCAGTAACCGCGTCTGAAAACGCATAGGGAAAAGACCGCGCCCATGATGTACGAACGGCGGGAGCATCGTTGTCTTTAGCCATAACGACATGCGCCGGCGCGGCGACTTCATGCTCAGAGCTCCCATAGGGCTGGGCATTGACGGGACGGGAATCGCCGTCCTGCTTTCTTGCCGGGAACGGCAATCACGTGATGCATCTCCCGCAGACTGAAAGATAACGACGATAAGGACGAATAGTGATGAACCTGACGGTGGCGACACTCATCGAACGCGTAAAAAAACAGCTTGGATGGCTATGTTTGGCGGCGGGCGTTTTTTTTTCCCCGACAACCTTTGCCACGTTGTGTAATACGGCAACTGGCTCGCCAGTGAATTATGACTTTAATTTCAATTTTTCCTCGCAGCAAAACTATGTCGGTTACACCACTGGCTGGAATCAGAAGTCGGACAGCGGCTCCTATGTGATCAGCGGGGGGTGCAATAACAAAGACACCGTTTACTACACCGCTCAGGCCGGTTCGGCGCTGAGTTACTCTTTCTCGGACGGCTCCGCCAACTGGTACGACATCACCGGCAATGATTATTTGCAGGTTGCCTCGCAGATGTATGTCTACAACGCTTCCGGCGGTAGTACTTACCATAATGTTCCGTTTACCGACTTATCAAATAACTGCAATGGTAAGTGCGGCGGGACGGCGACGACGGGCAGTCGTGTACAGGTCAGTTTCCGTATTAAACGCAAGTTTGTCGGCATGACGACGTTGCCGTCTATCCCGATTTTTTACTTATACGGCAATCAGGGCGGAACGGGACAGGGCACCGGCTCTCCGCTCGTGGTCGGATACCTGAGCGGCACGGTGACGGTGCCGCAAAGCTGTGAATTGAATGCTGGACAGGTGGTCTCCATCGACTTCGGCAATATCTCCACCGGCGCGTTCAAAACCGCGGGTGCCAAGCCTGACGGCGTCAGCGCCGTGACCCGCACGATCGCGATTGCCTGCAATGGCATTGAGGCCCAGTCCAATTTGTCGCTGCGCGTGCAGGCCGATACGGTGTCGGGCAAAGCGATTGTCTCGAATAACAGCGACGTCGGTTTTGTCGTGACCAATAGCAGCGACAGTGCGCTGACGCCTAACGATATCTCCAGCGTACTGCCTTTCACGCTGGACGGTAATCAAAGCGCCAACGTCACGGTGAAAGCTTATCCGGTCAGTGTGACCGGCAATACGCCGCAGGCGGGCGTCGTCACCGCGTTGGCCTACCTGCGCGTCGATTTCGATTAAGGGAGGGATAATATTCATGTCGCCGAATAATTTTTGCCGTCTCGCCACCGCCGCTTTCATCGCGCAGGCCGTTGGGCTGTGGGGATGTTTACCGTCCGCTCGCGCGGATCTGGGATCGACCAACCTCCAGTTCAGCGCGACGCTGCTGTCCAACAGCTGTGCGGTCAGCGTGGGGTCGCAAGAGCAAACCGTGAATATGGGCACGCTGGCGACCAAGCAGTTCGCCGTCAATAAGACAGGCGCGGCCCCGGTGCGATTCGTAGTGAACTTGGAAAGCTGCGGTTCGGCGGCGTCTTCGGTCACCGCCACCTTCTCCGGCACGGCGGATACGAACGATTCGACGCTGCTGGCGCTCAACTCGGGGAGCACCGCGACGCACGTGGGGATCGCCATTCTGGATAAGGATCGTCAACGCATCCCGCTTGGCAACGCCAGCGAGCAATATCCGCTCACTGCCGGCGCCAGCAATGCGCAACTGGTGTTCTATGGTCAATATATCGCGACGCAAAGCAGCGTCACCGCAGGCACCGCCAACGGCGATGTAACCTTTACCTTGAATTATCTGTAAGCGCGCGCGACCGACTGCGGCGTCGCCGCCGTCGGTCCGACCGTGACCGCTCTGCGTTCCCGCTTTTCTCTTCCCGCCCGTGTCCTGTCTCCGCCTGCCTGCCGGGGGCGTACGTGACGCCGAAGCGGCTCTGGTCTCCCCGGCGTTAATGGCATAAGGTTTAAGACGTTTGCCGCTCTCAGAACGCGCAAGCGCTCTCATGCTTGTTGTCTTCTGGCCATCTTTCGATGGCGTGCGCCTTCTCACATGAACGAGGCGGCTTGTGACGCATGGCGTGCGATAGCCCCCGGACAACGATGCGTCCCCTCTACTCGATAAGGAATCTGATGATGACCTCTCTGCTGTTCATTCTTCGTATTATTCTGAGGTAATTATCATTTAGTGCGATTGTCGTGATTTTTTGTCAACTTGTTGAAAGTGAAAACGGCTTAGATGCCAGTCAGCGCTTTAGTATCAAAATTAGAGATGTCGAATATGGAAATTTATAACTACATTGCTTTCTTCATTTTTTCTTTCGTCGCCAGTATTACTCCAGGACCGGCTAATATCGCGATATTCAGCCAGTCATCAAAAAGCGATTGGAAGAAAACGATTCCTTTTTCCCTCGGTATTACGACGGGTTTTGGTGTGGTTCTTTACGCCAGTGCATATATTTATTTATCGGGAGCTCAGGAAGATGAAAGAATTATGTATCTTCTGAAAATATTAGGCTCGATTTATTTGTTGTGGATAAGCTATCAGATTATTCGATCCAGTCCTGACTTGCCCTCAGAAGCAAATAAACCGACGCTCTCTTTCGCCAGTGGATTACTTATTCATCCATTGAGCTATAAGGCTTGGTTGTTCGCTATTCTTTCCTATAGTTCTTTTGTCGCAGGCGCATACCGACAACACATCGTCGTTTATGCTGTCCTTTTTTTCATCTCTTCCATCATCTCATTGATACCCTGGATGGCGCTGGGGCATATCGCAGGGCATTATTTAAGTTCTAGAAAAATAGAGTTGATCAATAAGATATCTGGTTGGACGTTAATCATTCTGGTGATCTATGTATGGGTCATCTAGCTGATCCAAAGTGTGTTGGTTTGCGTATTCCTGGGCAATGATGGCTATCATGGCCTCATTGGGAGGTGCGCTATCTGTCCGGTCAGAGGCCCCAAACTATGACCCGCTTGCCGTTATTCGTGATGCTGTGAGGTCGACCCCGGCGATTCAACCCAGACCCGTTGGGTGACTCCGGAGCGCAGACGCTTTTTCATGTCAGCGAGATCGGTAGGATCATAAACTTCGCAGATAACGCCGAATTGAGACAGGACGTTCTGAGCCAATTCTTTGACCGGCGGAGTAGACGATGGTCGAGGCGCGATAAACCGGAACGGAAAAACCCGCGAAACCGTCCACCACGGTGTCGGGATGAGAGACGCACCGCGTCTCATCTGAAGGGATCGTGTTCGACATATTTTTCTCCCTGCGCCGTAAATTGGCGTTGTACGAAATAACGTCTGCATGGAATGAGGCCGCTTTGAAGAACTATCCGCATCAATGAATATTGAATTAACCTAATCAGACCGTTGTTATTCGGCGTGGGCATGCGTTTTACCACTCTTTTATCTAAAGCCATACAACGCCATTGAAAATCCCTGGCATTAATCATTGAGTGGGAGATATTGCGCAAGAGAAATTATTGCCACGGTGAATTAAATTTTCCCATTCTTTTATTTGTCTCATGTTGGCAATAAAAATGATCTGATTTTTTAATTGGTCATTAGAACCTTTAAATATGATGCGGGTCTATTTTTCTATCGCAACGCTGTTGTAGGCCTTATTTTTGCTTGTGAAGCTGCTCACACAATAAAAGATTCGTAGTCGTTTGCTGTGCCGGAAGATGCCATCTTTTAATCATAAATATTTCTTACACAACTAAAACACAATCACTGATAGGGAAGGGAACGATGTCGAATTTACCTATGTGTATGCTGGCCGCAACGGTGTCATCCGTAGTGCTTTCTCAGCCCGTTGATGCCGCCGAAGAGAAGAAAAATCGTGAATGGTGGAAAGAGGTTGTCGTTTATCAAATATATCCCCGTTCATTTAATGACAGCAACGGAGACGGTATTGGCGATCTCAACGGTATTACCGAGAAATTGGATTATTTAAAAAACCTCGGCGTTGATGTGATTTGGCTCAGTCCGCATTTTGATTCCCCGAATGCGGATAATGGTTACGATATTAGAGATTATAAAAAGGTCATGAAAGAGTTCGGTACGATGAACGATTTCGACCACATGCTGAGTGAAATTAAACGCCGCAATATGCGTTTAATTATCGATTTAGTGGTGAACCATACCAGTGATGAACATCAGTGGTTCCAAGAGAGTCGCAAGTCGAAGGATAATCCGTACCGCGACTATTATATTTGGCGAGATGGACGCGATGGTAAAGTGCCGAATAATTATCCCTCTTTCTTCGGTGGTTCGGCCTGGAAAAAAGACGATCAAACGGGCCAATATTATCTGCACTATTTTGCCGAGAAACAGCCTGACCTGAACTGGGAAAATAAAAAGGTTCACCAAGAGGTCTATGACGTTATGCGCTTCTGGCTGGATAAGGGTGTTGCCGGTTTTCGCATGGACGTGATCCCTTTTATTTCCAAGCAGCCAGGTCTGCCTGATTTAAGCCCGCAGCAGCTGGCCCAGCCGCAAAATGTTTTCGCCACCGGACCGCGTGTCCATGAATATCTACATGAGATGAATCGAGAAGTTCTGGCGCCTTATAACGCCATGAGCGTGGGCGAGGCCTACGGGGTCACGTTTGAGGATACGCCTAAGTTCGTCGACACGGATCGCCAGGAATTAAATATGCTGTTCCACTTTGACGTTGTACGCCTCGACCGTGATGGCTGGCGTAAGACGGACTGGACCTTGCCGCAACTCAAAACCGCGTTCGATAAAATTGACCGCTCCGGGGCAGCAGGCTGGAACACCAGCTTCCTAAGTAATCATGACCTTCCGCGCGCGGTGTCCCATTTTGGGGATGACAGCGATGCATGGCGGGAGGTGTCCGCCAAAGCGTTGGCAACGCTCATGATGACCCAACGAGCAACGCCATTCCTATATCAGGGGGAAGAGCTGGGCATGACCAATTATCCTTTCACCCGCGAGACGGATTTCGAAGATGTAGAAATCCGGGGATTGTGGAAGGCGTTGGTGGAAGGCGGAAAAGTGTCGTCGAAAGAGTTTTTGGATAATGTGCGTCAGACCTCACGTGATAACGGCAGAACGCCGATGCAGTGGAGTTCTGCGCCTCAGGGCGGGTTTACGACCGGTAAGCCTTGGCTAGCGGTGAATCCCAACTATACGAAAATTAATGCGGCGACTCAGGTCGACGACAATCATTCGGTCTACGGTTATCATCGCCAACTGATTGCGCTGCGGCGTCACACTCCCGCGCTGGTCCATGGAGAGTATCGTGATCTGGCGCCGGAGCATCCGAACCTGTTCGTTTACACCCGCACTTTAAAAGATGAACAGTATCTCATCGCCATCAACTTCTCGCGGGAGACGCAGAACTGGTCGTTGCCGGCAGGCAAAAAAATTGTTCAACCCGTCATCAGCAACCGTCCGGAAGAGGCCGCCTCGGCGGGCTCCGATCATCTGACATTACAGGCTTGGCAAGCGGCTATCTTCAAACTGTAAGCTATGCACTAAACCGTCACGTCCAGCGTTTTTCGGCGTGACGGTTCCCATCGTATTGCTCCCTTCATCCGTCAGCACCGATTCGTTAACACCTGCGTGTTGGCTAATTTTCAGGTCTTTCCCACGTCAAAAAAGCGCGATGAACTGACGTATCGATGACAAGGATACGCTGGTTTCCCCGGCTTTTATGACATAAGGTCTGAGGTGTTTTTCACCACAAATGCGGGTGTGTATGTTGATGTTCGCACTCCTAGTGGCGTTGTTCGTTCTTATGCGGAGGGGGAGATGCAGGAAGCTATCATCGCGCGCGTTCGACGGTGGGAAATACTTTTGCGACAGGCGATGTTAGATTCGGACGTCGCGGCGTTGGAAACGCTGCTGGATAAGGAACTGCTATTCGTCACTCATGTGGGAAAGATGCTGGGACGAAGCGACGATCTCGGCGCGCATCGGTCAGGGCTTATCGAGCTCCATGATCTGCAGACAACGGATGAGCGAATTCTGATTAAAGACAACGTCGTCATTGTTTCCGTGAAAACCCGTATTTCCGGGCGCTTTAATGGTCAGCCTAGTGACGGCGTATTTCGCTTTACGCGGACATGGTTACTCTCGCCGGACTTGATGAGCGGGCGTGTGATTGCCGCCACCTCTGTGCTATTGCCCTAATGGTAAAGACGTTTCCCTTCTCTTTATAAGGAATCTAACGATGACCTCTATGCTGGTACTGGACTCACGCGCGGATGAAATCAAAGGCGCTCTGCGCGATGCGGCATCGGACATTGAATTGGTGACCTCCGATGGCTCCGTCGCTCAGGCGGCGCAGTACGACATTTGGGTGGGTGAGCCGAAGCAGGTTGTCGGCCTGTTGGCGCAGGGGGTTCATCCGCAGTGGCTGCAATCTACGTGGGCTGGTTTTAAACCTTATCTTGCGGAAGGATTGCCGCGCGACTACCGGCTGAGCCGTGCGGTGGGGGTATTCGGCCAGCCGATTGCCGAATATGTACTGGCATATCTACTTCGTCACGAGCTGCATTTGGAAGAACGACGCGAGCATCAGCGCCAGCGTCGCTGGCAGCCACGTCTACCCGGCTCTTTGGCCGGACGACAGGTACTGATCGTCGGAGCCGGAGACATCGGTAGTGAGGTGGCCGCCTTCCTACAGCCCTTCGGCGTCGAACTGTCCGGCATCGTTAATACGCCGCGGTCATTGCCCCATTTCAACCGTGTGGCAGGGTTGGGTGACCTGGCGCGCGAGGTCGCTTGTGCCGACTACGTAATTAATCTGCTGCCAGATACAGTCCGAACAACGGATATCTATAACGCCGAACTGTTCGCTGCGATGAAATCATCTGCGTTATTTATCAATGTGGGGCGCGGGACGGCGGTGGTGGAAGCGGATCTGCTCTCCGCCTTGCAGGAGGGGCGAATTGCGGGCGCGGTGCTGGATGTATATAGGCAAGAGCCATTACCCGAATCGCATCCTTTCTGGCAGGCTCCCCGTCTGACGCTGAGCCCGCATGTGGCGGGTCCAATGGTCGCCGCGCTGTTAGCGCGACTGCTGATAGATAATCTGTCTCGCTTCCACGCGGGACAGTCCCTGCGGGGCGAAGTGGCATTTACTCAGGAGTATTAATGCGGATGGTTTGACGGATACCGTAGATGGCAAAGGCTAGCCTATACAATCGCTTCTCCGCCTAATAAATAAGCGGGTGTCGATTACATAACGATCAGCAGTAGAATCATTGCCAAATCTGCGCAACTTCTTGCGCACTTCCCAGCACAAATCACTGTTTGCGCAATGTTTGCAAACGATCTGCGCATCTTGCGCAATATTTTGCGCAGGTATTGGATAGGGTAAAACGCGTATTTTAAATTCCTTTATAAAACAGTAAGATAAAAATTGGCATGGTCATTGCATTATTGGGCGGCGAAAGTAAAAAACCGTTCAACAACAAGGAGCATGACTATGCCAACCCCATGTTATATCAGCATTGAAGGGAAAACTCAGGGCAACATCACCGCCGGTGCTTTCACCTCTGACTCTGTCGGCAACATCTACGTGCAGGGCCACGAAGACGAAATGCTGGTGCAGGAATTTAACCACGTTGTGACCGTACCGACCGACCCGCAGTCCGGTCAGCCGTCCGGCCAGCGTGTGCACAAGCCGTTCAAATTCACCGTGGCGCTGAACAAAGCCGTCCCGCTGATGTACAACGCCCTGGCGTCCGGCGAAATGCTGCCGACCGTGACCCTAAAATGGTACCGCACGTCGGTAGAAGGTAAGCAGGAGCACTTCTTCTCCACCACGCTGACCGACGCCACCATCGTGGACATCGACTGCCAGATGCCGCACTGCCAGGACCCGTCCAAACTGGACTACACCCAGCTGATCCAGGTGTCTCTGTCCTACCGTAAAATCGACTGGGAACACACTGTCGCCGGGACCTCTGGTTCTGATGACTGGCGTGCGCCGGTCGAAGCGTAATGCCGACCACCCGGGCCTTTGGCCCGGGTTTTCCACTTCTGGCGGTCACCACCGCCATCATCGACGGATGTTGCGGCGTGGGCAGACCCAGGCCACAGCAAAAGCACAAAGATAAAAAGCACACAAAAGTACCGTCCACCATCACGGCGGTATCGCGGGCGCACGGAGATACACTCCGGGGCGTGCGGTAGCCGTGGCGTCAGGGAAAAAGGAGAGGGATAACGTGGCAAGCATGACCGGGCTTCAGTTTACCGTAACGATAGGCGCGCTGCCGGAGAGCACATTCTCGGTAGTGGATTTTCAGCTGGACGAAGGGCTGAACCGACCCTTTGCGCTGGGGTTGTCGCTGGCGAGCGCGCTGCCAGCGGTGGACTTCGGCGAGGTGCTGGACCAGCCGTGCGAGCTGCTGGTGTGGTACGAAGGCGAGCTACAGCGGCGGGTCAGCGGCATCATCAGCGAGTTCGGTCAGGGCGACACCGGCTTTCGACGCACGCGTTATCAGGCGGTGGTGCGCCCGGCGCTGTGGCGGCTGGGACTGCGGACCAACGCCCGCATCTTCCAGGCGCAGAAGCCGGAGGAGATTATCAGCATCCTGTTGCAGGAAGCGGGGATTACCGATTTTGCGTTTGCGCTGCGCAACGAACACGCCCAGCGGGAATACTGCGTGCAGTACCGGGAGAGCGACCTGGCGTTTATCGAACGTCTGGCGGCGGAGGAAGGGCTGTTCTACTTCCACGAGTTCGAGGCCGGTAAACACCGGGTGGTGTTCGCGGACGACGCGGTGGCGCTGGGCAAAGGCCCGGACCTGTTCTTCAACCTCGCCAGTCAGGGATTGACGGAAGGCGCGTATGTGCGCCAGTTCAGCTACCGGGAAGCGGTGCGCACGGCGGAAGTGGAGCTGAAGGACTACAGCTTCAAAACCCCGGCTTACGGTCTGTCGCACAAGAAGCTGGGGGAAGAGCTAACCCATCAACGTGAGAGCTACCAGCACTACGACTACCCGGGCCGCTTCAAAAAAGACCCGAGCGGCAAGGCGTTCAGCGGCCATCGGCTGGATGCGCTGCGGGCGGATGCGGTCACCGGTCAGGGCAGTTCAAACGCCGGGGCATTGATGCCGGGGAGCGCATTTACCCTGACGGAGCACCCGAACCCGATGCTGAACATCGCCTGGCAGGTGGTAAACGTGACCCACATCGGCACCCAGCCGCAGGCGCTGGAAGAGGAAGGCGGCGGCGAGCCGACCACGCTCAGTAACACCTTCGGCGTGGTCAAGGCCAGCACCACGTGGCGACCCGCGATGCCGCACCGCCCGATGGTAGACGGTCCGCAAATCGCGACGGTGGTTGGCCCATCAGGCGAGGAGATTTATTGCGATGAATACGGTCGGGTGAAGCTGCAGTTCCCATGGGACCGTTACGGCGCGAGCGACGACCAGAGCTCCTGCTGGGTACGGGTGAGTCAGGGCTGGGCGGGCGGTCAGTACGGCATGGTGGCCATTCCGCGCATCGGCCATGAAGTGGTGGTGAGTTTTCTGGAAGGTGACCCGGACCAGCCGCTGGTGACGGGAAGAACCTTTCACGCGACTAACCCGACGCCTTACGTTTTGCCGGAGCATAAAACGCGTACCACGCTGCGCACCGATACGCATAAAGGCACCGGTTTTAATGAGTTGCGCTTCGAAGATGAAGTGTCGCGTGAACAAATTTACGTTCATGCGCAAAAGGATGCGGATACGGTGATCAACCACATTCATCGCCAAAGCGTAGGGCTGGATCAGCACCTGAGCGTAGCGCAGGATCAATACCAGCGGGTTGAGCGTCACCGTCACCGAACCATCGGTCAGGATGACTTTGAACAGATCGGGCAAGATCATCATCAGGCGATCGGGCGTAATTTCATACAGCAGATCGGCCAGTCCCTCAAACGGCTGATCGGCGGCGGCGAGATCACCAAGATCGCGGGTAGCCGACAGTCAACGATCGGCGGTTCGGAAGAAACGCTGATCGGCGCGCACCAGCGCACGGTGGTGAACACTGATAGCTACCTCAAGGCGGCGGATATCGTGCTGGAAGCGGGTCAGGCCTTGACGATCAAATCGTCCGGCGGCTTTATCAAAATCGACAGCGCTGGCGTGACCATCTCGGGAACGATCGTCAAGATCAACGACGGCGGCTCACCAGGAACCGGGGTAGCGCCATCTTCTGTCGAACCGGATGCGCCGAATAAACCCACGCTGCCGGATGCGCCGGATCGTCGATAAGGAGATAACATGCCAAGTGCCGCACGTTTAGGCGACAGCTGCTCCGGGCATGGCTGTTTCCCCGCCACGCCGATTATTCAGGGAAGCAGCGATGTGATCATCAACGGCAAACCTGCCGCCCGTAAGGGCGATATGGTGCTGTTGCACGCTTGCCCTTGTCCCACCATGCCGCATGCCTTACATCCCCGGTCGATCTCTGCAGGATCCAGTAATGTCATCATCAACGGCAAAGCAGCGGCGCGGGTGGGGGATGCCATCGGCTGCGGTGGTTCCGTCGCCGCGGGTAGCGGGGATGTGATCATCGGCGACACGCCGCATCAGTCCCCGGTTAAATCCTGCGCGGAGCAGTCGGCCAGCAAGCGATCGCCGCTGCTGGCGTTGTCGCCTATGCTGCTGCCGTGGAAGGGCCTGATGTCGTGGATGCCGACGCCTGAGCTACCGCTGCCAACGGAAGCGTTGACGCTGGAACAGCGCAAAGCGCGTTACGCGGCACGTAAACAGCTGGCGCAACAGGCGTCGTCGGTGCCGGGCCTGCAAGACTCTGCCAAGCGTCTTGCAGGCAACAACGACAGTATTTTGCGCGCAGAGGCGGCGAAGTATGTCTATGATGTGGATGAATTTCGCCGCGGGAAGTATACGGAGCTTCCTGCCCCGCCGGTGGGGTTGTCTATCGTGGATCCTGAGCAGATGTTGTCAAATCAAGATAACCCTTATTTCAATAAAAAGTCCGGATTTGGGGCCGCGTTATTTAAGTCGGAGATCAATGGCGAAACGATGCTCACCTATCGGGGTACTGATAACTCGGTGACCGGTGCTAAGGATTGGAAAACTAATGGTTTACAAGGTTTAGGCTTGGAATCTGCCACATATAACCAAGCGATGGATTTAGCGAAACGCACCTCATTTGAATATGCAAATGAAAACATAAAGCTCGTGGGCCACTCTCTGGGGGGGGGATTAGCCTCTGCTGGCGTTAGTGCAACCAAACTTCCCGGCTATACCTTTAATGCTGCGGGCCTACATGCCAATACGGTCGCCCGCGCTGGGGGAGCCTCTTTGGAGGAGACGGCCGCGCTGATCAAGACTCAGGCCGTCGATGGCGAAGTACTGACCATGGCGCAGACTTATGGCAAGGCGGCGGTTCCGGGTCTATTAGCGTTAGGAGGCTCGTTGATCGGTGGTTTGCTTGGGGGGGGAGCAATGGGAGCGATGGTCGGAGCGGCATGTGGCATGATGGAGCTTTACAAAGGCGCTTTACCGAAAGCCGTCGGTGAGATGTCGTCGCTACCGTCACTGGGCGGATCGCCCATTGCCCGTCACGGTATGGATCAGGTGATTGCCGGGATTGAAACGCAGAAGAAAGAGGATATCGGCGCAATCAATAGTGTGCTTAAGGAGACGTGATGCATTGGTTGAAACGTATCAAATGGGGATGTCTTTTTATCGCCAGTCTGTTAACGGCCTGCAATATAGGAGGACGGAGTATGGAAGCCAAAGAGCTGTTTGACCCGGCTACCGCTGCGCTATTGGAAAATATTCGCTCGGGTGATGAGAGCAAAGCTAGAGAAATGCTTTCTCAGGGCGTTAGGCTTAATATTCATGGCAAAGAAGGCATAACTCCTTTGCAATGGCTTATTATTGAAACGCGAGACAAAAAAGCGGTGGGGATGAGTTTAACCCTCGGTGCCGATCCCAACTTCAAAGATGGGGATGGTGATACGGCGGTCAATACGGTAACCGGATTTAAAGATCCCGATTGGTTACGGATGATGCTGGATGCTGGGGGCGACCCGAATACGTTGGGCAGTAACGGACAACCTCCTTTATTCAGCGCGATCGGTGAAGAGCGTTGGGCGGATATAGAACTTCTACTGGCGCGCGGAGCAGATATTAATGCGCAAGATATGCAGAAAAGAAACAGCGCACTGTATGCGGCTTATTTGAACAAATATGAAATCGTCTACTGGTTAATGGAACAGGGAGCCGCGGTTGAGGGTTACGATGATATCGGCGCTGATCTCGCTTGGAATGTTCATTTTAGCGAGTCGGTGATGTCCAAAGATGCGCCGCAACGTCCGTGGCTGATAAAGGTCAAGCAGGCGCTGGAGCAAAAAGGGGTTAAGTTCCCACCTCCCTCTCCTAAAGAAGTTAGAGCGCAGTGGGAAAAGGACAAGGCTAAATAGCTCACCATTATCAGGGAACGAGCAGATTCGTTCCCTGACATTTTCCTCTCCTGACATAGTTGCGTATTCTCATTTATTCCCTAACGAAAAATATAAATGCCACCGCGTGGAATAACGCCGTTATTTCGCAGCATTAATTCTTTATTGTTATCCCTTAATTCCGATTCAGGTTTATCAGATGAATGAAAAAAACAGCCTGAGACTCTTTGAGATTATTCGAAATAAAACCTCGCCGTTGTATGCCATTATCGATGTGATGTGTTATCCAGAGCTGCCGGTTTATTGGCGAGCCTTTCATCAGTCGGCGAAAGATCAATGGCGGCAGCTCGATTCCCCGATATTTCCAGATTCATTACGCTTAGTTGCGCCGTTTATTATCGAACTTGATGAAGGCAACTGCGGAGAAACGCTGCTGCATTGGACCCAGGGCCAGGACTACGGCCATCAGGGAACGTTGCTGATGACTGGCGACATGTCGCTTGATGAGATGGTGCAGCATTGGCAACGACGCGTGGTTTGCCGTGGACCCACCGGGCAGGAGACGCTGTTTCGCAGCTATGGCCCGGATGCCTTGGCGCTATGGTGGGCGACAATCAGCCCGCAGGAGCAAACGGATTTCCTTGCGCCTGCCCGGCAGCTGTTTCTACCGGCCGAGAATCGCGAGTTTTTGGATTATATTCCCTTGCTCGATGAAGAAATATCCATGTCGGCAACGAACAATTATCAAATATCGCTGAATCAAAGCCAGTTTGATCTCTTAACACACGATAATCGGCTGCGTTGTCTGGCGAATCAGCTTTTTATGTATGTCAGCGAAAGAACGTTTTTTTTATTAGATATCGAACTGTTGAGAAAACGTTTTATTAGCGGTATTGCGCTGGCTAAAAAATTATATCCGCGCGCCACCGACGCCGAATGCGAAGCCTGGTCTGCGCATCGCTGGATTATCGGCAGCGAGTTTTATCACCATCCTCATTTTATTCATCTGACCACGCGCCACGCTTTGGGAAAATGTATTCAGCTATTCAAATCCCAACCGCGCCATCTGGAAGAGGTTCGAGCACGCTACCACCGGCCTGACTGGATGAGGGGACTATCGCCTGACACATTGGAGGTCACCGAGTGACATCAACGACACCTTTAACCACGCCTTTTCTGACTAAAACGCAAGAAGACGCTGACGGATGGCTGGCACGTATCGATGAAGGCGGGTGTTTCATCGTGGCGGAAGCCGCCCTGAACGACGCGGCGCCGTGGCTGGCTGAGCGCTGGGGCGGCAGTCTGGAACACACCCGGCTGTATTGGGGCGAGGCCGGACGCCAGCATGCGTCCATCTCCCCCTATTGCATTCCGGTCACGGCACAAAACTGGCCTCAATTGGAAGAGTATCTTTGCACCCGAGATGGGTGGGGCATTGGCATTCAGCTTGAGTGGTTCATGCAGGCCTATACGCCGGGACAACAACTGGTCGAGCTGGTCAATCATCTGCGGCACTGGAGTTTGGTGGCGATGCCAGACGGAGAGAATGCCATTTTGCGCATCAGCGACTGGCTGATAGTGAAGCAGCTTCTGTCGGCCAGCACGGCGCAGGAGGCGACGGCCTTGTTCGGCCCTATTGCCCGATTCTACGACATGGCGTCGGGGAGTGGCGCGTCGAAGGTGCTGACCCTCACGCACCGTGAGTCTCACGACATCCCCAATACTTCGCCCCGCCAACTCAGCGACGCCCAATGGCAGGCGCTCCTTGGCCCGTCCACGCAGAACGCTTTGGAAACCTACATGACTCACCTGCGCACCTACCATCCACGTTGGCAGTCCGAAGGCGATGACGTGCTGTTGGCATTTACTCAAGAACAGGTGAAGCAGGCCGAGCTACAAGGGTTTAACAACGACCGCGATATCGTGCGCTATCTGGCGCTGGCGACGGAGCTCAGTCCCGACTTTATCGGCGAGCCTTGGGCGCAAACGGTCATGGCGGAACCGGAAATTATCGGAACCCAGAACAAAATGGATCGCCTCTACGCCGCCGCGGTGAGCCAACAGAGCGAAGCATAAAAGGACGTAGTGCTATGGAACAGACGAAATCAGCGACGCTGCTCTCCAGCGAAGAGGCCGCGAGTCAGAATTTTTCTACGGACAATAAAATCTCTGGGGGCTGCGTCAAATGCGGCTGCGAAGTCCTCATTTATTACCACTATGACACGGGTAAACCGGTACCGAATGCGCCCTTTGTATTGACGGACAGCAATCAGCACGTCATTGAGGGGAAAACGGACCAGAATGGCCTGTGCCTGATCTATGACATGGGCTGCGGGACATTTGATCTTTTGCTGGATGAAGGCTCGGACACGTTCGAACCGAAAGAAACCGTCAAAAATAACCCAGTCATGCAGTCCAACCCGGCGTATGCAGCGATAGCGGGCGAATACTTCGCGTTATTTCTTCTCTTGCACAAGCAGGGGCTGGTTGAATATGACGCCAGCAGCAGTAGCGACAGATACGTGGATGTGGACGGTGCGGGTTTATTTACCTCTATACCTCCCGAGTACCGCAAAGCCTACGATCGCTTTTGGGAGCTGGATGAGAAAATCAATGCGGGCAGTCTGGAACTCCGCCGGGCGGTAAATAAAATCCAGCATAGTCTGGCAGCAGAGGTCGCGGATAAGGGTGAAGGCGGTAATGCTGCCATCATGCTGTTTTGCCAGATTATTTTAGGCTGCATCCCCGTTGTCGGGCAGGCGATGGATGCCTACTCTATCGGAGAGTGGTGCTGGGATACGTACGAAGAGCCCGTGTTGCTGGAAGACAAATTGCACGTGGCTGAAGGCGTGCTCAATGTGATCGGCCTGGTGCCGGGACTGGGCGACGCCATGAAGGTCAGTGGCAAGGCCATTCTGAAAGCGTTGAAAAAAGTGGCTCCCGAAGAAATTCAGTTCGCCATGAAGATCATTCGAAAATTGTCGGATGGCAACCTGGTGAAAGGCATCAGTAAAATGCGTGCTGAGTTGAGCGTGTATGGTCAAAAGGCATTAAAACTGTTGGAGGATATGAAGGCGGCGTTGCAGAAGGCGTTGAAGTCGTCTGCGGACGATGGCTGGATTGTCGCCCTGATGAAAGACCGTTTTCATAAGATGGTCGATTTCCTCGATAAGTTATACAAAACGTTCAGCGATACGGTTGCTTACATTGAACGTAAATTTGACGAGTTCATTCCCCATGTCGTCACCCGCAAAGCGGGAAGCGCACGTTCTAAGGGCTCCGTTGCTGAAGCTGCGGAGGCTCCTAAAACGGCGCCGCATGCTGAAAGCCGGGCCGGAGAGCCCGCTCGGGCAGAAAGCGCGCCGAATAAACCCGCGAGCGAAAATGCCGCAGGTGATTCGACAGTCCCATCATCGAAAAAGCCGACATCCAAGAAATCTGAAGGCGCTGGCGAAGATGCTTCTTCGGGAGCCAAGTCTGAGCCTGCTCCCGCAGAGAAAAAGGCGAATGCCACTCCTGAAGGTAGTGAGTCCATCAATGCGGGCAGTAGTAAAGAACCTAAGCCCGATAAAACATCTCAAAAGAAAAAAGCGGACGAGGCAGAAGGGAAATGTGACGCCAATAGTAATAAGTGCCACAAAGAGGGGGAACCGGTCGATATGGCGACCGGTTTCGTGGTGGATTGGCGCACGGATTTTGAGGTTTCCGGCCTACTGCCTCTGACCATGAAACGCTACTACCGTTCTGGCGGCGAGCGTAAGCCGGGTTTACTCGGAGCGTTGTGGCGCAGCAACTGGGATATGTGTCTGGAGCTGGAGCAAGGCGTGGTTACGCTCACGGACGGTGAGTTCAACCAGTCCACTTTTGTCTTACCGGATGAGGGTGAATTCCTTCGTTCTCAGGCCAATCCAGAATGGCGGCTTTCGCGCCAGCAAGGGCAATTGGTTCTGATTCATTGTGATGGTCTGCGCTATCGCTTTGAACATGCTATGGGCAAGCGGCTGCTGCTGACATCGATCACCGACCGTGTCGGCCATGAGATCTCTCTGTTATGGGAGCGTGGAGTATTACGCTGGATCGAGTTGCCCGATCGTCGTTTGGTGCACGTCGAGACAGAGAAACGGCGTATCACCCAACTGACGTTGTGTGACGCACAACGTCAGCCACTACAGACGCTGGCGCGTTATACCTGGGATCAACACGGGTTCTTGCTCAGCGTGCGGGCGGGTGACGGGCGTAATTTCGACTACCGTTACTCACCCGAAGGCTGGCTACTGCGTTGGAACGATCTGGCACACACGTGGGTGGAACATACCTACGATGAGAAAGGTCGCTCAATCCAGGATCGGTCGTCGGAAGGATTCTGGCCCGGACGTTTCGAATATGACGATGAGAATCTGACCAGCCATTATCACAGCGGCTTTGGCGGCGTGGTTAGCTACACGCGAAATGAACGCAATTACATTCTCTGCAAACGGACGGCGGACGGGGGTGAAACTCACTACGAGTGGCAACAGAGTCTATTGGTTGCCGAAACAGACCCGCTGGGGAATCGCACGGAATATGAACACAACGATTGGGGGCAGATAACGGCCGTGACGCTCCCGGACGGGGCGGTTCATCGCTACGATTACGATGACGACGGCCAACTGCTGGCGTACACCAATCCGCTGGGCCATGTCTGGCAGTATCAACGCAACGCTCAGGGACAGGTCGTGGAGGTTAACGATCCAGAAGGCCGCGAGTGGCTGCAAAGCTATACAGAGCAAGGGCTACTCGCCACGGTGATTGGGCCGGACGGCGTTTTGCAGCGCTATCATTACAATCCACAGGGCTTCGTTAGCGCTATAGAAACCGACAACCTGCCCGCGGTGCGTTTTTTCTATGACGCGCAGGACCGGTTGACCGAGCGGCATATTGCCCGTGAGTCAGGGACTCAGATTCGCCGCTGGGAATATGAAGGCGCACGGCAAGCACCCGTTCGCGTCGTCTATGAGGACGGTAGCGCTACCCACTTTGGTTATGATGTGGAAGGCAATCTGACGTCTGTGTTGGACGCATTGGGGCAGCAGCACCAGTTCCGGTACGGCGCGTTCGACAATCTGTTGGAGTCGACCGACCCACTCGGCGCAACGGTCCGTTATCACTACAACACGGAAGCCGAATTCGCCGGTGTGACCAACAGTCACGGCGACGCCTGGACTTACTCTTTTGACGAGTGCGGACGGCTTTCCGAAGAGCGGCATTATGACGGACGCGTGTATCGCTATGCCTACGACGTGGCGGGGCGATTAACGTGTCGAACCGCCCCCGACGGCAGCCAGCAAGGCTACACGCACGACGCGTTGGGACGGGTAACGGAAGTCCAGTGCCTCACCGCTGAAGGGGCGACGGAAAGCGTCACCACGCTGGACTACGACATCGCGGGACGCCTGTTGCGCGCCAGCAACGCCGATGCCTGCGTGGAGTACGCTTATAACCGCTCCGGTCAGGTCATCTCCGAGCGGGTCAACGGGCAGGAAATACTCAGCGATTATGATGCGAGCGGTTACCGCGCGCAGGTCAATGGGTTGTTGGCGCCGCTGCAACAGCAGTGGCAATCAGGGCGGTTATCGGCGCTGGGCGTAGGTTCGCATCAGGCGTTGTCGTTCAGCCATACGGACGCGGGTCAGGAAAGCCTGCGCAGCAACGGCGCGGGCTTCGCACTGTCGCAGAGCTGGAGCGAGACCGGGCTGCTGGAGCGTCAGACGCTGGTCAACGGCGGCGGCAGCGAGCCGCACCATCTGGAGCGCCGCTATCGTTACGACGTGCTGGACCGTCTGGTGGGAATAAAAGACGCTCACTGGGGCGAGCAGGATTTCCGCCTGAACGGCAACGGGCAGGTGACGGCGGAGCGTCGCAATGGGCGCTGGCGTCAGGCGAAACTGTTCGGTTACGACAGCGAACAGAACCTGTGTGAAGTCTCGGAGATTATCGCCGCCTCGGGCGTGCCGCTGTCGGTATCTCAGGCGGTGTCGGAGGGCCAGCGTCGCTACGACGGCGCAGGGCGTATCGTCGAGCGCGGCGACGTGCGCTATGAGTACGATGCCTGCGGCCGGTTAAGTCGCAAGCGAGAGGTACGCGCGGGATTCAGACCGAAAGAAACGCGCTACGAGTGGGATACGCAGGACCGGTTGCGGCGGGTGAGCCTGCCGGACGGGGCGCGGTGGCGCTATGGCTACGATGCGTTCGGACGCCGGGTCAGCAAGGTGCGCGAAGGTCAGGTGGCCTCGTTGCAGTCGGTGTCGAAGGTCCAGTACCAGTGGGACGGCGACCAGTTGGTGGGACAGGTGCAATACTACGCCGATGGCACCCCGGCGCGGGAAGTGCAATGGGTGTATGAGCCGGGCAGCTTCCGGCCGCTGGCGCAGGTGGAGCGCAAGGGAGAAGAGACCCGACTGCACTATGTGGTGACGGACGTGGCGGGCACGGCGCGGGAGCTGTGCAGCGAGACGGGGGAAGTCCACTGGCGCGGTGAGCAGGGGCTGTGGAACGGACACCGTGAAGACCGGCTACCGGTGGGGCTGAAGCGCTATCTGGGCGACGCGGCAAACGAAGAAGTGTACTGCGAGCTGCGTTACCAGGGGCAAATCTACGACGCGGAAACGGGACTTTACTACAACCGGCATCGTTACTATGATGCGGACAGCGGGCAGTACATCTCGCCGGACCCGATAGGGCTGGCGGGTGGATTGAGGCCGCAGGGGTATGTGCATAACCCGTTGGAGTGGGTTGATCCGTTTGGGTTGGATAAAAAAGCTGGAAAAGAAGTTCCAGAGCGTGGTTATCATAATGAAACCTATGCACCGAAACCGGTTAAACCCGAAGATGCTGTTGATAAATGGGATGAGTTTTTAGGCCCCGGGCCACATACAAATACACATCCTCGTACTGGTGAAATAGATTCGGATAGAATAGTTTCGGCGGATGGGAAACGGAGTATAAGATATGGAAATCATGAGATGGGAAGTAAACCCACGAAGCATCATTATCATGAAGAGACATGGACTCATGATACTGAGAATAATGTTATGAATGTTGATAATCTTGTAGTTCGGGTGCCGTTTAAGAAATAAACTCTATGAAAATTAAATTGATAAAAGAACTCATTGATAAGGTTTTTTTTTCCTCTTCATTGGGTAGCGGCGTTGCTAAATGGAATGGGGATAAGTTTTGTATATCAGAGTGTTATGATGTTGAAATAGATTTCGATGCTGAGTATGTATGGGGTAAAGATATTTACCCCTCTGATTTTTCGTGCCATAAGATTATCTTTGAAAATGGGATGAATAAGATTTTCTCTAGAGTTATTGCCATTGAAGAAGATGTAATTACTATACAGCTAGATAATAATGTCGTATTTATTGAAGTGTTGGGTGTCGAAGGAATTAGTGTTGGGTGCTTCGTAATGTTTTATTCGTCCCCGGATAAAACAGTGTTGACACCATTTAATCTGTAATGTTTTTTGAAAAAAATCGGTAGTGGTTATGTGATCTTTCCGGTTTTTTGTTTTATGGTCTGGTCAACTGCTATAAATTGATCTGCATCTCAATAATAATTCTCCCTCTTTCCACTGTGATTGTAACTGATATCCATTTGATAAATCAGTACTTTTATAGCCGGCGGACTTTAAGGTTGATGGCGGAGGGCTGATTGGGCTTGCCGTTATGCGGGGCGTATCCCTCGGTGTAGTGACGCCCTGTTTTCAGTCTCTTCTCTTTTTACTGAGCGTGTTAACGGGCAGGAAATATTCAGCGACTACGATGCGAGCGGGTACCGCGCACAGGAGGTCGGGCTGTGGGCGGACGCTGGCGTCAGGCGAAACTGTTCGGTTATGACAGCGAACAGAACCTGTGTGAAGTCTCGGAAATTATCGCCGCCTCGGGCGTACCGCTGTCGGTATCTGAGGCGTATCGGCAGGTCAGGGTCGCTAAGATGGTGCCGATCGTATCGTCGAGCGCGGCGATGTGCGCTATGAGTATGACGTCTGCGGCAGGTTAAGTCAGAAGATGAAAGACGGCGTTCCGCAGGGAAAGAAATTCTGTGTTAAGGGGTTACTCAATTTGTGAATGGGGGGCAAATGGTTATGATAATCGGCGAAAAAGGTATAACAGCGTTGCCCGACTTCTTAAATTAGATGAGGATTGACCTAATGTTAAAGCGTGTTGTCGTATTATTATTCATTCTATTGTTGCCAGGGTATACGTTTGGGGAACAGGGTTTTGTTCAGGGACCATTCCAAATATCCCAAGATTATAATATTTATATCAAAAAAGAATATAGTGTAGATTACCCACTCGGTCTATATCTTGATAATAATGGGGTAAGCAACAAAATTGATCGATATGAAACCGAAGGTGATACACCTAATATTGAAACTGTCTTTTTTGTAACATTAAAAGGAATAAAAAATGTTATTGTGTTAGTTTCGTGGCATCAAATTCATCGCGCGGAGAGTATTAATGGAACGCAATATAAGGTATATGGGTATACATTTAACAATGGAAGGTTAGTTCCCAATGAAGAGATTAGCAAAGATTCAATGTTGATGGGAGATGATGGCGAGTTTAATGGTGATACGTTTAATTTCAAATATAAAAACGCCGCATCAATAAAAAGGTATTTGCTACACAAATATCAGTGAATGACCTATTACATCACGTTGTGCATTTAACCTCTATCTTCCCGTGGCCGGAGAAGACGACTCCGCATCGTTCCGCAAACTGCATCTGTCTTCTACCGGCCTCACAATTTTTATTTTCATCACCACCTCTTGGTACAACGCATTTTCCCTTTTAGATAGGGCTAACTATCTCATCTAAACGATTCATTCTTCCTATCTGCTCTCCTGCCTTTTCTTCTCATTCCTTTTTCGTACCTTATCCCTCTGCGGTCACCGCTGATACTTATCGATGAAGCGAAAACCTTCTCCACATTCGAGACACTATTTGCTCAATCACTGCGCTGAATTGCCCCCTTGTTGTCTATCTATTGTACAATTTGGCTGGTCTGTCCTGCTATTTCTTCAACCTGGACTATGTTTGTCGCGAGAAAGGAAGAAAACCGCGGCGTAGATGACGAGAGATCCACGGTGGATGAACCAAGGCGGCAAGCGCGTTGCCGACAGGCGCGCAGTGCTGAGTTTTTTGTTTGCTTATCAATACAGGAAAGATGGACGCGGTGAAGTGTTAGCGATGATATTGGATGAAATCGCTAAAGGAGCATGTCGGCGCACAGAGTTTTCATTGATCTCAAGCTTTTTTTCTATGGAAAGGCACTAGTCTAAAAGGAGTTAACCTTGTTTCTGCGACAACTTCATTATCTGGTGGCATTGGCTGAACATCGGCACTTTGCACAGGCCGCGGAGAGCTGCTGGGTCTCGCAACCCTCTCTGTCCGTTGCCCTTCAGCAAATGGAACGCGAGTTGGGCATTACCATTATTCGGCGCGAACGGCGTTTTCAGGGTTTTACGCCGGAAGGGGAGCGCGTGCTGGACTGGGCGAGAAAAACGCTGTCCTCCCTGGACGGTTTGAAGCAGGAGGCCGCTCTGGCGCAAGCCGTGGCCGGGGGGAATTTGGTTATCGGCGCCGTACCCTCCGCGATGAGGGCGGTTTCTACGCTGATTAAGGAGTATCGCCGCGTCATTCCCCGGCTGAATTTGAAAGTCTTTTCCCTGAGTACGCGCGATATTCTGAATCGGTTGAAAAATCAGGATCTGCATTTGGGTATCGCGTATTCCGATGTCAGCGCCGGAGAGATTTACGAGTCTTTGTCTCTTTACGCAGAGCGGTTTTTTCTACTGTCCAACAACGAAGTCGTTCCACCGGCTGGAGAGGCTTTCAGTTGGCGCGATGTGGGTGAGTTGCCGCTATGTTTGTTTAATCACGAGATGCAAAACCGGCGGGTCATCGAAGAGGCTTTTCGCGAGGCAGGGGTGACGCCTCAAGTGATTATCGAAACCAACGCGCTGAGCGTGTTATATGAAATGGTGAGTAGTGGACAAGCCTGCAGCATTGCTCCCATCAGCGCGATCCCTGAATATCTGATCGCCAACGGTATTGTCGCGCATCCCATCGAATCACCTCCGTTACCGGAAATGAGCCTGCTACGACTACGTAAGGACAACCCGCCTGCGCTGCTAGATGCGGTGTGGGGGATGACCACGCAGTTCGATCTACAGAGCAAAATCGACCAATCCATCTATCGAGCCAGTAAATAGAGCTGAGCTATTTAGAGATATTTTCAAACAATTGGACGCGTGATTATTAAGCGCCCAGACTGGGCCGAGTCACAAAAATTATAGCCTAAAATCAAGGCTATATAATTAACTTGCTTAGGTTTATGGAGATAACTATGTCCAAGATTTTGTGCGTATTGTATCCCGATCCTGTAACCGGTTTTCCCCCCGTCTATGCCCGCGACGATATCCCAGAAATTCTGACCTACCCGAATGGCCAGACTGCGCCCACGCCGTCAGGTGAACTAGGTTTTACCCCCGGAGAGCTGGTAGGCAGCGTCTCGGGTGAACTCGGGTTGCGTCGCTATCTGGAAAGTCAGGGGCATGAGCTGATTGTGACCAGCGATAAGGAAGGCGCTGACTCCGTGTTTGATCGTCATTTACCGGATGCCGATGTCGTCATTTCCCAACCGTTCTGGCCCGCTTACCTGACGGCTGAACGTATTGCCAAAGCGAAAAAACTGAAACTGGCGTTGACGGCGGGTATCGGCTCCGACCATGTCGATCTCAAAGCCGCCGCCGAACGCGGCATCACCGTGGCAGAAGTGACCTTCTCCAACTCCATCAGCGTGGCGGAGCACGTGGTGATGACGGTGCTGGCCCTGGTTCGCAACTACCTGCCTTCGCACCAAATCGCCAACAACGGCGGTTGGAATATCGCGGACTGCGTGGCGCGCAGCTATGATGTCGAGGGAATGCAGTTCGGGACGCTGGGCGCCGGGCGTATCGGTCTGGCGGCGCTGCGCCGTCTGAAACCTTTCGATATGAAGCTGCACTACTACGATCCTCATCGTCTGTCGCAAGAGGTCGAACATGAGCTTGGCTTAACCTACCACGAAACCCCGGAATCGCTGGTTAAAGTCTGTGATGTGGTTAACCTGCAAACCCCGCTGTATCCCTCGACGCAGGGATTCGTCAACGAAGCCTTCCTGTCTCAGTTCAAACGCGGGGCCTATTTGATCAACACCGCTCGTGGTGCGCTCTGCGATCGCGATGCGATTGCGCGCGCGTTGGAGTCGGGCCAGCTGGCAGGCTACGGCGGCGACGTCTGGTTCCCGCAACCTGCGCCGGTCGACCACCCATGGCGCCGCATGCCGCATCAAGGAATGACGCCGCATATTTCCGGAACCTCGCTGTCCGCGCAGGCGCGCTATGCGGCAGGGACGCTGGAAATTCTGCAAAACTTCCTCGAAGGGAAGCCGATCCGTCAGGAGTATCTGATTGTCGACGGCGGCAATCTGGCCGGCACTGGCGCCAACTCTTACAAGTTGGCCTGACGAAAAAGGTCGGTCACGGCGGCGGTCAGCGGCCGTCGCACGCCAAGGTGAGGGCCGGTATGCTCCTCTGTCGTCAGGACTGAGCATCCAATCCATATCGGCCCGCCCGGCAAATTGTGTCGTGCGTTCGTAATACAAAGAGTCCGATTCGTCGTGAGATCGTCAAAGAGAAAGGCCGCTTGATGCGGCCTTTTTGTCACAATCTTATCGGTTAACTATTTTGGCGGGCAGGGCAATCACCAGCAGAGAACTTGCCAGCAGGCAAGCGGCGAAAAACCACAGCGCACCCGCGCTGCTTCCGGTCAGATCCAGAGCAAATCCCATCAGCGAGTTACTCACCAAACCGGCAATGTTCGCCAGAGAGCAGGCGAGGGCGAACCCCGTAGCCGCGGCGGTGCCAGTGAGGAAGGTGGCGGGCAGGCTGAAAAAGACCGGCACCGCACCGATAATGGTGGCCTGTGCGATGGCAAAAAGTAGGACCGTGGCAATGACGTTGTCGGCGAAGAACGTACTGGACGCCATGGCGATGGCGCCGATGACAAAAGGGACGATGATGTGCCAGCGGCGTTCACGTCGGCGATCTGAACTCGCGCCAATCACCAGCATTCCCAACAGCGCAGCCAGACTGGGGAGCGCGGTCAACAGTCCGATATGGAAGGGATCGGCGACGCCCGCTTGCCTGATGAGCGTCGGCATCCAGAATCCCAGGGCGTAGGCGCTTAGCAAAATCGAAAAATCGATGCCGCCCAGCATCCATACCTTCAGATTGAAAAAGCCTTCCCGGAAACGGTGATGAGAATGGCCACTCTCGGCCTCGTCTTGTTTAAGCGCGAGCGCAATCTGCGTTTTCTCTTGCTCATTGAGCCAGTTGGCCTGCCGATAGCTGCTGGGTAGCACCCGCAGCGTCAGGATGCCCAGCAGAATAGTGGGCAGCCCTTCCAGCAAGAACAGCCATTGCCACCCACGCAGACCGTGGAGCTGATCGAAATGGATCATGATCCAGCCGGACAGCGGTCCGCCGACGATGCTCGACAGGGGCAGCCCGATCATAAACAAGGCAATGACCCGGCCGCGGCGCTGGGAAGGAAACCACTGGGTCAGATAATAAAGCACGCCCGGCAGGAAGCCGGCCTCGGCGGCACCGAGGAGAAAACGCAGGATGTAGAACTGCTCCGGCGTAGTCACCAGCAGTGTGCAGGTCGATAACAGGCCCCACGAGATCATGATGCGGGCGATCCAGATCCTGGCGCCGATCTTCTCCAGCATCAGGTTGCTGGGAACCTCAAACAGGATATAGCCGACGAAAAACAGTCCGGCACCGAGCCCGAAGGCAGTTTCGCTGAAGTGTAAATCTTCCACCATTTGCAGCTTGGCGAAGCCGACGTTAATACGGTCCAGATAGGCGGTCAAATAGCAGAAACAAAGAAAAGGGATGAGTTTCCAAATGATTTTTCGATAAAGCGCAGGTTCATCTTCTTTTACCGGGGTCGTCCCGGCAGCAGACGCGTGAGTCATGTCAGATATTCCTCATCCATCCCATTGATGACTGTCGGCTATAGGCTTTGTTCCGCAGCGTGTCGCGTGACGGTAAGAAAAGCGGTAGGCGGAAGCGTAAACTAAAACGTAAACAAAGCCTCAGTGTGATGCGCCACGGTCGCTTGGCATTCGATAGCGCGGTGGAAAGTCAGTCTACTGAGATGCCCAAAGTCTGGCTAGCGCAATTGAGTAAAAAAGCGGCGATAGGCAGAGAGCAATCGATTCTCTGATTCTAATGTCCTTCATTATGCAAAACCCGGCTCGGTGGGGGCTCCCGATCATGAGATGCTGAGTGGGCGTTGAGGTATGGGAAGGAAAGCCCAAAGGCAAGAGGATGCCGTCACGATCGTCTTTCGTCACGCGTGGGGTGATCCCTCGTCTCCGCTGGGAATAGCCGCCAAAAGGGGCAACTTGATGCTCTAATGAGCAGATAAACCGATTCTCGTCTGTTCTGTTAAAAAAGGGCTTGCCATCATCCGCAAAGAGCGACATAATGCGCCCACTTCTTCGGAAGACATAGATAAAACGCTGATTAATCAACGGATTGAGAGTTTTATTTATCGAATGACTTCACATTTTACCCCCAGTGAAAGTCAGTTGCGACGCGGGAATAGCTCAGTTGGTAGAGCACGACCTTGCCAAGGTCGGGGTCGCGAGTTCGAGTCTCGTTTCCCGCTCCAATTTCTTTAATCTATAGGCAGCTATCCAGCTCTGTAGATGTCTCATACAACAAGCAGCACTGCTCTGTTGATATTCAAAAAACCACACCAAATATTCTCAACAATTCCACCGTCGTGTTTCAACATGCGTAAGACTCCAGTGTTATAAACGATCCGAATGATTGGCTAAGCCTCCTCGATTGATAACGCCCATCCTGTTTTTTCCGCAAACACCTCCAGATATACGCTTACACCGCTGCCCGTAACGTACAAACGCCGCACCAGCGCGGGATGCGCCAGTGCGGAGAGGCTAGCCTAGTTGGGACAGAACCCTATCGAATGAGTGCGTTAGGCTTCAAAAGTCGAGAGGTCTTCACAGACCTGACCCAGCGCGTTGATGAACCGTTCGGCCTGATCCAGCGACAAAATCAGCGGAGGCTGAATGCGCATGACCCGGTTGTTGTTGGCCGTCACGAAGGTCAGGATATGATGTTCCTGTGAGAGTTTGGTCATGATGCGCAGCACGAACATATCCGCCATCGTGGATTCCATCTCCTCCATCGCCGCTTCCAGATGTTCGCGGGCTTTCATGGGCATCATCCGGTAGGTGGCTGCGGCTTTGGCCGGGAGTCGGCTGGTCATTTCCCGAACGAACGCCTCAATCCCGCCTGAAACATCATTCTGGAATTCAACGGCCAGCATCATGCCTCGTCCGCGGACTTCTTTGATGAAGTAGTGCTTGCGAGCCAGATCATCCAGCCCCTGCCGCAAATAAGCGCCGACCTGACGGGCATTGCCGGGGAGGTCCTCTTGTTCAATGACATCCAGCGAAGCCAGTGCCGCCGCCGCCGCGAAATTGCCGCCGCCGAATGTCGAAGTGTGCAGCGCAAAGCGATCGATATTGCCGTAGGCTCGCTGCCAGACCGCTTTCGATGATAACGTCGCGCCGATAGGCACGATTCCTCCGGAAAGCGATTTGGACAGCACCATGATATCCGGCGATACCTCCTCCCACTGACAGGCGAACATCTTGCCGGTTCGGCCAAGGCCGGTCTGAATTTCATCGAGAATCCACAAGCATTCATGCTCTGAACACAGCGCCCTTACGGCGGAAAGATAGCCTTCCGGCGGCATAATGACGCCGCCTTCGCCCTGAATCGGCTCCATGATGAAGCCCATCACATCGCCTTTTTGCAATCGGGCTTGCAGCGCGTCGATATCGCCGAACGGAATTTCCTCGCAGCGGGACAACAGCGGTTTGAATACCGTACGATGTTTCTCACGGCCGGTAACCGACAGCGCCCCCAGCGTCTTGCCGTGATAACCGTTGGCGCAATACAGCAGCGTGGGCTTATCGCTGGCGGCCATCGCCAGCTTTAACGCCGCCTCGACGGCTTCGGTTCCCGAGTTGCTGAGGAACACGCGCTCCAGTTCTCCCGGCGTGATTTGAGACAGCCTTTTAGCCAGGAGGCTGGCATGCAACGGCGCGGACAAATATTGCACGAAGGTGGGGTGTTGCTGCGTAAGGTACTCCTGGAGTTTGGCGGTCACGCCTGGATGGTTGTGTCCGGTATTCAGGCAACCGTATCCCGCCAGAAAGTCCAGATAGCGGCGGCCGTCCAAGTCGGTGAGCCAGCATCCTTCGCCGTGATTGAACACCCGTTCGACGTGATTAAACTCATAGAACTCTCGCAACACCGGATTGATGTGTTCACCGAAGCAACGCAGGACTTCTGCGCGAAGGTGTTGAGCGTCCTCTTCTCCGCTGCCGACGGCGGCAAGCGGCTGACCTCCGTGGAATCGCCGTAATGTATGGAAGGTCGCTTCACTGACCGTTTCGCCCAGGCTGGTCAGCGGACGGGGAAAGAAGCCATGCCGCTCCGCAATACGGCCGATCTCCAGAACCCGTTCGACGGGCAATTCACGGCCGAGCGAAAAGGGCTCCGCGCGTTTTTCCAGAGAAAGAAGGATGGTTTCGGCGAGGCAGCCGTTGAGGTTGCGTTTCGGGTCGAGCCCTAACGCCATCGCGCCAAAACTGACGGCGTCGCTCGCGGAGACCAGACCGCCGTCAATCACCAAAATATCGTCCCGTTTCTCCCAGCCGGGCTGCGTATCTTTAGGCAGCGCAGCATCGATAATCACGCTGCCCGGCATCAGTCGCTGCGGATCAATCACATTTCCGCTGGAGGTCGCGGCTACGAACAGTTTGATTTTGTCGTAACAGGCTTCCACGCTGGGGTACAGCGTGACTTGCCGGTGAAACGACGCCGGTAAGTAATCTAGCAGAACGGCCGGCTGCTGCCTTTCGTCCCGATGTACCAGATGTAATCGGCATCCCTTTGGCGCCAGCAGTCGGGCGACGGCCAAACCGATCGAACCGGGATAGCCCAAAATGGCGACTTCCGCCTGCTCAGGAGAAATATTGAGGGCGGACAGCACCTCTAGCAGATTCATATAGGTCGCGTAGGCCGTGAGTGAGTTACCGGTTGTCACCGGAACCTGCGTGCGTTCCAACGTCTGTTGGCCGCGGTTGCCGACGATGGAGGTAAAGCCCCCTAGACCGACCAGTTCAGCCCCTTCGTTTTTAAGCGCGTTGACGCCTTCCACCACCCGCTCGGCGATGCGCCTCGGCTGACTCAGCATCTGTTCGGCTGTTAACGGCATGAACTGCAAGATACCTTCGCACTGCGCACCGCAGGCGCTGACGATGCGGGTGAATTCGACGAAAGGAACCAGATTGCGCTGACGCCAAAGCGCCGGGTCGTAGCCGTTAGCCTGCTCTTCCAGCATACGGCCCGTCATATCGAGCATTTTGACCTGATGCAGCAGTTCTTTAGACGTAGGGTGAGCGATAAAACCGAATTTCATTGTATTTCTCCATTGGCGATAGGTCGACGGCTCCAAAAGTCTTCTGAGGTCAGGCTCAGGCCATCCCCTTCGGAGTTGTGTCCAAGCCAGACATCAAAGACGTTGATGCGACCCGGCGCGGTTAACGCTTCACGCAACGTGGTGGGGCAAAATTGGCGCAGTGTTCGGCGGTGAACGTTGACGCCATGAATCGTGCTGTCATCGGGGATGTCTTTTGTCTCGGCCATAGGAATATCGACCTGCTGATACCGGCTCGGCATATAGCGCTTGTCCAGATAGCTTTGGATCATGGAAAGCCCGCCATTGGTCAGATAGAAAATGGTGACGTTGCCGCCGCGCTTGAGCAGCCCTTTCGCCGACGACATGATCAACCGCTGTTCGATGTCCGGGACCAGCGCGCGCGCGCCATCGCCGATAAAGGCCAACAGGTTGTGTTCGTTGTTCAGCGCGATATAGGGCAGGGACATCAGGCCATCCCCCATCAGGGCGCGACCATACCAACCGGAGAAACCGTGGTCGGTGCGCACTACATTGCGGATCGCCGACAGGCTGCAACGGCCCACATCGTATACGCCGGTATAGCGATACCCTTGCTGTTGGATCAGGTCGGTCAGCAGCAGACTCAGCTGAGTAAAGAAGTAATTTGGCGTCATCGGCATCGTTTCGATGCTCTCGCTGGGCAGGGCGGCCGGTAGGCTCCGCAAACGCTCCAGCAAGGCGAGACGAGTGGTCAGCACCTCGGGATCGACCTCCAGACGGGGTTCTAAATAGTCCAGAAAATCCGTCAACCCCATATCGAGGGCCAGATGGGTGAACGGAGACAGATGCGACGCATCACGGGTCACCTGCACAACGTTGAAATTGCGTTTGAGCTTGATGGCGGAATAGGGCGTGGCCGATTGCTCAATCCTGCTGTTAAGGAAAAAGAGCCAGGGCTTGCCTTCTCCCTGCTGAGGCGGCGTTTCCAGAAACTCGTAGGTTGCACGGTTAAAGCCGTACATGGATAGCGTTCCCAGGTAGTTCTGTACGGGTTCGCCTTTCCGGTAAGCCGGTACGCTACCGGGATGAATAATGCTGTCGACCAACCCGATGCCGGCTTTCGCTGTTAAACGCAGTACGCGTGTTCGTTCTTCTTCGGTGATCAGGTCGCAGTGCCACAGTATCCGGGCGCGATCGTGATTGATCGCCGCGATCGCCTGATTCAGGCGCTCGCGCTGATCGGCGGAAAGCGTTGTCCCGATACGCGCAGGTGGCGGCGGGATCTCGGGTTCATCCAACTGCGACTCCAGCAGGGTTTGCGTCGCCAGGACAAAGGTGGGCGCCGGTTGACGATCAAGAGACTGGAAGGCGCCCTGAATGCCGGTGACTAAATTCTCAGGGGTGCTGATGAAACAGTGCCATAGGCCCCGGGCGGCGATCACCGCATGGCCGTCATTAGCGGCGTCCAGCGTTCCCTGAAACGGATACCAGACGGTGGGCAGGGATTCCGCGCAAACAATCATGCCCGGCGCGCCCGCGTGTTTGAGGTTTGCCAGAGTGCCGCGCATTTCGTCTATCATGCCGGAGGTCATCGCTATCACATAAGCGCGGCCATACAGCTGCCAGCCTGCCAGCGCGCTAACGGCAAGAGAATGTTCATTGTTGCCGGTGAGACAACGTGGGTCTGAACCGTCCATCAACGCCTTCATTGAGTTGATGAACCGGCCGACCATCGATCCCGTGAAATAGTGGAAATCCCACCGATCGCCCCAACGCGCGGTCATGTGGCGATGTATCGTTTTCGCCAGCGTCCCGGGCTCGTTCCCATTTTGGTAGGTGCGCATAAGAATCCGGCTGAAATAGGCGTGTTCCAGATGGTCCAGAATCAATCGCAAAATATCGGCGCGACGATGCCAGGGATGGGAATGCAGGACGCGCACCTGCTTGCGGCTTCCCGATCGGTTCATCCACTTCCCCAGCGCATCTTCGCGGCATAACAGCATCGTTGAATAGGGAGAAAAAAGCGCGTCGGGCTGGCTGTTGATGAACGGCAGAAAGGGATCTTCCTCTTCAGGCTCTTTGTCTCTGGCGTCTAACAAAACACATTCGATCGGGCTCTGCGGTTGCGGGTTCGCGGCCTGCGATTCAAGGGCCGTGGCGACGGTGTTGAAACAGGTGAGTGTCAGACTGATATTCTTAGCCTGATGCTGTGAAAAATAGTGACGAGCCTGTTCGAGCATCTGGTGATAAAACATATCATCGCCAGCAGGGGGCGATTGACAAGGTGACGTGCCGTTATGCTCATTCAATAATGAGTTGATATTATCTAGGACCAGGTTTACATCCAGAATAAGTTTTTCATCCTGGCTGATGAGGCAAACAAGAATGTTTCGAGTGTTTGGCTGTGTCAGCATTGGTTCCCCTCATGGATAATTTATAAAACATAAATCTGACTTGGATAAACAGCCTGCTTTACGGCACAGCCCTCTCGCGAAGGGCATATCCATATACGGCCATAAGTGCAAAGAACCGCCTTCCTGTAATTCGAATGAATCAGGAAAGATAAAAACGTCTGTGAAGGTCGTTAATTAACGGCTTGTCCGTATGATCAATAATGATTTTTAGGCGTAATTCTGCGGTTGATTCAATCTTATAAACGGCGCTCCTGTGGCTATCAATATTATTGATGATGATATTGCTGGGTGTGCTATTTAAGCACCCGGTTCCGTCCGGTGGGCGCCAATGTTAACCGATATATTTTAAATATAAACATCTGATTATGAATATTTCATGACTCACGTACTGGTATTCATTTGGTCTGTATTTTTTATAAATTAATTAACGGAGTCGGCTGGCGACTGGTGGAGGGGATTAATGACATAATGAGATGAATATAAAATAGGCGTAAAGCCCTTATCGATTGAGCTATATTTTTATTTTATACGTAGAAGGTTATTTAAAAGTTCTTAAAAAGTTCCCTACACGGTAAATAATGATGCATTTTAGTCATTGCAATATCGATTATCATCGACCAGCATTTGCTGGATTGCTAGTGTTGATAAAAACAAATCCAATAAATCTCTGTTTTATGACGGAGTCAAACAGCAAGGTTATGTATTAAATATTAACGTCATCATCTCTTCTCAATAAACCTGGTTTTTTATTCCTATATTGAAAGCATTGAGTTTTTTTGCCTGAGAGGCAGGCTTAGGTATTTCTAGTACCTTTCTTTAGTCCAAGATGAATCAAGATATTGAGCGTCAGTCAGCATGCGGGTGAATACGGTAAGCATACCGCGTGCGAGAGGCTTACCCGATCCCGTTCATCTTTCCTAAAGTGTTGATTAATCCGTCAATCCGGTTTACCCGCCACATGATGATACTTAAGATATATTTGACTATGTCACGACGGAAACCCTAAAAACATCGGGATTACGGGCGTAATCATAGGTATGACTGGTCGTTAACACTCAAAGTGATAAGCCTTTTTATGTCAATGATGATGGGGTTATCGCCGAGAGGTCGCGGCCAGGACACATTCATATAAGGTAAGGATGCTTTAACTATGCAACCCAAATTATGGGCAACCGCGCTGATGTGCGGCGCGCTTTTGGCGGGTTTCACCGCGGACTCTCAAGCCAAATGTATTTCCGACCACACCACGGAAAGTGACTCAACGTTTCCCTCCACGCTGAAAGGCAAGCTCGCCTACCACACCTACGTCAGCTACGAAGATGGCACCAGCCAGATCTTTATTTATGATTTTGCGGCTAAAAAAGTGACGCAGGTGTCTTCATCATCGTGGGGGATTCAGGACCCTATGAACGCGGTATTCAGTCCCGACGGTCAATGGCTGGCCTTTATGGGTATCAAGGACGATGCCTGGAATATCTTTATGTGGCGAGTGGACTCGGCCGACCTGCCGGTTAACCTGACCAACAGCACGGGAGATACCCGCAACGAGGATCCCAAGTTTAGCGCCGATGGCAGCGCGCTGTTTTTCAAGCAGGACGGCGATGTGATGAAGGCGACGTTGAGTTTCGACAACGGGGCGCCAGTGTTCGGCTCGCAGACCAATCTGACCAACTCCTCATCAACCATCGAAAGCTCGATGCCGTATCCGTCTGCGGATGGCAAGCAGGTGTATTACGCGGCAGGAGAGGAGTCGGGCGTCACAGGCGTATACAGACTGACGCTCGCTACCGGCAAAAAGGTGGTCTTCGACAAGCCGAATGGTCTGGAAGCCTACTACCCGACGGTTCGTCAGGATGGACGAGTTTTTTACTCTCGCTGGAAGGATTCGAGCGGAACCGACCAGCTGTACACCAAGGTGAATCCCAGCGACAAGGCTGAACAACTGTCGATTAACGATTGCGACAGTAATAACTCTGATGCCTTCCCTGTGAATGGCACAGACTATGTCTTCTTTTCGTCTACCTCTGAAGGTCAATACCAGCTGTATCTCGGCGAGGTCAGCACGGGTAAACGCTGGAGCCTCTCCTCGTTCCACGTCAATGACGACACAGATAAAGAGACGCTTGGGGCTAACTACTTCAGCAGATAAACGTCATTTTGCATGACGACGGACGTCAATCAGGCGTCCGTTCTGGAGAAGAAAGGAGGGCGGCTTCTGACGTGTTTTTTCCCTTTCCTAATAAAAAAAGTAAGCACTTGCAAACGTTGAGGGCCTTTTGCCATAGGCACAGTGACGCTTGCCATCATCGAGATGCATGCCTTACTGATGGTATTCTTCGCTAGCGGCGCCCTTCCATTACCATCCGTATGGCCAGCCCGGCCAAAACGGTTCCCATCAGCCAACGTTGGATCACGCTCCACAAAGGACGTCTCGTCAGGAAGACGGCGATAGAGCCGGCCATGACGGCAATCAGTGCGTTAATGCTGACGCTAATGGCGATTTGCACCATGCCGAGCATCAAAGACTGCGTCAGTACATGGCCCTGCTCCGGGGTGATGAATTGAGGGAGTAGCGAGAGATACATCACCGCGATTTTGGGGTTGAGCAAGTTGGTGACGAAGCCCATGAAAAACAGTCTGGACGGCGTGTCCGGACGCAGTTCCCGTACTTCAAACGGCGAACGCCCACCGGGTCTGACGGCCTGCCAGGCGAGATACAGCAGATAAAGCGCCCCGCCAAAGCGTAAAACGTCGTAGGCATAAGGGATCGCCATGACCAGCGCGGTAATCCCCGCCGCCGCACATAGCATGTAAAACACAAATCCCAGCGCAACGCCGCCCAGCGAAATCAGCCCTGCTTTGGGTCCCTGACACAACGAGCGGGAAACCAGATAAATCATGTTTGGGCCGGGCGTTAGTACCAGCCCCAGCGAGATCAAAGCAAAAGTGATGAGATTCGAGAATTCAGGCATAGGCCCCTCTATATGAAGGCGATGGCACGAACGGCCGCAGGAGAGAGCCTCTGCGGGTCGGCTGCTTTTGGGTATCCCATTCTGCCCGTCAAACCGAAAAAAATTTCCATCTTTTTTATTTATTGTCTGATTATTGAACTAACCTAATTGAGTCGTTTTTGACGGGCATGGACAGAGTCGCCTGCCGACAGGGAACGGCGATAGACGGAATATCGCGGTCTTACTGCGCGTCGAGGAGTGAAGAGTCAAAACGCTTGCCAATTCGGATTCACTGAGCCATAATGCCGTCCCCTAAGCATGCTGTATTTTAAAATCCTTATAAATCAGTGTGTTACAAAACCCGGGGCATAAATTGATTCCCTATTGCTAATAGCGCTATCGGTTTTATCTCTCCAAGAGCATTCCTGCTTTCCGCAAAAGTAAATCTCATAAGTTTTTAAACAGACTTATCCACAGATTTCTTGACGACGGTGTTTGATGACACACCGAGGGTCCAGGGAACGGTGTTTTTTATCTCCATGAATTCAAAAGATAAATTTTAGATAAAAAACGCCACTTTGATCACTTGTACTTTTTGTCACGCTTGATTGGCAAAGAGTTTTTAAATTTATCCACAGGCGAGACCGGTGCAAAATCGGTGTATTTTCACCCTCATCGTCATCCCCTCCTGATTGACCCTTCACCGCGCGTTTCTCTCGCTTATCTGGCCCTGTCATTCGCCAACGCCGTGTGGCGGAGTAAACTGATAGCGGTTTGCGCTGCCTTTTCGGAAGAATGAGGCATTTTCAGTCAGCGTGGGTGACGCCTGAAGTGAAGAGTGATTGCTGAGGGGCCGCGTTATCGCGTTCACGCCCGGTGCCGGTGTGAGGGCGCATCTACAGAAATGAGAAGGGGCATGTCATGATCGATTGCAGCATCAATTCTGTATCCGAAGCATTACCTGATACGGTCTTTCGGGCCGACTGGCTGAGGCGGGAGGAGGCGGGGGCGGCGCAGTCGGTTGGCGTGTCGCTCTATACGCTGATGCAAAGAGCAGGCTCCGCCGCATTTGCGTTGGCGCGCTTGCAGTACCCGTCGGCCCAGCACTGGCTGGTTCTTGCCGGACACGGCAACAACGGCGGCGATGGGTATGTAGTTGCAACCCTGGCGAAAGCCGCTGGCCTAAGCATTTCGGTGATAGCCTGTCCCGGAGAGCGTCCGCTGCCGTCCGAAGCCGAACAGGCCAGAGCGCAGTGGATCGCCGATGGCGGCACTGCGCTGACGCCGGAATCCGTCTGGCCTGATGATGTCGATCTCATTATCGACGGTCTGCTGGGCACCGGTCTTTCCGCCGCGCCGAGAGCCCCTTACGACCGATTGATCGAATCGGCCAATGCGCACGCGGCACCCACGGTAGCGTTGGATATTCCCTCAGGACTCAATGCCGAAACCGGCCATGCCGCAGGCGCGGTGATCGACGCCGCACATACGATCACGTTCATTACCCTGAAGCCCGGTCTGCTAACCGGTCAGGCCCGCGACCATGTTGGGCGGCTGCGCATCGACGATCTGGCGCTGTCAGCGTGGGTGAAGTCTCAGGACGCGCCTATCCAGCGTCTCACGCCGCGCCATCTTTCTCAGTGGCTTAAGCCGCGTCGGCCGGGAGCGCACAAAGGAGATAACGGCCGTCTGCTGATTGTCGGCGGCGACGCGGGCACAGGCGGTGCGATTTTCATGGCTGGTGAGTCGGCTCTGCGCGCGGGTGCTGGTTTAGTGCGAGTACTCACTCACCGTGAATACCTCGCTGCGCTGTTGGTGTCTCGTCCTGAACTGATGGTTCAGGAGCTCAATACGGCGACGTTGCGACAAGGACTGGAGTGGGCTGATGTGGTGGTGATCGGCCCTGGTCTGGGCCAGGGAGAATGGGGGAGAAATGCCCTTCGGATCGCAGAAAATTGTAACAAATCCATGTTATGGGATGCGGATGCGCTCAACCTGCTGGCAATCAGCCCGCATAAACGTCAGAATCGCATCCTGACGCCCCATCCCGGCGAGGCGGCACGGCTGCTGAACTGTCGCGTTGCCGATATTGAAAGTGACCGCTTACTTTCAGCGGAAAAGCTCGTGAAACGCTACGGCGGCGTCGTGGTACTGAAAGGTGCGGGAACGGTGATCGCCAATGAGCAAGGCGCGCTGGCTATCGCCGACGTCGGTAACCCGGGCATGGCCACGGGGGGGATGGGCGATGTGCTTTCCGGCATTATCGGTGCGCTGGCGGCGCAGAAACTTTCGTTGTATGACGCGGCCAGAGCCGGATGTGTGGTTCATGGCGCCGCCGCCGACTGGCTGGCGAAACAGCGTGGCCCCCGCGGCATGCTGGCGACGGATTTGATGCCTGTACTGGCGCAGTATGTAAACCCTGAGTGGATATCCTTAGAAAAGACAGAATGAAGACATTTTCTCTACCTCTGCCTGACGAAGCGGCAACTATTGCACTTGGTGCGACACTGGCTCAAGCCTGCGACCGCACCGTGATTATCTATCTTTATGGCGATTTGGGCGCGGGCAAGACCACGCTGAGCCGAGGGTTCTTACAGGCGCTCGGACACACAGGCAATGTCAAAAGTCCCACTTACACGCTGGTGGAGCCTTACATGCTATCGCCGCGTCCGGTTTACCATTTCGATCTGTACCGACTGGCGGACCCCGAAGAGCTCGAGTTCATGGGCATTCGCGACTATTTGTCAGAGGATGCCATCTGCCTGATCGAATGGCCTCAGCAGGGCGCGGGAATATTGCCTCCTGCTGATTTGGAATTGCGCCTGAGCTATCAGGATGCGGGCCGTCAGGCGGAGATTCAGGTGTTGTCGGACACAGGCGAACACATTGCGGCGCGTTGGATAGGTCAGTCGGAGTAGACGTGATGATCGTGCGGTTGATGAAGGCTTTATTTGGCGTTGTTCTCTTCCTGTCATGGCCGCTTTGGGCTGCGAATCTTTCAGATATTCAGGTCGATAACGCTTCCGGGCTGGCAAAGGTCACCCTCAGTTTCAGCGGGCAGCCGATCTATGCGTTTTTCCCGCTCAGCAATCCCGACCGGGTTGTGATCGACATCCGGCAAACCGGCGTGATCAAAGGGTTGCCGCTCGCCTTTAGCGGTAGCAACCTGATCGATCGCATTCGTACCAGCGAAGCGAAGGACGCGCAAAGCCTGCGTTTGGTCTTCGAACTGACGAAGCCTGCCAAAACGCGTGCGACGACGACGAAGCACGGCGATAACTACACCGTTGTTTTCACGGTGAGCGCCGAGCAGTCGCCGCGCGCAGCCGACCGAACCTCGCCAACGGAAGCCCGAGCGGCCTCGAAACCCGTTAAGCCTGCCGAGCCGCCGCAAAGTCCGTTCAATAATAAGCCGACGGTGGTGACCAGTAGCGCTTCAGCGACCCCGACGCGTGCGTCTGCGCGCCGTCCGACGTCGACTGGCGATGAAATTGTGGTCGCGATTGACGCTGGGCATGGCGGTCAGGATCCCGGAGCTATCGGCCCCGGCGGCCTGCAGGAAAAAAACGTGACTATCGGCATTGCGCGCAAGCTGCGCGAGCTGCTGAACAAAGACCCGGTATTCAAACCGGTGCTGACGCGGGACGGCGACTACTTTATTTCCGTGATGGGCCGTTCCGACGTGGCGCGTAAGCAGGGGGCCAACCTGCTGGTATCACTCCACGCGGACGCCGCCCCTAACCGCGGCGCGACGGGCGCATCGGTGTGGGTGCTGTCTAACCGCCGGGCCAACAGCGAAATGGCGACCTGGCTTGAACAGCATGAGAAGCAGTCTGAGCTGCTGGGCGGCGCGGGCGACCTGCTGGCGAATAACAACGCCGATCCTTATCTGAGTCAGGCGGTGCTGGATCTCCAGTTCGGGCACTCACAGCGTGTCGGCTATGATGTGGCGGTGAAGGTGTTACGTGAATTGCAGCGCGTCGGCAGCTTGCACAAAGTCCGCCCCGAACATGCCAGCCTCGGCGTGCTGCGCTCGCCGGATATTCCGTCGTTACTGGTCGAAACCGGGTTTATCTCCAATCCTGGCGAAGAACGTCTTTTAGGCAGCAGCGATTATCAGGAACGCGTCGCAAAAGCGATCTATCTGGGGTTGCGCGGCTATTTCGAAACGCATCCTTTGCAGAATGCGCCCAAACATGACAAACGGCCTGCCATTTTGCCAGTCTCCAAACCGGTGGTTTCCAACAGTACGACGCCTGCTGGCCCTGCTGCGCGGCATACCGTCGGAAAAGGCGAAACGTTGTCGGGGATTGCGTCGCGCTACGGCGTCAGTCCGTCGACGATACGCGACGCGAATCACCTGAAAAAAGACGTGGTGTGGGTCGGGCAACGGTTGAGGATACCGGGCGGCGCGGAATCGACTATCGCACAGACGAGAGCTGCCCCGGCGACACAGAGAGCCACGACGGCGAAGAAGGTGACGCATAAGGTAGTGCGCGGTGATAGTCTGAGTTCGATTGCGGACCATTACGATGTCAGCATGAAAGCAATCCAGCAGGCCAACAAGCTGCCATCGCAGACGGTACAACTCGGACAAACGCTGGTTATCCCCGCCACCTGAGGCCGACATTGCAGTCAACCAAGGAGATAAGATGCCGATTCTGGTTCTACCCCCCAACTGGCTAACCAAATCGCCGCTGGCGAGGTAGTGGAACGGCCCGCGTCCGTGGTTAAGGAGCTGGTGGAAAACAGCCTGGACGCCGGAGCGACGCGCATTGATATCGACATTGAACGCGGCGGTAGCCGGCTCATCCGTATCCGCGATAACGGCAGCGGGATCGGCAAAACGGATTTGACGTTGGCGCTGGCGCGTCATGCCACCAGTAAAATCGCGACGCTTGACGATCTGGAAGCCATCATGAGTCTGGGCTTTCGCGGCGAAGCGCTGGCCAGTATCAGCTCTGTTTCGCGCCTGACGCTGACGTCCCGCACGAGCGACCAAAACGAAGCCTGGCAGGCGTACGCCGAAGGACGGGATATGGCGGTCACGGTGAAACCGGCCGCGCATCCGGTCGGCACCACGCTGGAAGTCCTGGACTTGTTCTACAACACGCCCGCGCGCCGCAAATTCCTGCGTACTGAAAAAACCGAATTTATGCACATCGACGAGGTGGTTCGCCGTATCGCGCTGGCTCGCTTCGATGTGGCATTCAATCTTCACCACAATGGCAAGCTGGTGCGGCAATACCGGGCGGTGACCGATCCAACGCAGCATGAGCGGCGTCTGGGTAGCATCTGCGGCACGGCGTTTATTCAGCATGCGCTGGCCGTCTCCTGGGAACATGGCGATCTGAAGATCCGCGGCTGGGTGGCCGATCCCACTGGCTCTCAACAGTTGCCGGAACTACAGTATTGCTACGTAAACCAGCGGATGATGCGCGACCGGTTGATTAACCACGCCATCCGTCAGGCCTACCAGGATCAGTTGCGAAGCGATCAACAGCCTGCGTATGTCCTCTATCTGGAAGTCGATCCGCACCATGTGGATGTCAATGTGCATCCGGCCAAGCACGAGGTGAGATTTCATCAGGCGCGCCTGGTGCATGACTTCATCTATCAGGCGGTGATGACGGTGCTTCAACAGGCGGCGGCGCCCGCATTGGCGGTGACCCCTCCGGGCGAGACGCCAGCGCCGGTTTGGCAGCAGGAAAACCGTACCGCTGCGGGGGAGAACCACTTCGCGCGGCCTGCGCAACCCGAGCCGCCGAGAATTCAGACCTCCGGTGGCAAAGTTCAGGAGCGCCCGCCCGCCTCGTATCCTCATGGCGCGGGGTATCAGCGTAAGCAGGGGGATCTGTATCAAAAACTGTTACAGCCTGCCTCTGAGCGGTCGATACCTTCAGGCGATGAGGCGACGGCTTCGGCTGCCGCTTCCCACACCCACGTAGCGCGGACCACTCAGGGCGAACCGCCGTTAGCCAGTCGGTCGGAAGGCTTAGGACGTGTATTAAGCGTTTATCCGCCTTGCTATGCGCTAGTGGAATATCAGCAGGGATTAGCCCTGCTGTCTCTGCCGGTCGCTGAACGTTATGTCCGTCAGGCGCAGATGACGCCCGGCGAGGAGGGGTTACGGCCTCAGCCATTGCTGATCCCTCAGCGTCTCACGTTGGGAAGTCGAGAGCGCGCGGCGGTGACGGAGAATCAAAAACGGTTGGCGCATTTTGGTATCGATATCGTGGTTGAGCAGCAGCGCGTCACGCTGCGCGCGGTACCTTTACCATTAAGACAACAAAATTTACAAAACTTGATTTCTGACCTGTTAGGCTATCTCGCTGATTGCCCTCAGTCAGATTCTGATGAGGTGGCGGCGTGGATAGCGCGGCGGTTGTACAGCGAGCACGAGAACTGGACTCAGGCTCAAGCGGTACAACTGTTAGCGGATATTGAACGTCTCTGTCCCGAGCGGGTCAAAGTTCCGCCATCAGAGTTTCTTTATGTGATGGATATTGAGTCCGCCATCAAGGCTTTAAAGCATGACTGAACGTGAAACAACGCAGTACCCGCCGGCCATTTTCATTATGGGACCGACGGCTTCCGGAAAGACGGCGTTAGCCATGGCATTACGGAAATCCCTCCCGGTTGAGCTGATCAGCGTGGATTCCGCGCTGATCTATCGAGGAATGGATATCGGTACCGCCAAGCCTACCGCCGAAGAATTGTCGCAGGCACCGCACAGATTGATCGATATCCTCGACCCGGCTGACGCATACTCGGCTGCCGACTTCCGCCGCGATGCGCTGCAACAAATGGCGGAGATCACCGCCGCCGGTCGGATCCCTCTGTTAGTAGGGGGGACGATGTTGTACTTCAAGGCGCTGCTCGAGGGGCTTTCGCCCTTGCCGCCAGCGGATCCGGAAATACGGCGGGAAATTGAAGCGCGGGCGCAGCGGGAAGGCTGGGAAGCTTTGCATAATGAGCTGCGAGAGATAGATCCTATTGCTGCCACTCGGATTCATCCAAATGATCCGCAGAGACTGTCGCGGGCACTGGAAGTTTTCTCTGTTTCAGGTAACACTTTAACCGAACTGACAAAAACATCGGGTGAAGCGCTGCCTTACCGGGTGCACCAGTTCGCCATCGCTCCCGCGTCGCGCGAATTATTGCACGAGCGTATTGCACTACGGTTTCAACAGATGTTGCAGGCAGGTTTTGAGACGGAAGCACGCGCGCTGTTCGCTCGTGCCGATCTGCATCCAGGTTTGCCTTCCATCCGCTGCGTCGGTTACCGCCAGATGTGGTCCTACTTGTCCGGTGAAATAGATTACGACGAGATGGTTTATCGTGGGATCTGCGCTACCCGACAGTTAGCCAAACGGCAAATAACCTGGTTACGCGGGTGGGACAATGTGTGCTGGCTTGATAGCGATGAGCCGCAGGATGCGTTGGGTAAGGTCATGCAGGTTGTTAGTGCATAGGTTGGACGATTGTGTACAATTGGCTGATTCTCGGCACAAATTTTTATACCGCTATTTTAGAGCCACAGGGTTCTTTGTTACAAACAACAAGCAAATAAGGAAAATATAGAATGGCTAAGGGGCAATCTTTGCAAGATCCGTTCTTGAATGCTTTGCGTCGTGAACGTGTTCCAGTTTCTATTTATCTGGTAAATGGCATCAAGTTGCAGGGCCAGATTGAGTCTTTTGATCAGTTTGTGATTTTGCTGAAAAACACGGTTAGCCAGATGGTGTATAAGCACGCGATTTCTACGGTGGTTCCGTCTCGCCCGGTGTCTCATCACAGCAATAATCCTGGCGCGAATAACTATCATGGTAATAACACGACGAGTCAGCAGTCGCAGCCTCAGGAAAGCGATGACGCTGAATAAGGGCTATTACCGATTTACCTCAGCGGGGAAAGGGCATCACGTCGTTTCCCCGTTTGTGGCTGCATTTGTTTGTTTGAGAGGTTGTTCGGTTGTTTGACCGTTATGAAGCCGGTGAACGGGCCATACTAGTTCATATTCACTTTTCCCAAGAGAAAGATACTGAAGATCTGCTGGAGTTCGAATCTCTGGTGTCTTCTGCCGGAATCGAATCGCTACAGGTGATCACCGGTAGTCGCAAAGCGCCTCATCCCAAGTATTTTGTCGGCGAGGGTAAAGCAGAAGAGATCGCCAAGGCGGTTAAAGAAACCGACGCTTTCGTCGTGTTGTTCAATCACGCTTTATCACCCGCACAGGAGCGCAATCTCGAGCGTCTGTGCGAATGCCGGGTCATTGACCGGACCGGATTGATTCTTGATATTTTCGCCCAGCGCGCCCGCACCCATGAAGGGAAACTGCAGGTCGAGCTGGCGCAGCTGCGCCATCTGGCTACGCGTCTGGTGCGCGGCTGGACTCACCTTGAACGCCAAAAGGGCGGGATAGGGCTGCGAGGTCCCGGTGAAACACAGCTTGAAACCGACCGTCGTCTGCTGCGTAACCGCATTAGTCTGATTTTGTCGCGCCTTGTTCGCGTGGAAAAACAGCGTGAGCAGGGAAGACGCGCCCGTACGCGCGCGGATGTGCCTACGGTATCGCTGGTGGGGTATACCAACGCGGGTAAATCCACTTTGTTTAATCAAATGACAGCCGCGGATGTGTACGCTGCCGATCAGCTTTTCGCCACGCTGGATCCCACGCTTCGTCGGATCGACGTGGCTGATGTGGGCGATACTGTTCTGGCGGACACCGTCGGGTTTATTCGCGAACTGCCTCACGATCTGGTCGCGGCGTTTAAAGCCACGTTGCAGGAAACCCGTCAGGCGTCGCTATTGCTTCACATCGTTGATGCGGCCGATCCCCGCATGGACGAAAATATTGATGCGGTTAACGAGGTGCTGACGGAAATCGAAGCCGATGAAATTCCGACGCTGCTCGTCATGAATAAAATCGATGCGCTGGACAATTTTGCCCCGCGCATCGATCGCAATGCAGAGCACCAACCGGTCAGAGTCTGGCTGTCGGCGCAAACCGGCGAAGGAATACCTCTGCTGTTCCAGGCATTGACCGAACGGTTGTCGGGGAGATCGCGCAGTTCTCCCTGCAGTTGCCTCCGCAGGAGGGGCGCTTACGCAGCCGTTTTTACCAGCTTCAGGCAATAGAAAAAGAATGGATAGAAGAAGATGGCAGCGTTGGTCTGGTAATCAGAATGCCTATCGTCGACTGGCGTCGTCTCTGTAAGCAGGAGCAGCAATTAGAAGATTATATCGTTGAAGTATAGTCTGATGAACTCTGGGACATTGACCCCGAAGAACACCTATCATAATGAATGGAGCTAAAACATGGCGTGGAATCAGCCCGGTAATAACGGACAGGACCGCGACCCGTGGGGGAGCAGCAATAAAAATAGCGGCAACTCTGGCGGAAATAACAAAGGTGGCCGAGATCAGGGACCACCGGATCTTGACGACATCTTCCGCAAACTGAGCAAAAAGCTCGGTGAGCTGGGCGGTGGAAAAAACTCAGGTTCCGGCGGCAGCGGTTTCGGCTCCGGCGGACGTATTTTGGGCGTAGTAGTGGTGGTCGCGGCTGTGATCTGGGCGGCGAGCGGTTTTTATACCATCAAAGAGGCCGAGCGCGGCGTTGTGACCCGTTTCGGCAAGTTCAGCCATCTGGTCAGCCCTGGCCTGAACTGGAAACCCACGTTTATTGATGACGTCAGAGCGGTCAACGTCGAATCCGTGCGCGAACTGGCGACGTCTGGTGTGATGCTGACATCAGATGAGAACGTGATCCGCGTTGAAATGAACGTTCAGTATCGCGTGACACAACCGGAACAGTATCTGTTTAGCGTGACCAATGCGGACGACAGTCTGCGTCAGGCGACTGACAGTGCGCTGCGCGGCGTCATCGGCAAATACACGATGGACAAGATTCTGACCGAAGGTCGTACCATCGTACGTACCGACACCCAACGCGTACTGGAAGAAACCGTTCGTCCGTACAACATGGGTATCACGTTGCTGGACGTCAACTTCCAGGCAGCCCGTCCGCCGGAAGAAGTGAAAGCCGCCTTCGACGATGCCATTGCCGCGCGTGAGAACGAACAGCAGTACATCCGAGAAGCCGAAGCCTATGCCAATGAAGTTCAGCCGCGTGCGAACGGTCAGGCTCAGCGTATTCTGGAAGAGGCTCGCGCGTACAAAACGCGTACCGTCCTGGAAGCGCAAGGTGAAGTGGCTCGTTTTGCTCGCGTGTTGCCGGAGTATAAGGCAGCGCCGGAAATCACTCGTGAACGTCTCTACATTGAAACCATGGAACGCGTGTTGAGCAGCACCCGCAAAGTGCTGGTGAACGACAAGGGCGGCAACCTGATGGTGCTGCCGTTGGAACAGATGCTGCGTGGTCAGAACACCACGGGCGGCAACGCGACCAACACGGTTGCGCCGCTGCGTAACTCCTCGACCTCGTCTAATAACGGTTCGAGCAGCACCTACAATTCTTCGCGCAGCAGCATCAACGGTAACATCATGGATCAGCGCCGGGCCAACGCCCAGCGGGATGAGATCACACGAGTAGGGAGAGAATAATCAATGCGTAAGTCAGTACTATTTATTCTGATCCTGGTGCTTCTGGTGATCTACGCGTCACTGTTCGTTGTACAGGAAGGTCAGCGCGGGATCGTCATGCGCTTCGGCAAAGTCCTGCGCGATAATGAGAACAAACCGCTCATCTATGCGCCGGGTCTGCACGTTAAGATCCCGGTCCTTGAGTCGGTGAAGACGCTGGATGCCCGTATTCAGACGATGGAAAACCAGGCCGATCGCTTCATCACCAAAGAGCAGAAAGACCTGATTGTCGACTCTTACATCAAATGGCGTATCAGCGATTTCAGCCGTTACTATCTGGCGACCGGCGGTGGCGACATCTCCCAAGCCGAAGTGCTGCTGAAACGTAAATTCAACGACCGTCTGCGTTCTGAAATCGGGCGTCAGGATGTAAAAGGCATCGTGACGGACTCGCGTGGTCAACTGATGATGGACGTGCGTGATGCGTTGAATACCGGCACCGGCGAGACCACCGAAGCCGATAACGCCATCGCCTCCGCCGCCGCGCGTGTTGAACAGGAAACCACCGGCAAATTGCCAGAGGTGAATCCGAACAGCATGGCTGCGTTAGGGATCCAAGTGATCGACGTGCGTATAAAACAGATCAACCTGCCGACGGAAGTGTCGGATGCGATCTACCAACGTATGCGCGCCGAACGTGAAGCCGTTGCCCGTCGTCATCGTTCACAGGGACAGGAACAGGCTGAGAAGCTGAAAGCCACTGCGGATTACGAAGTGACCCGTACATTGGCGGAAGCCGAGCGCGAAGGCCGTATGACGCGCGGTGAAGGCGATGCCGAGTCTGCGAAACTGTTTGCTAACGCGTTCAGTCAGGACCCGGATTTCTATGCCTTTATCCGTAGTCTGCGCGCCTACGAAAACAGCTTCAGCAGCGGTAATCAGGACGTTCTGGTGTTAAGCCCGGACAGCGACTTCTTCCGCTACATGAAGTCACCTGAGAAGACGGTGCCGGCGCGCTAATTTTCGTTCCGCTCGTTGGCGAATACGACGCCCGCGTTATGTGTTGTCTGCGGCAGGTTACCTGCCGCACGTTCAGCGCCCGACGCGGGCTTTTTTATGTCTGGAGTTCTTTATGAGTGTCTCTGTCTGGCTGGCCTTGGGGTTGGTGCTGATTTTTGAAGGGCTGGGGCCGCTGTTGTTTCCCCGCATTTGGCGTCGGATGATCCTCGGTCTTGCACAATTACCCGATACGGTTTTACGTCGTTTTGGCGGCGGAATAGTGGTCGCGGGGCTGGTGATCTACTACATGTTGCGTAGCCGCATGGATGGCTAAAATTGACGACAAATTTCTGCGCAAACGTGTGCTAAAAAGTACTGAAAGCATACAAATGAGATGTTAGAATCCTTTTTTAAGCAACACTGGTGATTGTGAGATGGGTAAGAACGTTGTCGTACTGGGCACCCAATGGGGTGACGAAGGTAAAGGCAAGGTCGTCGACCTGCTGACTGAACGCGCTAAATATGTGGTGCGCTATCAAGGTGGTCACAATGCTGGCCATACTCTGGTTATTAACGGTGAAAAAACCGTCCTCCATTTGATTCCTTCAGGCATTCTCCGCGAAAACGTGGTTAGCATCATCGGTAACGGTGTGGTGCTGGCGCCTGATGCCTTCATGAAAGAAATGACGGAACTTGAAGCGCGCGGCGTGCCAGTACGTGAGCGTTTGCTGCTGTCTGAAGCATGCCCGTTGATTCTGCCGTATCACGTTGCTCTGGATAACGCTCGCGAAAAAGCGCGCGGCGCCAAAGCTATCGGTACGACCGGCCGCGGCATCGGTCCTGCCTACGAAGACAAAGTAGCCCGTCGTGGTCTGCGCGTCGGCGACCTGTTTGATAAAGAAAGCTTCGCCGTCAAACTGAAAGAAATTATCGATTACCACAATTTCCAGCTGGTGCATTACTACAAAGTCGATCCCGTTGACTACCAGAAGACGCTGGACGACGTGCTGGCGATGGCCGACATCCTGACTTCTCTGGTCGTAGACGTTTCCGATCTGCTGGATAAAGCCCGCCGACGTGGCGATTTGGTGATGTTTGAAGGGGCGCAGGGGACTCTGCTGGATATCGATCACGGCACCTACCCGTATGTTACCTCTTCCAATACCACCGCAGGTGGCGTGGCGACCGGCTCAGGCTTGGGTCCGCGCTACGTTGACTACGTCCTCGGCATCGTTAAGGCATACTCTACCCGTGTGGGCGCAGGCCCGTTCCCGACCGAACTGTTTGATGACATTGGTGATTTCCTGTGTGAGAAAGGCAACGAATTCGGTGCGACCACCGGTCGTCGTCGTCGCACCGGCTGGCTGGATGCGGTCGCCGTGCGTCGCGCGGTGCAGATCAACTCCCTGTCCGGTTTCTGCATGACCAAACTGGACGTGCTGGACGGTCTGAAAGAAGTGAAGATCTGCGTAGGCTACCGCCTGCCGGATGGTCGTGAAGTTGACGTGACGCCGTTGGCGGCCGAAGACTGGGAAGGCATTGAGCCGATTTACGAATCGCTGCCGGGCTGGACCGAGTCTACCTTCGGCGTGAAAGATCGTGCGGGCCTGCCTAAGGCGGCGCTGGACTATATCCAACGTGTAGAAGAAGTGACCGGCGTGCCGGTAGACATCATCTCCACGGGTCCGGATCGCGAAGAGACGATCGTGTTGCGTGACCCGTTCGACGCCTGATGTAACTGGTGTTCAGAACGACGAAAGGACGGGATATTCCCGTCCTTTTTCTTTTGTGCTGACCGGAAGACCATTCACTCAAAGCGAGAAAAGGGTCGACCGGTCAGGCCATCAGCTTTTTGCCTGTTCCTGTTTCTGGAACGTTTCCAGCAGTTTTTCATGAATATTGCCGAAGCCGCCGTTGCTCATGACCAGCACGTGATCGCCGGGCTGCGCGATTTTAGCGACCATATCAACCAGCGTATCAATATCCGCACTCCAGTGCGTTGGCTGCACACAAGCCTCCGCCACTTCTGCGACCTGCCAAGAGATATGCTGTGGCTGGAACAGGAAAACTTCATCTGCGCGTCCCAGCGAGGGAGCTAACTCGGTTTTGCAATGTCCCAGCTTCATGGTATTGGAGCGGGGCTCCAGGACGGCCAGGATTCTGGCCGTGCCGCCGACTTTGCTGCGCAGAGCCGCCAGCGTAGCCAGGATCGCCGTCGGATGATGCGCGAAGTCATCATAAACGGTGATACCGTTCGCCGTACCGCGCTGTTCAAGGCGGCGACGCGCATTGATGAAGCCGCCCAGCGCGCGGCAGGCTTCCGCAGGCGGAACGCCGACATGGCGAGCGGCGGCGATCGCCATCAGGCCGTTATGCATGTTGTGTTCACCAACCAGGCCCCACTCGACTTCACCGACCAATTCATCGTTCAGATAAACCTGAAAAATGCTGGAGTCCGGTACGCTCTTTTTCGCTTTCCAGATGCCGTCGTCACCGACCAGCTCCTGTTCGCTCCAGCATCCCATCGCCATCACTTGCTTGAGCGGTTGATCGTTGCTGAGAACGAGGATCCGCCCAGTGCCCGGCACCAGTCGCACCAGGTGGTGGAACTGTTTTTGGATCGCTTTCAGATCGTCAAAGATATCGGCATGATCGAATTCGAGGTTATTCAGAATCAGGGTCCGGGGGCAGTAATGAACGAACTTGGAGCGTTTGTCGAAGAAGGCGCAGTCATATTCGTCGGCTTCCACGACGAAGAACGGGCTATCGCCCAATCTCGCCGAGACGTCGAAGTTGCCGGGAACGCCGCCGATGACAAAGCCGGGATTGTAGCCGCAGGCTTCCAATATCCAGGTCACCATTCCCGCGGTCGTGGTCTTGCCGTGCGTTCCCGCGACGGCGATGACCCAGCGTTCACGCAGCACGTAGTCGTGCAGCCATTGCGGCCCGGAGGCATAAGGCATATTACGCTCAAGGACGGCTTCGACGCAGGGGTTGCCGCGGGACATCGCGTTACCGATAATCACCAGGTCTGGCTGAGGCTCCAGCTGCGAAGGGTCGTATCCTTCAATCAGGGTGATCCCTTGTTCTTCCAGTAGTGTGCTCATGGGGGGATAGACGTTGGCATCAGAGCCAGTCACCTGATGTCCCAGCGAGCGGGCCAGCAGCGCGAGCCCTCCCATGAAGGTGCCGCAGATACCTAATATATGAATGCGCATACGTTTCCCAACAGTCTACAAAAGTCTGGCGTTATTCTAACGCTATGGATAGTTCTCAAGAAATGGATTTGACTATGTGCTCGCTTTCTCTTTGGGCTACACTGCAAACGCAAACGTTGGCGGTACATAATTAGACCGCTTTTCATCTGCTGACTATGGAATAGTGTTATGAAAACGTTAGGCGAATTTATCGTCGAAAAACAGCACGATTTCTCACATGCCACGGGTGAACTCACCGCGTTGCTGTCTGCAATCAAGCTGGGAGCGAAAATCATTCACCGCGACATCAACAAAGCGGGTCTGGTGGATATTTTAGGTACCAGCGGAGTTTCCAATGTGCAGGGCGAAGTACAGATGAAGTTGGATCTGTACGCCAATGAAAAGTTGAAGGCGGCGCTCAAAGCGCGTGGTGAAGTCGCCGGTATTGCTTCCGAAGAAGAAGACGAAATTGTTATCTTCGAGGGGAGCGGTCCGAAAATGCAAAGTATGTGGTGTTGATGGATCCGCTGGACGGCTCCTCCAACATTGATGTAAACGTTTCAGTCGGCACCATTTTTTCTATCTACCGACGCATTACTCCGCTGGGATCTCCGGTAACCGAAGCCGATTTCCTGCAGCCCGGCAGCAAGCAGGTCGCCGCTGGCTACATTGTTTACGGCTCTTCGACCATGTTGGTCTATTCCACCGGTCACGGGGTTCATGCCTTTACCTACGATCCTTCCCTGGGCGTTTTTTGCCTGTCGCATGAAAGAGTTCGCTTCCCCGAAACGGGAAATACCTACTCCATCAACGAAGGTAACTACATCAAGTTCCCGCAGGGCGTGAAAAAGTACATCAAGTACTGTCAGGAGCAGGACGAGGCCACGATGCGGCCATATACGTCGCGCTACATCGGTTCTTTGGTGGCGGACTTCCATCGCAACTTGCTGAAAGGGGGGATTTATCTCTACCCGAGTACGGCCAGTTATCCGCAGGGCAAGCTGCGTCTGCTGTACGAATGCAACCCGATGGCGCTGCTGGCGGAGCAGGCGGGCGGCAAAGCCAGCGACGGACACCGTCGTATTCTGGATATTCAGCCGCAGAGACTGCATGAACGCGCGCCGTTCTTTGTCGGCACGGAGTCGATGGTGAATGACGTTGAGCGCTTCCTGCGCGAATACCCCGACGATTAACCAGTGACGTCTTCAGATACATAAAAATGTGGCGCGCTCTTTCGACCGCGCCACATTTATTTTGAGCGATATCTCCCGACCTGGCGTTATCTCGTCGCCAGCGCCGACGGCAGGATAACGCTAGTGTTGCTCGAACCAGCTTTCAAGAATGACGACTGCCGAGGCGGAGTCGACGCTGCCTTTATCCAAAGCCCGAAAACCGCCCTGAGCGAACAGGCCGGAGCGTGCCTCTACCGTGCTGAGACGTTCGTCATGCAGCTCAACCGCCACGCCAAAGCGGCCGTGGAGACGCTGGGAGAACTTCCTCGCCCGCGCCGTCAGCGGTTGTTCTGTGCCGTCCATATTCAGCGGCAGGCCGACGATCACCAGCTCGGGCTGCCATTCCCGTAATAACTTTTCGACCTTCTGCCAGTCCGGCGTGCCGTCCTGCGCTTTAAATGCCTGAAGCGGGCGGGCGGTGCGAGTCAGATCCTGACCGATAGCGACGCCGATGCTACGGGTGCCGAAGTCGAATGCCATGATGGTGCGGTGACTCATCAGGCGTGTCCCGCATCGCTGGCGATCATGTGGATATCCACGCCGAGTTTTTTCGCGGCGACGCGCCAACGGTCCGCAATCGGCGTATGGAACAGGATGTCCTGATCGGCTTTAACGGTCAGCCAGGCGTTGTCCAAAAGCTCGCTCTCAAGCTGCCCGCCTTCCCAGGCCGTATAGCCGAGCGCGACCAGCGTGTTGTTGGGCTGGTCGACCGTGCCCATTGTCTCCAGCACGTCCTTGGACGTCGTAATCATGGTATCGGGCGAGACGGAAATGCTGGAGGCGAAGCCCGCCTGCGGGGTGTGCAGAATGAAGCCACGGTCATCCGCTAGCGGACCGCCGGAAAAGACCGGTTTATCCAGCCGGATATCGGATTTTGACTCTGGCGGCGTGATTTTCAGTTTCTTCAGAATATCGTCGACGGTGAACTGTTCCATCGGTTTATTGATGATCAGCCCCATCGCACCGTCTTCGCCGTGTTCGCAGATATATACCACGGACCGTTTAAATACCGGATCCTGCAGCGCAGGCATCGCGATAAGAAAGTGATGCTGTAAATTCATGGTCTGTTCTTATCGTTTTTCTGTCGTTATTTCGGTTCGCCGCCAGCCGACGAACCCGGCAGATGTGCATGGTCGACCGGGGATCGCTTCCAGGCCGTCGAAGAGTGATTAGCGCGCGGACAGCCGCCGTTCGATGGCGTCCATCAACATGCCGGTGATGGAGACATCAGGGAACGCAGCTTCAATTTCACGTACGCAGGTCGGGCTGGTGACGTTAATCTCGGTCAGACGGTCGCCGATGATATCCAGACCGACGAAAATCAGTCCTTTCTCTTTCAAAATCGGGGCGATAGTCCGGGCGATCCGCCAGTCGCTCTCGCTCAGCGGACGCGCTTCTCCTCGGCCGCCGGCGGCTAGATTACCGCGTGTTTCTCCGCCTTGCGGGATGCGGGCCAGGCAGTAAGGAACCGGTTCTCCATCCACCACGAGCACGCGTTTGTCGCCGTCTTTGATGGCGGGCAGATAATTCTGCGCCATGCAGTAGCGGCTGCCGTGTTCGGTGAGCGTTTCGATGATGACCGACACGTTGGCGTCATCCTGTTTCAGACGGAAGATGGAAGCGCCGCCCATGCCGTCCAGCGGCTTGAGGATCACGTCTTTATGCTGCTGGTGGAACTCGCGCAGCTTGTCGGCGCGGCGAGTGACCAGCGTCGCCGGCGTCAGTTCGGAGAACCAGGCGGTGAACAGCTTTTCATTGCAGTCGCGCAGACTTTGCGGTTTGTTGACGATCAACGTGCCTTTTTCTTCCGCGCGCTCAAGGATATAGGTGGCGTAGATGAACTCGGTATCGAACGGCGGATCTTTTCGCATCAGCACCACGTCCAGCTCATGCAGGGCGATATCCTGCGCATCGCCGAACTGATACCAGCCGTCGTAGTTGTGCTCGACGCTCAGTTGACGCGTGGTGGCGCGCGCTTCGCCCGCGTTCAGATAGAGATCGTCCATCTCCATATAATGCAGCTCCCAGCCCCGACGCTGCGCTTCCAACAGCATGGCGAAACTGGTGTCTTTTTTGATGTTGATGGCTGCAATCGGGTCCATCACGATGCCGAGTTTGATCATTCTCTTACTCCTTTACCCCAGATCGCCGAATCGAACCTGCAATGCGGTGATTGCGGTGAGCGCTGTGGTTTCTGTACGCAGAACGCGAGGCCCCAGCAGAATATCGGTAAAGCCGTGTTCTGCCGTCATCGCAATTTCATCGGACGAAAGGCCGCCTTCCGGGCCAATCAGTAGACGGACGCGCTGCACCGGCGTGGGCAGCGTATTGATGCTGTGTGTCGCCCGCGGATGCAGGTTTAGTTTTAACCCATTGTCCGGCTCTGCGCACCAGCTTTCCAGCGACAGGGGAGGACGAATGAGCGGAATACGGTTTCTACCGCACTGTTCGCAGGCGCCAATGGCGATTTTTTGCCATTGAGACAGCTTCTTCTCCAGACGGTCTCCGTCCAGCTTGACGCCGCAACGTTCTGAAAACAGTGGGGTAATTTCATTCACGCCCAGCTCAATGGATTTCTGGATAGTGAATTCCATTTTCTCTCCGCGGGAAATCACCTGCCCAAGATGCAGGTGCAGCGGAGACTCGCGGTCTTCCTGCTGTGCGGCGGCGTAGCGTACCTGTACTCGTTTTTTGTCGGCCAGAAGAATTTCCGCATCGAAAATGCAGTTGCTGCCGTCAAATAACTGTAGCGCCTGACCGCGGTTCATGCGCAGTACGCGGCCGATATGGTTAGCGGCATCTGCGCTCAGGTCGGTTTCGCCGCCGTTGGGAGATAGCGTTTCGGGATGGAAAATGCGCGGTATTCGCATTGATGTTCTGGCCTTTACGTCATGTCTGTCGGAATGGGCGGGTCGCCCGGGTGGAGCCCACCACCGTCCACGGACGGTGGTGTTTAGGACTTAAGCTATAGTAGGTAGCCGGATCACTGCTGGCAAGCTTGTTGCACGTAGGGGTTGTGATTGCCTTGTACCTGGGCGATGCGATTGTCGCGGGTGCATTCCCACTGCGTCACGGGATATTGCCGGTTCCAGGTTTCAAACAGCTGGGTCTGCTGGCGGGAGAGCGTCAGATGATAGCGGTCGCGCATGTAAAAATAGGTCCGGGCAATCGGGCCGCGTGCGCGTTCGGGGGCTCAGCCATCTTGTTTTTGAAGTCGATTTTCATCTCGCACTGACCGTACTGCTTCTCGCCGCCGTTCCATTGGTTATACATCAGATTGCCGCGGTCGCCGTTGACCTCGCCGATAGCCGGTTCCAGGTTATGCAGATCGGTTTCCATTTCGCGGTAGACCTCATCCCGCTCGCAGTTCTTGCGTCCGCCGTTCTGCCAGCACTGGCGCTGGTGACCGAACTGCCATGCCGGAACGACGTGTTCCCATTCGATACGGCTGGCGCGATTGGCGTTCTTGCGGACTTCATAACCACAGGACTGCAGGTCGGGGATACCTTTTTTACCCTGCCAGGTAATGCGGCAGCCGCAATAGAAGCTGCCCGGCGCGTCTTGGTTGATTTTCACCGCAGCGGCTTTTGCCTGAGTGAAACTATGGATTTCCTGGCTGAGCGCAGAAAAAGTCATCAGGCCGCAGCCCACGGTAGCAATAACAAGAATTTTGCGAAGCATGTTCCAAAGCGCCTTAGGCAGAAAAGCGAGCAGAGTACCGGAAGCGCTCCGGTGAGGCAACGCCGCGCCCGGTCGGAAAAAACTGGAATCTGCGATCAACTCGCTTCTTTTTCATCGCGTCTGAGGGGGGTTCCGCAGCGGCGGCAGCGGTACTCGGTTTCACCGCGAAGAATGCGGTTATGGCGCCTCACCGTCAGTTCGTGTTGCTGACAGGCGCACTGATAAAGGAAGGTTTTTCCTCGCACTGATGCCACGGCAAAGGTGTGCGTACGCCGAGCCGGCACCGCCAGAATGTGCTCCATCATCCATCGCCAGGCTTTACCGTGCGGGGTTGCTTTACCAAAGCGCGCGTAAACCAACAGATGCGCCAACTCATGGGGCACGACTTCATCAATAAAGGCCTGCTGATTTTCCTGCAATAGCACGGGGTTGATGCGAATTTCCCACTCCTGCAGCCAGGCGCTGCCGGCGGTGGCGCCGCGCTGAGTGTAGGTGACGGCGGGTTCGGGATAGTCGCTGTCGAGAGCGGTATTGGCCAGCGCCAGCTTTTCCCGCAGGCAGCGCATCACCGCCTGTTGGAGTGCGATAGGGACGCGTTCAGTCTTCATGGCGTCAAGCATACGGTGACCGGGGCACGGTTGTAAACGTGCCCCGGCGTAGGGGGGTTATTCGCCGATATTACGCAGGCGCTTACCGGACATCAGGTTATGTTCGATGTGCTCTAGCGAAACATTTTTGGTTTCCGGAATCAGCAGCAGCGTCAGCACGATGAACAGGACGTTGAGGCCGCCGTAGACCCAGAAGGTGTTTGCGTTGCCCAAGGTGTTCAACAAGGTCAGGAAGGTGGCTCCAACGATCATGTTGGCGATCCAGTTCGTGGTTGTTGAGACCGTGATGCCGAAATCACGGCCGCGTAGCGGCTGGATCTCGGAGCACAGAACCCAGATTAACGGACCGGCGCTCATGGCGAATCCGACAATAAACATCAGCAGCATGATGATGGCGGCATACTGCATGGCGCTGGAGGCAATGCCGATGTGCAGCATCGTTCCGAGTACGCCCATACCGCAGGCCATGACCACGAAGCCCAGAATCAGCGTCGGCTTGCGTCCCCAGCGGTCGACCAGACCGATGGCGATGAAGGTGGCCAACACGTTGACGGCCCCGACGATCACCGTTCCCCACATCTGCTGTCCGGTACTGGTGAAGCCAGCGATGTCGAAGATCTTCGGCGCGTAGTACATGATCACGTTCATGCCGGTGAACTGTTGCATCACCTGCAGCAGAATGCCGAGGTAAACCGCGCGGCGGAAATTGGGATTACTGGTGAACAGCGCCCAGCCGCTCTGCTTGATTTGCAGGCTTTCTCGGATCTCATCCAGCTCCTTTTTCGCCTGTTCGGTCGAGTCGCGCAGCCTGTCCAGGACACGTCTGGCGTCGTTAAAGCGTCCTTTGGCCGCCAGCCAGCGCGGGCTGCCCGGTAGGAAGAACACCCCGATAAACAGCAGCACCGCGGGGAGGGTGATCACCCCCAACATCCAGCGCCAGGAGCCGGTATAGCTGAACGCCGTGTCGGACAGATAAGCGCCGAGAATACCAATGGTAATCATCAGCTGATACATGGAGATCATGCTGCCGCGAATTTTCTCGGGCGCGATCTCGGACAGATACAGCGGTGCTGTATAAGACGCCACGCCGACGGCGAGACCGAGGATGACGCGGGAGATGATCAATACATCAACGTTAGGCGCTAATGCCGAGCTTAGCGATCCGATGACGAACAGAACGGACGCTATCATCAGGCTGGTTTTTCTGCCCAGATGAGACGAAAGCCAGCCGCTGCCGATAGCGCCGATAGCCGCGCCGAACATCATTGAGCTGACAACCCACTCCTGCTGATGACTTGTCATTTGAAACGTTTGCGTGATAAACGGCAGCGCGCCGGCGATCACCCCGATATCCAGACCGAACAGCAGCCCTGCCAGCGCGGCAAGAAAGCAGACCAAAAACGTCATGGTTTTATTGGATGCTCTGTTGTTATTTTTAGCCCCAACCATAGAACCTCACTTGTTAATCCTGACCCCTGGTATGTCGTAGCATAGGCCGCCACGGCATCGTGTTGTGTGATCCGTCCCCGATAGGTGTAAACGGTTACAATTTTGTTGCCAAACCTTTATATTGGCTGGCTATCTATATATGACAAAACGGTATTCAGGCAATCCGAAAAGCGTAAGGGGATAAGTTGTAATCGATTACAAAAAAGACGAGAAGAACGAGGTAAATTGCATCAGCGAGGTTTATCAAGGTGTTACGTGAAGGCCAATGTAGCCAGAATGAGGCGAGAGGTCAGTGCGGAAGTGTCTGAAAAGCGCGGAGTATGAAGAACACCAAAGCCAGACGAGCTGGCTTTGGTGGAAATGCGGAGATTACAGGCCAGCGGCGTCGCGCAGTTTAGGCGCGACGTCGGTTTTCTCCCACGGGAAATGCTCGCGACCAAAGTGGCCGTACGCAGCGGTTTCCTGATAGATCGGGTGCAGCAGATCCAGCATCTGGATCAGGCCGTACGGACGCAGATCGAAGTATTCGCGCACCAGTTCAGCCAGTCGATCGGAGGAGATCTTCTCGGTGCCGAAGGTTTCAACGGCGATAGACGTCGGCTCAGCCACGCCAATGGCGTAGGACACCTGAATTTCACAACGATCGGCCAGGCCTGCGGCCACGATGTTCTTCGCCACATAACGCGCGGCATAAGCGGCAGAACGGTCAACTTTAGACGGATCTTTACCGGAGAACGCGCCGCCGCCGTGACGCGCTGCGCCGCCGTAGGTATCGACGATGATCTTACGACCAGTCAGACCGCAGTCGCCCATTGGGCCGCCGATAACGAAACGGCCGGTCGGGTTGATGAAGTATTTGGTTCCTGCGGTCAGCCACTCGGCCGGCAGCACAGGTTTGATGATCTCTTCCATCACCGCTTCCTGAAGATCCTTCAGTTTGATGTCTTCAGAGTGCTGAGTGGACAGAACTACGGCATCGATACCAGCGATTTTGCCGTTATCGTAAGCGAAGGTGACCTGGCTTTTCGCGTCCGGACGCAGCCACGGCAGCGCGCCGTTTTTACGGACTTCGGACTGGCGTTGTACCAGACGGTGGGCGAAGGTGATCGGCGCGGGCATCAGCACGTCGGTTTCGTTGGTCGCGTAACCAAACATTAGGCCCTGGTCGCCCGCGCCTTGCTCCAGCGGATCGGTGCGGTCAACGCCCTGGTTGATGTCCGGAGACTGTTTGCCGATGGCGCTCAGCACTGCGCAGGAGTTGGCGTCGAATCCCATATCGGAATTCACGTAGCCAATGTCGCGAACCGTGCGACGCGTAATCTCTTCAATATCTACCCAGGCGCTGGTCGTAATTTCTCCACCGACTAACACCATTCCGGTTTTGACGTAAGTTTCGCAAGCGACGCGTGCTTTGGGATCCTGTTCCAGAATCGCATCAAGAACCGCGTCAGAGATCTGGTCGGCAATTTTGTCAGGATGTCCTTCGGAAACAGACTCGGATGTAAATAGGTGTCTAGCCATGAGTTTCTTTACCTTGTAAAAGCAAAGCCGTTAAGCAGTGAATCGGTTAATCGGTATAGACGGATTAACATCTGGATGGCTATTTTAGGTCGGTTTTTAGTCCCATTGCCAGCAGTTTTTGCCCGCCGATCCGGATCCCGTGGGGTGGTCTCTCGCGTGGTTTGTCGCAACTCCGTGGATTGTTACGAATTTCATTTTGATTTTCGACGGTGGGATCGGTATAACCGGCGCTCGGTTTTGATACCCGTGATATGCTTACTTTTTGCCGTTTCCGTTAATGGCCAGACTGCATAGCCTGCGGCCTGCTGGGAGGTGATAGGATTAATGACCCGTTGTTTGTTCAGTGAGCCGCGCTCGCCGCGCCGCGCCGTCGCCGCTATGGCGTCTTCGTATCACCTCTTTCCGCTTTCAGCCCAGCTTAGCCTGTCCCGCAGTGCAACGCAGGATTCCCGCGCTGGCTGACCCGTCTTTCATTCCTGTGCAGATGGACGCCGCGCGTTCTTCTGATGATGGTTTCCCTGGATTTTTACCGAAACATATCTCGGAGCCTGACATCGTGCTTTACACTGAAAAGAGTCACAAAACGACGCCAGACTATTGTCTGTCGGGTTCTGCATCGTTACTGGTGCGGACAGAACGCATGTTTCAGGTTGTCTACGCTGGAGCATCCATGATTGCCGATATTGCTATAACAGAAGGGGACTGCCATGTCTGACGACATGATCCATTCACGCTCGTCAGCGGCGGGTAAGCACGACAATGTACGCTCCATGCAGGAGGTGGCCATGAATGATCGCGATGCCAGCGAAATGCTGCGCACCTACAACATTGCCTGGTGGGGCAATAACTATTATGACGTCAACGAGCTGGGGCATATCACCGTCTGTCCCGACCCGGATGTGCCTGAAGCTCGCGTCGATCTGGCGCAGTTGGTGAAAGAGCGGCAGGGCAAAGCCGATCGTCGTCTGCCCGCGCTGTTCTGCTTCCCGCAGATCCTGAAGCACCGTCTGCGCTCCATCAACGGCGCGTTCCAGCGTGCGCGCGAGTCCTTCGGCTACGAGGGCGGCTACTTTTTGGTTTACCCGATTAAGGTGAACCAGCACCGCAGGGTGATCGAATCGCTGGTGAATTCCGGCGAGCCGCTGGGACTGGAAGCCGGTTCCAAAGCGGAACTGATGGCCGTGCTCGGCCATGCCGGCATGACCCGCACCGTCATCGTCTGCAATGGCTACAAAGACCGCGAATATATTCGTCTGGCGCTGATTGGCGAAAAACTGGGGCACAAAGTGTACCTGGTGATTGAGAAAATGTCGGAAATCCGACTGGTGCTGGAAGAAGCGGAGCGCCTGAACGTGGTGCCGCGTTTGGGCGTGCGCGCGCGACTGGCCTCTCAGGGATCGGGCAAATGGGAGTCCAGCGGCGGCGAAAAATCCAAATTCGGACTGGCGGCGGTGCAGGTGCTACAGCTGGTCGAAATGCTGCGCGAGGCCAACCGTTTGGAAAGCCTGCAATTGCTGCATTTCCACCTCGGCTCTCAGCTGGCGAATATCCGGGATATCGCGACCGGCGTACGCGAATCGGCCCGTTTCTATGTCGAACTGCACAAGCTGGGCGTGAATATTCAGTGCTTCGACGTGGGCGGTGGCTTGGGCGTGGACTATGAAGGGACGCGCTCACAGTCGGACTGCTCCGTTAACTATGGCCTGAACGAATACGCCAACAACGTAATTTGGGGTATCGGCGACGCTTGTAACGAACATGGCCTGCCGCATCCGATGGTCATCACCGAGTCCGGTCGCGCACTGACCGCGCACCACACCGTGTTGGTGTCCAACATCATCGGCGTGGAGCGCAACGAATTCAGCGAGCCGGAAGCGCCGGGTGAAGACGCGCCGCGTGCGCTCGAAAGTATGTGGTCGACCTGGAAGGAGATTACCCAAACGGGTAATCGTCGCTCCTTGCGCGAATGGCTGCACGACAGTCAGATGGACCTGCACGACGTCCACACGCAGTATGCGCATGGCATGCTGGATCTGACGCAGCGGGCGAGGGCGGAACAGCTGTATCTCAGCATCTGCCAACGTATCCAGCAGCAGCTTGATCCCAGCAATCGCGCGCACCGACCGATCATCGACGAACTGCAGGAGCGGATGGCGGACAAGCTGTACGTCAACTTCTCGCTGTTCCAGTCCATGCCGGATGCGTGGGGGATCGACCAACTGTTCCCGGTCTTGCCGTTGGAAGGGCTGGATAAGCTGCCGGAGCGTCGCGCGGTCTTGCTGGATATCACCTGCGACTCCGATGGCGCGATCGATCATTATATCGATGGGGACGGTATCGCTACGACAATGCCGATGCCGCCGTACAATCCGGAAGATCCGCCGCTGCTGGGCTTCTTCATGGTGGGCGCTTACCAGGAAATCCTGGGCAACATGCATAACCTGTTCGGCGATACCGCCACCGTGGATGTTTTTGTCGGTGAAGACGGCAAGGTCGATGTGGTGGAGTCAGACGAAGGCGATACCGTCGCGGATATGCTGGAGTACGTGCAGCTGAATCCGGATGTGCTGATGTCTCGCTTCCGCGATCAGGTGAAAGCGGCTCAGTTGCAGCCAGAGCTGCGTGCCCAGTTCCTGCATGAGTTCGAAACCGGGCTTTACGGTTACACCTACCTCGAAGACGAGTAACGCGTCCGGAGGCGTCACAATACGAGAAGGCTGAGTGTGAACTCAGCCTTTATTGTTTCTGGCATTGCCACACCGCGCGTTGACGTTAACGCGTTGTCCCATAAGACAGGGTGCCACGCGGGCAACCGAACGACGTTCAGGCTGGATCAATCGCAATGCGATCAAGATGTCAGGCTGGCCAAGTGAGCGGAGAGGGCGGAAGTCGAAATGAAAAGGGCGCCGGGGCGCCCTTTGTCGTTATCTGAAAGCGTCAGCGATTATTTGTTTTCGGTGATGCGCTTGCGGATATGTTCAGCACGTTCTTTAGACGCCGGGTGGGAGTCAAACATGCTGCTGTCGCGGCCGGCATCCATCTTCGCCAGTTTCTCGAAGCTGGTCGCCAGACCTTCGCGGTTTACGCCACGTTTTTTCAGCAGATCGAAGGAGTAGTCATCAGCCTGAGATTCCTGAGCCTGAGAGAACTGTGCATTGACCAGCGCTTCGCCCAGATCGGCCAACTGAGACTTGGACAGCGTAGCAGCAACGCCGCCCGCAGATGCAGCCGCGGAACGTGCAGCTTCTGCCGCGTAAGCGACCTGCATAGCTTTACGGCTATGACCCAGCGCGACGTGACCCATTTCATGACCCAGAACGCCTTCGACTTCGTTATCGTTCATCATGTCCATCAGGCCGCTGTATACGCGGATGCAACCGTTAGCCATCGCCCAGGCGTTGACGTCTTTAGTCAGGTAAACTTTGTAGTTAGCCGGGGTGCCGTTGATGTCGTGACCGAGTGCGTTGGCGATTTTGTTCAGACGCTTGGTGTATTTGCTGTTGGCGGGTGCGATGCTCGCCTCTTTATCCATTTCCTGGCAAGACTGCGCGCTGAGCGTTTTCACATCTGAATCACTCAGAGAGGCCGCTTTGAAAGCCTGGGTGCCGGACTGCAGCATCTGCGCTGCGTCCATGCTCTTACAGCCGCTCAATGACGTTGCCATGACGATAGCTAATAGTGAAACTCGTAATTTCATCCCTGTTCTCCCTAGGATTGTAAATAAAAACAACGCGTCTTCGACTAAAGACGTAATAAAAGCAGGGATAATGTAAGGGAATGTACATGGTATTAATAGGAATAAATGCAGAACATTCTATTCGTCGGGAAATAGTACGCCGCATCCCTGAATGGGCGGGCAATCGCGACGTTTGACGGTGCTGCGATGGCGTGAATCCCCCGTCCTAAGGGCGCTCGGCCCATACGGTTCCCAGTGCATTCAGCCGGGTTTTCATGTACATTTAGAACTATCTCTTCTTGGTCTTTTCGGGCTAACGTTTTGATTTATATATCGTGTGTTCGGCAAGACACTTGTTCAATCCGATCTGGAGTAAAGCATGTCCTCTCGTAAAGAACTTGCCAATGCTATCCGTGCGTTGAGCATGGATGGTGTGCAGAAGGCCAAATCTGGCCATCCGGGCGCACCGATGGGTATGGCCGATATCGCCGAAGTCCTGTGGCGTGACTACCTTAATCATAACCCTGCTAACCCGCACTGGGCCAACCGCGACCGCTTCGTGCTGTCCAACGGTCATGCCTCCATGCTGATGTACAGCCTGCTGCACCTGACCGGCTATGACCTGCCGCTGGAAGAACTGAAAAACTTCCGTCAACTGCACTCCAAAACGCCGGGTCACCCGGAAGTCGGCTATACGCCGGGCGTGGAAACCACCACGGGGCCGCTGGGTCAGGGGATCGCGAACGCGGTCGGTATGGCGATCGCCGAGCGTACGCTGGCGGCGCAGTTCAACCGTCCGGGACATAACATCGTCGACCACCACACCTACACGTTCCTGGGCGATGGCTGCATGATGGAAGGGATCTCTCACGAGGTCTGTTCACTGGCGGGGACGCTGAAACTCGGCAAACTGACGGCGTTCTACGATGACAACGGTATTTCCATCGACGGTCACATCACCGGATGGTTTACCGATGACACGGCCGCGCGCTTCGAAGCCTACGGCTGGCATGTGATCCGCGGTATCGACGGTCACGATGCGGATGCGATCAAACGCGCTATCGGCGAAGCACAGTTGGTGACCGACAAACCGTCTCTGCTGATGTGCAAAACGGTCATCGGCTTCGGTTCTCCGAACAAGCAGGGCACGCATGAAGTGCACGGCGCGGCGCTGGGCGATGCCGAAGTGGCCGCGACTCGTAAAAACATCGGCTGGAACTACGGTCCGTTCGAAATCCCAGCGGAAATTTACGCTGAGTGGGATGCTCGCGATGCGGGACAGCGCAAAGAGTCGCTGTGGAACAAGGCATTCGACGCTTACGCGAGTGCCTATCCGGATCTGGCCGCTGAATTCCGTCGCCGCGTCGACGGCGAACTGCCGGCAAACTGGCAGGCGGAGTCCGCTAAATACGTTGAAGAGCTGCAGGCTAACCCAGCCAGCATCGCCAGCCGTAAGGCTTCGCAGAATGCGTTGGAGAGCTACGGCAAACTGCTTCCTGAATTCCTGGGCGGCTCAGCCGATTTGGCGCCAAGCAACCTGACTATGTGGTCTGGATCGAAGCCGTTGAATGAAGATCCGGTGGGCAACTACATCCACTACGGCGTGCGCGAGTTCGGTATGACCGCTATCGCTAACGGGATTGGCCTGCACAGCGGATTCATTCCTTACACCGCCACCTTCCTGATGTTCGTGGAATACGCGCGTAACGCGGTACGTATGGCGGCGCTGATGAAACTGCGCAGTATCTACGTTTATACCCATGATTCCATCGGTCTGGGTGAAGATGGCCCGACTCACCAGCCTGTTGAACAGCTGGCCAGCCTGCGCGTAACGCCGAACCTGAGCACATGGCGACCGGCCGACCAGGTCGAGACCGCCGTGGCATGGAAATATGCGATTGAACGTCAAGACGGTCCTACCGCGCTGATTCTGTCTCGTCAGAATCTGGCGCAGCAGGAACGCACCGCTGAGCAACTGGCGAATATCGCCAAGGGCGCTTATGTACTGAAAGACAGCGACGGTCAGCCTGACCTGATCCTGATCGCGACCGGTTCTGAAGTAGAACTGGCCGTAGCGGCCTGGCAGCAGCTGACGAACGACGGCGTGAAGGCGCGTGTGGTTTCCATGCCTTCGACTGACGCGTTCGATAAGCAGGATGCCGCGTACCGTGAATCCGTACTGCCTGCCGCCGTGAGCGCGCGCGTGGCGGTGGAAGCTGGTATCGCCGACTACTGGTACAAGTATGTGGGCCTGAACGGAGCGATTGTTGGCATGACCACTTTCGGTGAGTCTGCGCCAGCCGAGCTGCTGTTCAAAGAGTTTGGCTTCACGACCGAAAACGTCGTGGCTAAGGCAAAAGCCCTGCTGAAATAAGCGCTGCGTTTCACTAAAAAGGCCGGGGAAACTCCCGGCCTTTTTTGATCTGCGATCCCTGCTTTTACGAGGCGACAAGTAGTTGTATTCATTTTTTTGACGTACATCACTCTTCTGGCACATGCCTGTGGGGACGATTCCTTTTGACAATGAATTCGTTTATGCTAGCTGAAGCGTTTCAGTCATCGGAGCAGTCACCTTATTCCGCTAAATCAGCCGGGTTTTACGGGCCGATGACGAAGAAAACGCAAGGTATAACCAACGGTTTATTCCTGAAGATGTACTGATTATTCTATAGGACCAGCGGTTTTATCATTACACAGGGAATTTCATGACGATCCGTATTGCGATAAACGGTTTTGGTCGGATAGGACGCAGCGTATTGCGGGCTCTCTATGAGTCCGGGCGGCGCGCCGAGATCTCCGTTGTCGCGATCAATGAGCTGGCGAACGCCGAAGGGATCGCCCACCTGCTCAAGTACGACAGCAGCCATGGCCGTTTTTCGTGGGATGTCGGTCAGGAATGCGACCAGCTGTACGTGGGGGATGACATCATTCGCCTGCTGCACGAGCCTCAGTTGCAAAACCTGCCTTGGAAAGAACTGGGCGTGGACATCGTGCTGGACTGCAGCGGCGTCTACGGCAGCCGGGCTGACGGTGAAGCGCATTTGGCCGCTGGCGCTCGCAAGGTGCTGTTTTCGCATCCCGGTACGCCAGATCTGGACGCCACCGTGGTGTACGGCGTTAACCAGGATGATTTGCGGTCTGACCACCGTCTGGTGTCGAACGCTTCCTGCACCACCAACTGTATTATTCCCGTGATAAAACTGCTCGATGACGCTTTTGGCATTGAAAGCGGTACGGTAACCACCATTCATGCCTCAATGAACGATCAGCCGGTGATTGACGCGTATCATCATGATTTGCGCCGCACGCGGGCGGCCAGCCAGTCAATCATTCCGGTGGACACCAAGCTGGCGGCGGGAATTACGCGTTTTTTCCCGAAGTTTCAGGATCGTTTCGAAGCGATTTCCGTGCGGGTTCCCACCACGAACGTCACGGCGATCGATCTAAGTGTTAGCGTGAGAAGTAAAGTAAACGTCTGCGAAATCAATAGCCTGCTGCAAAGCTCAGCGCGAGGGGCATTTCGTGGTATAGTTGACTACACAGAATTACCGTTAGTTTCGGCCGATTTTAATCACGATCCGCACAGCGCGATCGTAGACGGAACACAAACCCGGGTCAGTGGACATCATCTGATAAAAACACTGGTCTGGTGCGATAATGAATGGGGCTTCGCCAACCGTATGTTGGATACAACTCGGGCAATGGCGGCCTGCGGATTCTAGTACGCGGCGGCGGTTCTGCCGACGCCTCGCTCAAGCAACTTTAAGAGAATCAACCAAGAGGATTCACCATGGCTGTAATTAAGATGACCGATCTGGATCTGGCTGGCAAACGTGTGCTGATCCGTGCGGATCTGAATGTACCGGTTAAAGCTGGCAAAGTGACGTCCGATGCGCGTATCCGCGCATCTCTGCCGACAATCGAAAAAGCGCTGAAGCAGGGTGCCCGCGTGATGGTGACTTCTCACCTGGGTCGTCCTACCGAAGGCGAATACAACGAAGAATTTTCTCTGCTGCCGGTTGTTAACTACCTGAAAGACAAACTGTCTTCACCAGTACGTCTGGCGAAAGACTACCTGGAAGGCGTTGATGTAGCGGAAGGCGAACTGGTTGTTCTGGAAAACGTCCGCTTCAACAAAGGCGAGAAGAAAGACGACGAAGTGCTGGCTAAAAAATACGCCGCGCTGTGCGACGTGTTCGTCATGGACGCCTTCGGTACGGCTCACCGCGCTCAGGCTTCAACTCACGGTGTTGGTAAATTCGCACCGATCGCCTGTGCAGGTCCGCTGCTGTCTGCTGAACTGGAAGCGCTGGGTAAAGCCCTGGGCAAACCGGCTCGTCCGATGGTCGCTATTGTCGGTGGTTCTAAAGTTTCCACCAAACTGACCGTGCTGGACTCTCTGTCTAAAATCGCTGACCAGCTGATCGTCGGTGGCGGTATCGCCAACACCTTCATCGCGGCTCAGGGCCACAACGTGGGTAAATCCCTGTATGAAGCGGACCTGATTCCGGAAGCGAAAAAACTGCTGGAAACTTGCGACATTCCGGTACCGACCGATGTGCGCGTAGCGACTGAGTTCTCTGAAACCGCCAGCTGCACGATGAAATCCGTCTCTGAAATCAAAGATGACGAACAGGTTCTGGATCTGGGCGACGTTTCTGCAGAACGCCTGGCTGAAATCCTGAAAAATGCCAAGACTATCCTGTGGAACGGTCCGGTAGGTGTGTTCGAATTCCCGAACTTCCGTAAAGGCACCGAAGTGATCGCACAGGCGATTGCCGATAGCGACGCTTTCTCCATCGCGGGCGGCGGCGATACTCTGGCAGCTATCGACCTGTTCGGTATTGAAGACAAAATCTCTTACATCTCTACTGGCGGCGGCGCCTTCCTTGAGTTCGTTGAAGGTAAAAAACTGCCGGCCGTAGTGATGCTGGAAGAACGCGCTAAGCAGTAATGACGAACGACGGGAGAGGTATCTCCCGTTTGCGGTTGTCTCTATGCTGAGGTGGAGGCAACCGTTGCTATCTCTAACCCCCCACGGCCAACGAAACAGGACACGTAACATGTCTAAAATCTTCGATTTCGTAAAACCTGGTGTCATCACTGGTGATGACGTACAGAAAGTTTTTGCAGTCGCAAAAGAAAACAAATTTGCTCTGCCCGCCGTTAACTGTGTCGGTACCGACTCAATTAACGCCGTGCTGGAAACTGCTGCAAAAGTTCGCGCACCTGTCATTGTACAGTTCTCCAACGGCGGTGCTGGCTTTATCGCAGGTAAAGGCCTGAAATCCGATGTTCCGCAGCAGGCGGCTATCCAGGGTGCTATCTCTGGCGCGCATCACGTTCATCAGATGGCTGAATACTATGGTGTTCCGGTTATTCTGCACACTGACCACTGCGCTAAGAAACTGCTGCCGTGGCTGGACGGACTGCTGGACGCTGGCGAAAAATTCTTCGCTGCTCACGGCAAACCGCTGTTCTCTTCTCACATGATCGACCTGTCTGAAGAGTCTCTGGAAGAAAACATCGAAATCTGCAGCAAATACCTGACTCGCATGGCGAAACTGGGTATGACTCTGGAAATCGAACTGGGTTGCACCGGCGGTGAAGAAGATGGCGTAGATAACAGCCATCTGGACAACTCCGCGCTGTACACTCAGCCGGAAGACGTGGCTTACGCGTACGAAAAACTGAACGCTATCAGCCCGCGTTTCACCATCGCGGCTTCCTTCGGTAACGTACACGGCGTTTACAAGCCGGGTAACGTACAGCTGACGCCGAAAATCCTGCGCAACTCTCAGGACTTCGTTTCTGAAAAATACAACCTGCCGCACAACAGCCTGAACTTCGTGTTCCACGGCGGTTCTGGTTCTACTGCTGCAGAAATCGAAGAAGCGGTTGGCTACGGTGTTATCAAAATGAACATCGATACCGACACCCAGTGGGCTACCTGGGAAGGTATTCTGGAATACTACAAGAAAAACGAAGGCTACCTGCAGGCACAGCTGGGTAACCCGGAAGGCGCTGACAAGCCGAACAAGAAATACTACGACCCGCGTGCATGGCTGCGTGCTGCGCAGAGCACCATGATCGCTCGTCTGGAACAAGCCTTTAAAGAACTGAACGCGATCGACGTTCTGTAATAAATACGATTTAAATGGCTTCAATAAGGCTCCTTCGGGAGCCTTATTTTTACTGCCGTTTTAAACCAATAACGGTAGATTTTGGTGTGGGTAAGTGAGTTTAGCGAGTCTCAAACAGGAGTAAGTTAATGGAAGATTTAGGTGTAACAGAAAGCGTAAGTCGCGCGCAGACCTGGTTGACCAACAATCAACATGTGCTGCTGGAGTATGCGGTTAATATTGTTTCCTCACTGGTCATTCTGATCGCGGGATTGATTGTCGCGCGGGTGGTTTCAGGCACCCTGAACCGTCTGATGCGGGCGCGTAATATCGATGCCACGGTCGCGGATTTCCTGTCTGCGATTGCGCGCTACGGCGTGATTGCCTTTACATTGATTGCCGCGTTAAGCCGCATCGGCGTACAGACGGCATCGATTATCGCCGTGTTGGGTGCCGCCGGTTTGGCCGTAGGTTTGGCGCTGCAAGGTTCGTTGTCCAACTTCGCTGCTGGCGTGCTGATTGTGATGTTCCGTCCTTTCCGTACCGGTGAAACGGTCGATCTGGGTGGCGTGAGCGGCACCGTGACTCAGGTACAGATTTTCTCCAGTACGCTGCTGACCACTGATGGCCGCATCATTGTCGTACCGAACGGCAAGATCATCTCCGGCAATATCATCAACAGCTCCCGCGAGCCGAATCGCCGTACCGAGATCATTGTGGGCGTCGCTTACGATGCAGATATCGATGTGGTGAAGAAAGTGCTGGGCGACATCATCAAAGCAGACGACCGTATTCTGAAAGATAAAGATGTTGTGATCCGTCTGAACGAAATGGCGGCGTCTTCCCTGAACTTTGTCGTGCGCGTATGGACGACCAACGCAGACTCCACCGAGGTGAACTGGGACCTGCTGGAAAACTTCAAGCGTGCGCTTGATAAACATCAGATCGGCATTCCTTACCCGCAGATGGATGTGCATTTGCACCAGACTGCGACGGCGGAACCCGCCGACAAGGCGTAAGTCAGTCCTCTCTTTTACGCGCTGTCCGCCCCCTTTTACGGGCAGCGCGATATCCTTTTTTCCGCCCGAATACGCCTTCCCAGACGACGCCAACGCGCTATAAATCCCACCGTTTAATAAGCTAATTTCGCTGTCAGAGATTGCGTTCATAAAGCATAGGACGCGCAGGTTTGAGATGCAGACGCGCCAACGTGAGCCAACAGCGAAAACGGGGAGAGCGGCAGCGTCACCTCACTAAACCCCACTGATGAAAACTCACGGTGAAGACTGCCCAGCGCGAAGCCCCTGGGCGGTCATCTATCGCCTCTCAGTCGGCCGTCGCCATCTCCGTAGCGAATCGGGCTGCGGCACTCAACACGGCTAAAACTGACGCGGTTGCGATGTTCGCATGTCGTCCTACGCCGAAGCGCGAACCGGGTACGCCGGGTATCGCGGCCTCCACAATGGCCAGCGCCATTGCATCGGACCCTGCCCCCATACTGCGTTCTTCATAACTATCGATGCGCAGCGGCATGCCCAGCGCCGCGACAGCCGCGTCAATGGGGCCGCTGCCTGTCCCCTTGCAGGTTTTGACGTCACCGGCTTCACTCACCAGCGCCAGCTCAATACCTTGCCCGTCTGCATGCTCGAACAAGCGATGGCGATGATGAATAAAGCCGGGCTGTTCCCGAAGCGGGGCAAAGTAGGTGCGCTTAAACAGGTCCCAAATTTGCTGGCTGGTCAGCTCCGTCTCGCTGGCGTCGGCCTGTGCTTGAACGATGGCGCTGAACTCCACCTGCATACGGCGCGGCATGACGATACCGTGGTCCCGCTGCAGCAAAAAGGCGATCCCGCCTTTGCCTGACTGGCTATTGACGCGCACGATACTGTCGTAAGTGCGGCCCAGATCTTTGGGGTCAATGGGCAGGTAAGGCACGCGCCACGGCTCATCGGCTTTTTGTGCGGCAAAGCCCTTGGCGATGGCATCCTGATGCGAGCCGGAAAACGCCGTGAAGACGAGATCGCCGACATAAGGATGGCGCGGGTGTACAGGCAGCGCGGTACATTCCTCGGCCACGCGGGCGACCGCCGCAATGTCGGAGAAGTCCAGTCCCGGCGCAATGCCTTGGGTGTACAGGTTCAGCGCCAGCGTCACCACATCGACGTTGCCGCTGCGTTCACCATTGCCGAACAGGCAACCTTCCACCCGTTGCGCACCGGCCAGCATGGCTTGTTCGGCACAGGCCACGCCCGTCCCCCGATCATTATGGGGATGCACGGACAGCACGATATGCTCGCGCCGCGCTAACCGGCGATCCATCCATTCGATCTGGTCGGCGAAAACATTGGGCGTAGCGATCTCTACCGTGGTCGGCAGGTTGATGATCATCGGTCGCTGCGGACCGGCATCCCACGCGCGGATGGCGGCGTTGCAGACGGCCAGTGAAACCTCCAGCTCGGCCATGCAAAAAGTCTCGGGTGAGTATTGCAAGACCCATTCGGTTTCCGGGTGGGCCGCCGTCAGTTGTTTGAACAGCGTAATCCGCTGCTCCACCATATCGATAATCTGCGGCACGCTCATGCCGAAGACGATCTCGCGCCACGCGGGGGCGATAGCGTTGTAGAAATGCACGATCACACGTCGTGCGCCAGCCACACAGCGCACCGTTTCGGCGATCAGGTCATCGCGCAATGGCGTCATCACCATCGGAGTGACGTCTTCAGGAATCTGGTCCGTGTCGATCAAGTGACGCACGATGTCGAAATCAGTGCGCGAAGCGGCAGGAAAGCCCACTTCGATCTCCTTAAAACCAATGCGTACCAGCTCATGGAACAAGCGGATTTTAAGCTCGCGGTTCATCGGCTCAAACAGGGCCTGATTGCCGTCGCGTAAGTCGGTGGACAGCCAGATTGGGGCTTGTGTCAGGGTACGTGATGGCCATTGGCGGTCGGTCAGATCGACCGGAGCTGTAGGACGGTATTTCTGGGAAGGATCGGTCAGCATGAAAAGGACTCCAGGGACATTGTGGGCACCTGATCCCCCTGGCTTGGAGAAAGCTGACGAGGGTCGGGGTCAGGGGGAATCAGGATGGGTCGTGGCACGAACGGACGTGCGCAGACCCCGACCAGAGATCAGGGATAGTCGCCGTGGTGAAAGAGAGTGTATGAACATCGGTGAATAGACCCAGTAGATGACTTTGTTTTCGATGTTAGGCTTGCAGGTGGCGTCCATCTACATAAAAATGGACAAATACTTTATTTATTTGGACAAACTTTACCGTCATGGGCTTTTCCTCTTCCGAATACGGCTCACATGCGCTTGACCTGAGCGCAGGAGAAGCCTGCGGCCTGCCGGTATTCGGTGTCGCCGTACGCTATCCCGCGGGCCATATCGTGACTTCGCACTCGCACCCTTATGGTCATTTGATCTATGCGGATCGTGGCCTGTTGCGTGTGGAGGCCGACAGCGGCCAGTGGCTGGTGCCGCCCACCGCTGCGGTCTGGTTACGATCGGGTGTGGCGCACCGGCTGGTAGTCCCGGTGGCGCTGCAAGCACATGGTCTGTTTGTGCGTGAGGATGTATGCGCTCGCTTGCCGTCGACCGATTGCGTCGTTCATGTCTCCGGTCTGCTGCGGGAACTGATCATGGCGTTAGGCCAATCCGAGGATGCCGCTGTCTCTTCCACTCGTCTGCGTCTACTCGGTGAGCTGTTGGTTGAAGAACTGCACACCCAGCCGGTGCTTCCGCTCCACCTTCCCTGGCCTACAGGCAGCGCTGATAGCGCGATGCAGCAAGTGTGTCAGGCGCTGGTGGACAGCCCGGACGATACCGCCACCGCCGCCGAGTGGGCCAACAGACTGGCGATGGGTGATAAGACTTTCCATCGGCATTTTCTCCAGTCGACCGGTATGACCTTCGGCAAATGGCGCCAGCAGCTGCGGCTGATGTCGTCGCTGACGTTATTGATGCAGGGAATGCCGATTACGCAGGTCGCGCTGGCAAGTGGTTACGATAGCCATAGCGCCTACACCACAGCCTTTGGCAAACAATTCGGACAGCCCCCGTCGGCCTTCGCAGCGAATCGATAGGCCCGCGATGATGAGTGACGAATCGCGGTGAGATGTCAGCAATAGACAGAGAAACATCGGTGTTCTGTGGTGAGTGTTGACGGCCTGCGGGGTGAGCGACTGAGGCGCTATTTCAAGCCGCCGTCATGCGCCTCGACGGTGTATCGCTTTCACAAGGTCGACAGTGTATCCAAGGCGTGGATGAAACTAACTCTCTGCACGATAAGAGATTTTCGATGACTGTTCGAGAGTGAAAAAAACCGCGCGTCGGACCTTTTCATTGCCCTTTCGTTTAGCTAACGCTCTGCGAATATTCAGAAACTCTCCTATATTGAGTGGTAGCCACCTCGCGTATGGTGTGCACTGCCGTCACAATTTGAAAGGAGAGAGTGTGAAACTCAAGACACTGACACTGGCTGCGATTATCGGTATGGGGGCGCTATCCGCCGCCGCTACGGCCAACGAGTTGCCTAATGGCCCGCACATCGTCACCTCAGGCGCGGCAAGCGTGGACGCTACGCCGGATATCGCGCGTCTGGCCATTGAAGTCAGCGTGTCCTCCAAGGATGCCGCTGATGCCAAAAAACAGGCGGATGCCCGCGTGGCGCAATATTTCGATTTCCTCGCCAAGCAGGGGATCGACAAGAAAGATATCAATGCGGCCAATATCCGCACCCAGCCTGAATATGACTACCTGAAAACCGGCGGCTCCGTGCTGAAAGGCTATCTTGCCGTTCGACAGGTGGAAGTCACGGTACGTCAGCTGGATAAGCTGAATGAGCTGCTGGATGGCGCGCTGAAGTCTGGCCTGAACGAAATTCGCACGGTCGATCTTAGCGTCTCCAATCCGGATACCTATCGCGATCAGGCGCGTCAGAAGGCGATCGAACAAGCGAGCAGTCAGGCGCAGGCGCTGGCCAGCGGTTTCAAAGCGACGCTGGGGCCGATTTACAGCATTCGTTATCACGTCGCCAATTATCAGCCGGTGCCAGTGGCGCGGATGTTGAAGGCGTCGGATGCGGCCGTACAGACGATGGCGTCCCAGACCTACGAGCAGCAAACCATTCATTTCGACGATCAGGTCGACGTCGTGTATGAGCTGCAACGTCAGCCTTAATCTCCTCACTCCGCGGGCGCGGAATTTTTGCTGCGATCAGGGCTGACGCAGCACCCGACGCCCGTGATCCAACAGCGCATCCGTCACTTTACGCATCATCCGGCTTTCCGGAGCGAAGCGATGCCAATACAGCATCCGTCGCTGCAACAGGCCCGGCGTGAGATCGATCAACTCGCCTTTAGCCAGCTCTCGTTCGATCTGCAAGTGGGGGATCATGCAGCAGGTGGTGCCCTGACGGGCCAGCTGCACAAATGCTTCCGACGAGTTCACGATATGGCAGGGGACGCTGCCGGGCGAAAGGTCGAAATTCTGCTGTAAAAACGCCTGATGCATATCATCCAGATGGTCGAAAGCAACGGCGGGCGCGCGCAGCAAGGCGGAGCGGGTGACGCCGTTCGGGAAATAGCGTTTCGCGAATTCCGGCGAGGCGACGAACAGGTAGTCCAACGCGCCTAGCGCATCGACCAGACAGCTTGGCAGCGGCTGTGGCTGAATACTCACGGCACCGACGACCTCGCCGCGACGCAAACGCTCTTGCGTGCGTGTCTCATCTTCCACCTGCAGGTTCAGACGAATCGGCGAGTCCGCCAGCACCGACTGCAATGCTGGCAGCAGCCAGGTCGCCAGACTATCGGCGTTGACCGCGAGTGATAGCAGGAGAGGAGCCTCGCTGCTGTTTTCATCGCCGAGCCACTCTTCTTCCAGCAGTTCCACCTGATGCAGCAGCGCCAGCAGCTTTTGCCCCTGTTCGGTCGGCCGGGGCGGGATCGTTCTGACTAACAGCGGCTGACCAAAGAGATTCTCAAGCTGCTTGATGCGCTGCGATACGGCGGATTGAGTAATACAAAGTTTCTGTGCAGCGCGTTCGAAGCCACGCTCGCGGATTACGGCGTCCAGGGCCTGAAGAGTGCGATAGTCCGGGCGTTTCATGAAGGGGAAAAGTTCCT